>NZ_LMDO01000030.1:0-50133 GCF_001425105.1 Pseudomonas sp. Root401 | reverse complement strand
CCTATACCCCACTCAGACGCCGGATAGATGAAAGCAAGCCAAACACGCATCAAGAACAGTATTGCAGAAAAGGGGGTAACCATAGATGTGGGAGCGAGCTTGCTCGCGATGAGGCCCTTGAATCCAGCGACCCTGCCGACGGACTGTTCACCTTGTCCTACAGTTTTACCGCGCGGTGCCGTTAATACAGCTAACCACGCCATAAAACCTACAAGAGTGAACAGCATGCGCCTGAGCCTGAAGGCTAAAGTCCTGTCCCTTGCGATACTGCCGGTATTGCTGTCCGCCGTGATCATCAGCCTGACCACGGCTTTCATCTTGAAGGAGCAAGCGAGCAAAGAGGTCCAGCAGACCCGCGAACGCCTGCTCAGCGAGGCCAAGGCCACGCTGCAGAACTACGTAGCGGTGGGCCTGACCGCCATCAAGCCGCTCTACGACGCCGCCGCGCCTGGCGATAACGAAGCGCGCGCCCAGGCGATCAAGCTGCTGTCAAACATCAGCTACGGCAAGGATGGCTATTTCTTTGGCTACGACTCCGAGACCATTCGTCTGTTCAAGGCCAACAGCCCCGATGGCGTGGGCAAGAGTTTCAAGGACAACCGCGACCCCAACGGTGTCTACGTCAACCGCGACCTGGTGAAAGTCGCCAAGGACGGGACGCATTACCTGGAATACAGCTCGCCGCTGCCCGGCAGCAAAGACCTGGTGCCCAAACTGGGCTACACCGAATACCTGTCCAAGTGGGACCTGGCAGTCGGTAGCTCGGTCAACCTGGACGGCATCGAAGCCCAGGTCGCGCTGGTGGAAACCAAGGTCCATGAACGTCTGCAAGGCGTGATCTTGAGCATCGTCGGGATCGCCGCGGTGGTATTGCTGGTGATTGCGGTGGTGGGCCTGGTGCTCGCCAACACGATCCTGCGTCCCCTGCACCTGATGAAAGACAACCTCGACGACATCGCTGCAGGTGAGGGTGACCTGACCCGTCGGCTGACCATCACCAGCCAGGACGAGCTCGGCCAACTGGCCGGTTCGTTCAACCGCTTCGTCGACAAGATCCACGGCCTGGTGCGGCAGATCACCGACATGACTTCGCAACTGACCGGGCTGGTGACGCAAGTCTCCGAGCAGGCCCAGCGCTCCGAGCAGGCCATGGAACGCCAGCGCCACGAAACCGATCAGGTCGCCACGGCGATCAACGAGATGTCCTCGGCGGCCCAGGAAGTCGCCCGCAGCGCCCAGGGCGCCGCCGTCGCAGCCCAGCAGACCGACGAGGAAGGGCAATCGGCCAAGCGCGTGGTGGCCGGCAGCATCCAGCAGATTCATGCGTTGGTGAACGATATCCGCAGCAGTGGCGTGTCCCTGGACAGCCTGCAACAGGACGTGGCTTCGATTGTCAGTGTGCTCGGGGTGATTCGTTCGATCGCCGAGCAGACCAACCTGCTGGCCCTCAACGCCGCCATCGAGGCTGCGCGTGCTGGCGAGGCGGGGCGTGGGTTTGCGGTGGTGGCCGATGAAGTGCGGGCCCTGGCCAGCCGGACCCAGCAGAGCACCCAGGAAATCCAGGGCATGATCGATCGCCTGCAATCAGGCACCCACGCGGCGGTGGAAGCGATGCGCCGTTCCAGTGAGGCCGGCGAGGGTACTTCGGAGCGGGCCAACGAGGCGGGCGCCTCGCTGGACACCATGGCGCAACTGATCGGCACCATCAACTCGATGAACGCGCAGATCGCCAGCGCTGCCGAAGAACAGACCGCGGTGGCCGAGGAAATCAACCGCAGCGTGCATCAGATCGCCGTGGCCGTGGACAGCGTCGCCGACGAAACCCAACTCGGCGCCCAGACCTCCCGCAGCCTGGCCGACCTGGGCCAGCGCCTGGGCAAGCTGGTCGGGCAGTTCCGGATCTGATCCCATCGCGGCAGGAGCTGCCGAAGGCTGCGATCTTTCGCTCTCGATCCAGATGTTTTTACCTGGGCAACCGGGTCTTATCGAGAAAGAAGGATCGCAGCCTTCGGCAGTTCCTGCCGGGCAAGTCGTTCCGCCAACTCAAGTCATACACGATTGTGGCGAGGGAGCTTGCTCCCGCTGGGCTCTGTAGGAGCTGTCGAGTGCAACGAGGCTGCGATCTTTCCACAGACACTTGAGTCTCAAGTGAAAGATCAAAAGATCGCAGGCTTCGCCAGCTCCTACAGAGCCCAACGGGGATAAATCCCCTCGCCACAGTTTCATGAACCGGCAGGCAACTCGCGCACATCGCGCATCAACAACCCAAACCGCAGATCCACCGCATCCGGAATCGGTACGTACACCACGTGCCCATCCCCCGGTGCCACCTCGATGCCCTGGCCCTTGGCGTTCTGCAACTGATGCAGGTCGAAGTGGAAATTACCCTTGGGGGTCATCAGTTCCAAATGGTCCCCCAGGCCAAAGCGGTTTTTCACCCGCACTTCGGCCAGGCGTTCGCGCCGTTCGCCGGTCAGTTCGCCGACGAACTGCTGGCGCTCCGATACCGAACTGCCGTTCTGGTAGTTCTGATACTCATCATGCACGTGGCGCCTTAGAAAACCTTCGGTGTAGCCGCGCTGGGCCAGGGACTCCAGGTCGGTCATCAGGTTGCGATCAAATTCCCGGCCGGCCACCGCGTCATCGATGGCCTGGCGATACACCTGGGTGGTGCGCGCGCAATAGAAGTGCGACTTGGTCCGGCCTTCGATTTTCAGCGAATGTACACCCATGCGCGCCAGGCGCTCGACGTGCTGCACGGCGCGCAGGTCCTTGGCATTCATGATGTAGGTGCCGTGCTCGTCCTCGAAGGCTGGCATGGATTCTTCCGGGTGGTTGGCTTCCTGGAGCAAAAACACCTGGTCGGTGGGCGCGCCGAGGCCCAGGGTCGGTTCAGGCTGATAGGTCTGCACAATGTCGCCCACGGCGTTTTCCACCGCCGGTTGCGCCGAATATTTCCAGCGACAGGCATTGGTGCAACTGCCCTGGTTGGCGTCGCGCTTGTTCAAATAGCCGGACAGCAGGCAGCGCCCGGAATAGGCCATGCACAGCGCGCCGTGGACGAACACTTCCAGCTCCATGGCCGGCACCTGCTCGCGGATCTCGGCGATTTCCTCCAGGGACAGTTCCCGGGACAGGATGATCCGGCTCAAGCCCTGCTGCTGCCAGAACTCGACGCTCGCCCAGTTCACCGTGTTGGCCTGCACCGACAGGTGAATCGGCATCTGCGGGAAATGCCGGCGCACCAGCATGATCAGCCCCGGGTCGGACATGATCAGCGCGTCCGGCGCCATGGCGATGACCGGTTCGAGGTCTTTGAGGAAGGTGCGCAGCTTGGCGTTGTGCGGGGCAATGTTCACCACCACGTAGAAGCGCTTGCCCATGGCCTGGGCCTCGGCAATACCCAAGGCCAGGTTCGCATGGTCGAATTCGTTGTTGCGCACCCGCAGGCTGTAGCGCGGCTGACCGGCATACACCGCATCGGCACCGTAGGCGAAGGCATAGCGCATGTTTTTCAGGGTGCCGGCGGGAGCCAGTAGTTCGGGGGCGGCGAGGGTCATGATGGCGTCGGATCGCAAAAGGCGGCGAGGGTAGCCCATGGTCGGCCAGGCCATATTGATCTGGATCAAAGGCACAGGGCAAACGCGAAGGCACTCCGGCGCGTCCTGGCGGACTAATGTTTATCCCGCCTTTGGACATGGAAAGCTGATGAATCGAAAGATGCTGCAAAACAAAGCCCAGATGTTGCTCCTGGTGCTGGTCACCATCGCCTTCATCTGGATTCTGCTGCCGTTTTACGGCGCGGTGTTCTGGGCGGTGATCCTGGGCATCGTCTTTGCGCCGATGCAGCGCCGCCTGCAGTTGAAATTCGGCTGGCACCGCAATGTCACCTCCCTGGTCACGTTGAGTATCTGTGTGGTCAGCGCGATATTGCCGGTGATCATCATCAGTACGTTATTGGTCCAGGAAGGCGCGGCGCTGTACAAGAGCCTGGAAAGCGGAGAGCTGGACATTGCCGATTATCTGGCCCGCTTCAAGGATGCCTTGCCGCCGTACTTTCAGCACCTGCTGGACCGCTTCGGCCTGGGCAACCTGAACGGCTTGCGCGACAAGATTGTCAGGAGCGCGATGCAGGGCAGCGAGTTCTTCGCCACCCAGGCCTTCAGTTTCGGGCAGGGGACCTTTCAGTTCCTGGTCAGCTTCTTCGTGATGATCTATCTGCTGTTCTTCTTTCTGCGCGACGGTGCGGAGTTGGTGCGCAAAGTGCGCACGGCCGTTCCCTTGGCCGAACACCAAAAGCGCCGCCTGCAACTGAAATTCAATCGGGTGGTGCGCGCCACGGTGAAAGGCAACCTGCTGGTCGCCATCAGCCAAGGTGCGTTGGGTGGGCTGATCTTCTGGATCCTGGGGATTCCGACGGTGTTGCCCTGGGCGGTGCTGATGGCGTTCCTGTCGCTGTTGCCGGCGGTGGGGGCGGGCCTCGTCTGGGCGCCAGTGGCGGTGTATTTCCTGCTCTCGGGGGCGATCTGGCAGGGCGTGGTGCTGACGCTGTTCGGAGTGTTCGTGATCGGCCTGGTGGACAACTTCCTGCGCCCGATCCTGGTGGGCAAGGACACCAAGATGCCCGACTACATGGTGCTGGTCTCGACGCTGGGCGGGCTGGCGGTGTTCGGGCTCAATGGTTTCGTGATCGGGCCGCTGATCGCCGCGCTGTTCATGTCGAGTTGGGCCCTGTTCGTCGAAACCACGCCGCGGGTGCAGTTGCCTTAGGCGCTCAGCAGGTACGGGCCGATGCGTTGCGACAGGGCCTGGGCGGCGGGCAGTGAAGTCAGCGGGCCGCTGATGGTCACGCCGTCTTGCACCAGATACCAGCAGGCCAGTAACCCGAGCTCCCGGAGTGGGGCGGGGACGGCGCTGCCAATGACAGACATGATTTGAACCTTGGGCATGGGAAACCTCCATCAATCGATGGGGTTACCTTACGACTCAGTGGGGGTAACGAAAAATCAACCGGCTCAATAGTAGGAATCGATGCCGCTCAATCGACGACCAGATCGAGCATGTGCACCACTTCCTGCTCGTTGAGCAGGCCCTTGCGCACCAGGTTTTCCGCCAGCAGGGAAAGGAACTTGGCGCTGCGGTGGCCTTCCAGTTGCTTGAGTTCGGTCAGCACGTTGTACACCTTGCTGGAGGTGCACAGGCCGACGATACGATGAGGGTTTTGTGTGGGCATACCTTCGTCCTTGTTTTTATGAAGCTGTTGTTGGCGGACAGAGCCAGTTTGCGGCCCGGTCATGACGCTCATGTGACAGCTTGGGTTGTTGGAAAAAAAGAAAGCAGGATCCGGACCATAATGCCTTTTTGGCGCCGGATTATTGTTCCGGCAGCGACCTCGGCCAGGCATATAAGGCCATCGAACTGCTTTTTTACCCACAAAAAAGGGATGCGTATTGAGCGTCGAACGCCATGTGTTGTTCTATTTTTTGCTCAGCGCATTGGCCAGCCGCCGCGTGGCCGCTTCGATTTCATGGGCGGTCAAGGACGAGTACCCCAATAGCCAGCCTTGTTTCTTTTCTTCGCCGGCGTACAGCCGGCTGAGGCCGGGCAGCTGTACACCCACACTGGCCGCTTGGCGGAGGGTCTTTTCCTCCGACCAGCCATCGGCCAGCAGGCAGGGAATCTGCAGCCCGCCTTGTGGGCGCAAGGCGGTAACGATTCCGTCCAGGTGCTTGCCAATGGCATCGAGCAGGGTGGTACGGCGTCCGGCGTAGAGTTTGCGCATGGCCCGGACATGGGCGTTGTAGTGACCGTCTTCCATGAAGCGTGCCAGGGTCAACTGAAGGATCTGCGGTGTGTGGCCGTCCATGATGCTGCGCGCGTAGGTGAAGGCTTTGACCAGTTCGAAAGGCAGCACCATGTAACCCATCCGCAACCCCGGATAGAGGGTTTTGCTGAAGGTGCCGAGATAAATCGTGCGCTGGTATTTGTCCAGGCCCTGCACGCATGCGGTCGGCAGCCCGTCGTAGTGGAACTCGCTGTCGTAGTCGTCCTCGATGATCCACTTGCCATGCTCGGTCGCCCAGTTGATCAGTTCGAGTCGGCGTTCCAACGGCAAGGTTGCCCCGGTGGGGTATTGATGTGAAGGCGTCACATAGACGCAAGGGGCGCCGCTGCGGTCTGCCCGCAGCAGGTCTGTGCGTATGCCCAGTGCATCGACGTCAATGGGCACGACTTTGGTCTCTGCCGTTTCAAAGGCCTTCCTGGCGCCGTAGTAGCCCGGGTTTTCCAGCAGGATTGGTTTGCCGGCATCCACGAGCAACTGTGCGCACAGAAACAGCGATTGGCGAGTGCTGCTCAACACCAGGATCTGCTCGGGGGAGCATTTGGCCCCGCGTTCGAGGTTCAAGTAGGTGGCGATCGCCTTGCGCAGAGGCTCGGCGCCCTGCGGGTCGCCGTGCAGCAGGATGTTACCCCGGTAGTCCTTCATGACCTGGCGTTGCAGGCGTTCCCATAGATCGGTGGGGAAGGTGCGGGTTTCCGGCAGCCCTGTGGCAAAGGCCTTGATGACCTGTTGATCGGCCACGCCGCCACTGTCGAAAATCATCCGGCCGCGCCGGCTCAAGCCCGATCCTGGCGTCGCCTCGCTGCGCTGGGTGTCTTGCAATTTCCTATGCCGGCGCGCAGCCCCGCGCAACTCGGTGCCAACCGTCTCGGATACATAGCTGCCCGAGCCCTCGCGCCGCACGATGAAGCCATCCCGGTGCAATTGCACATAGGCGTTCTCCACCGTGTCACGGGCAACGCCCAGCGTCTTGGCCAGGACCCTGGTTGCCGGCAGCTTCAGGCCAGCGTCAAGGGCGCCATCGAGGATCAATGCGCGCAGGGCGCGCTGAATCCGCTGATGCAGATCCAACATCTGAAATTCGGCATCGTTGAGTCGCATCTTCAGCGTTTCGAGCTCGAAGGTCTTTGCCATGCGGTCTGCTCTATATGAATGAATTGGCCTGCTTTGGCAGGCCAGTTTATCCGTAGACTCTGTCCATCGCTATTGCCCACGAAGGAGCCGCCAACTGATGCAAGTCTCTATTGAAGAGGTCACCCCAGCCCTGCACGAATCCCACGGCCGCTACCCACAGGCCAACAGCGTTGAGGACTTTCGCCGCAATCTGGCGGCAGTGCGGCAGCGCATTTCCAGCGCCTGCCAGCGTGTCGGGCGTGATCCGGCGAGCGTGCGCCTGCTGCCGGTGAGCAAAACCTTTGACGAAGCACACCTGCGCCTGGCCTACGCCGCAGGCTGCCGGCTACTGGGCGAGAACAAGGTGCAGGAAGCGCAGCGCAAATGGGAAGCCATGGCTGATCTGACTGACCTGCAATGGTCGATCATCGGCCACCTGCAAACCAACAAAGTCAAGCAAGTGGCTCGTTTTGCCAGCGAATTCCAAGCGCTGGACAGCCTGCGTGTGGCCGAGGCGCTGGACCGTCGCCTGCAAATCGAGGGACGGCGGATGGATGTGTACGTCCAGGTCAATACCTCGGGGGAGGTCAGCAAGTACGGCCTGCCGCCCGAAGCAGTCGCTGCCTTTTTGCGTGCGCTCCCTGCGTTCTCGGCGCTACGCGTGCGCGGGCTGATGACACTGGCACTGTTCTCGGCCGACGTCGCCCGTGTCCGCCCTTGTTTCGTGCAACTGCGCGAACTGCGCGAGCGCCTGCGCCAGGACGCACCTGTCGGCATCGGGCTGGAGGAACTGTCCATGGGCATGTCCGGCGATTTCGAAATCGCCATCGAAGAAGGGGCGACCGTGGTGCGTGTCGGTCAGGCCATCTTCGGTGCACGCGCCATGCCGGACGCCTATTACTGGCCTACGGCCGATGCCCGGCCGGGCAGTCACGACTAGTCCGAGCCGAAGGAGCCGCTCGGGCAGACTGCTGCCATCGCTGATCGTCAGGCACTGCGCCCGTCTCATTTTTCCCATCCACAGGACCCTATCATCATGTACGACTCATCCCTGACCCTTGAAGCGTTCGACGCCGAGCTATGTGAGGCGATTCACAACGAAGAATGCCGCCAGGAAGATCACGTCGAGCTGATCGCCTCCGAGAACTACGCCAGCCCATTAGTGATGGCGATTCAGGACTCGGTATTCACCAACAAGTACGCCGAAGGTTACCCGGGCAAGCGCTACTACAGCGGTTGCGAGTATGTCGACGTGGCTGAGCGCCTGGCCATCGAGCGGGTCAAGGCGCTGTTCGATTGCGATTACGCCAACGTCCAGCCTCATGCCGGGGCCCAGGCCAACGCCGCCGTGTTCCTGGCACTGCTCAACCCTGGTGACACCGTGATGGGCATGAACCTGGCCCAGGGTGGTCACCTGACCCACGGCAACCCCTCCAATTTCTCCGGCCGCCATTACAAGATCGTTCCCTACGGTCTCGACCCGCAGACGGGGTTGATCAACTACGACGAAATGGAGCGCATCGCCCTTCAGACCCGGCCGAAGATGTTGATCGGTGGTTTTTCCGCTTATTCGCGGTACAAGGACTGGGCACGCATGCGGGCGATTGCCGACAAGGTCGGAGCGATTTTCTGGGTCGACATGGCCCACGTCGCCGGTCTGGTGGCGGCGGGTGAGTATCCGAACCCGTTGCCCCACGCCCATGTGGTCACCAGTACGACCCACAAGACCCTGCGTGGCCCACGGGGCGGGGTGATCCTGTCCAAGGGGCAGGACGATACGTTTTACAAGAAGCTCGACTCGGCGGTATTCCCTGGTGTCCAGGGCGGTCCGTTGATGCACCAGATCGCGGCCAAGGCCGTTGCCTTCAAGGAAGCGCTGGCGCCCGGGTTCAAGACCTATCAGAAGCAGATCGTGATCAACGCCCGGGCCATGGCTGCGGTGCTGCAGCAGCGTGGCTACAGGATTGTCTCCGGAGGGACCGATAACCACATGATGTTGATCGACCTGTCCGACAAGCCTTACACCGGCAAGGACGCCGATGCCGCCCTGAGTAATGCCTACATCACGGCCAACAAAAACTCGGTGCCCAACGACCCCCGTTCACCGTTCGTAACCTCAGGGCTGCGCATCGGCACCCCGGCAGTGACCACTCGCGGGTTTGGAGTGCCAGAGTGCGAGCAACTGGCAGGTTGGCTGTGTGATGTGCTGGATGCGCTGGAATCCGGCGGCAGCGAGCAGGTGGCGCATCATGTGCGCGAACAGGTGGTGGCGCTGTGTCGTCGTCATCCTGTATATCGGCAGCGCTAAAACGAAAAAACCCGCCATAAGGCGGGTTTTTCTGGGGTTTAAGAGATTTTGAAAGCCTTCTCTGGAACCTTGTCTGGCTCCACGACCTGGACTCGAACCAGGGACCCAGTGATTAACAGTCACTTGCTCTACCAACTGAGCTATCGCGGAATGGCGCGTATGTTACTGATTGGAAAAGAGAAGTCAAGCGTCCATTGCCGGACGGCGCATTCCTGGTGTCCTTTGACGGTCAATCAACGATTGGCAGTTACCGCCAGGGCAGGAGAGGACTACCATGGTCGCCCGGAAGTGGCAGGACGCGCTGCCGGCCATTCGCCGACATTAAGGTACGCGCCATGAACCACCTGTTACCCCTTCTCAGTGCCCGCCGCGCCGAGGTGCTCCTGTGAGTACCGCCCAGATCAGCTTGCCCAAGGGCGTGGGACCTCATGCCGAGAAACTGTATGACGCCATCACCCAGGCCAGCACCGCCGAAGAGTTGAACCGCGCCGGTGGCAAGGCCGAGGGTTTTGTCCTGGGGCTGGAAAGCACCAAGGCGATCAAGAGCCAGGTGGCCGAGTCGTTGTATGTCATCTATGACGATGCGGCGAGTCAGCGGGCGACGGAGTTATAGGCTCGACAACAGCGTCATGTCTGGTGCTTTTGTGGCGAGGGGATTACCTGACCTGACCGACACACTCAAAAAAAACGGGAAGCCCAATGGCTTCCCGTTTTTCATCCAGCGCCGAGGGCGTCAGATCACCTGGACGATGGCCTTGGTCACCGCATCGATGTTGTTCTGGTTCAGCGCGGCCACGCAGATGCGACCGGTGTCCAGGGCATAGATGCCGAACTCGTTGCGCAGGCGCGTCACTTGTTCAACGGTCAGGCCGGAGTAGGAGAACATCCCGCTCTGGCGGGCGACGAAGCTGAAGTCGTGGTGCGGTGCGGCCTTGGCCAGCATGTCCACCATCTGGACGCGCATGCCGCGAATGCGCAGGCGCATTTCGGCCAGTTCGGCTTCCCACTGGGCCCGCAGTTCCGGGCTGTTGAGCACGGCGGCGACGATGCTGGCGCCGTGGGTCGGTGGGTTGGAGTAGTTGGTGCGGATCACGCGCTTGACCTGGGACAGCACGCGGGCACTTTCTTCTTTCGATTCGCTGACGATCGACAGGGCGCCGACGCGCTCGCCGTACAGGGAGAACGACTTGGAGAACGAGCTGGAGGCGAAGAAGGTCAAGCCCGACTCGGCGAACAGGCGTACGGCCGCCGCGTCTTCGTCGATGCCGGCGCCGAAGCCCTGGTAGGCCATGTCCAGGAACGGAACGTGGTTCTTGGCCTTGACCACGGCCAGTACGTTTTTCCAGTCTTCCGGGCTCAGGTCCACGCCGGTCGGGTTGTGGCAGCAGGCGTGCAGCACAACGATCGAGCGGTCGGGCAGGGCGTTGAGGTCTTCCAGCAGGCCGCTGCGGTTCACGTCGTGGGTGGCGGCGTCGTAGTAGCGGTAGTTCTGCACCGGGAAGCCGGCGGTTTCGAACAGGGCGCGATGGTTTTCCCAGCTTGGGTCGCTGATGGCGACGACAGCGTCAGGCAGCAGTTGCTTGAGGAAGTCGGCACCGATCTTCAGTGCACCGGTGCCGCCCACGGCCTGGGTGGTGATGACGCGACCGGAGGCGATCAGCGGCGAATCCTTGCCGAACAGCAAGGTCTGCACGGCCTGGTCGTAGGCGGCAATGCCGTCGATCGGCAGATAACCACGGGAAACGTGCTGAGCCACGCGAGCCGTCTCGGCCTCGACAACCGCGCGCAGGAGTGGAATACGCCCCTCTTCATTGCAGTAAACACCTACACCCAGGTTGACCTTGTTGGTACGGGTGTCGGCGTTGAAAGCTTCGTTGAGGCCCAGGATGGGGTCGCGGGGTGCCAATTCGACAGCGGAAAACAGGCTCATTATTGCGCGGCTCTAATGGAGAGTGAGGGGAGGTGTGGCGCTCCAGCCGAATGCACTAGAGCGGTGCACAAACGGGGAGCTAGTATAGAGGCCATCACCCGGCACGGCGACAGGCGATTCGGTTTTTACGCTAAGTTTTTACGATTTTTTTCGACCGTTAGTCCTCTCGCCGCGTCAAAGTCTTCAAGGCGTGTAGGACGTTCGTCTTGAAAGCGAAGGCATTCACCTCCACATTGTGTGCATTCCAGTTTTTTCCTCGGGCGACATCAGTCGTTTCGGTCTTTCTCGTTCCTGTCGGCTGGCCGACAGGGGTGAATCCAGAGGTTATGTCATGTCTGAATTCCAGCTAGTCACCCGCTTCCAGCCCGCCGGCGATCAGCCGGAAGCCATCCGCCTGATGGTCGAGGGCATCGAGGCCGGGCTGGCGCACCAGACGCTGCTCGGTGTGACCGGCTCGGGCAAGACCTTCAGTATCGCCAACGTGATCGCCCAGATTCAGCGCCCGACCCTGGTGCTCGCGCCGAACAAGACCCTGGCGGCGCAGTTGTACGGTGAGTTCAAGGCGTTTTTCCCGAATAACGCCGTGGAGTACTTCGTTTCCTACTACGACTACTACCAACCCGAGGCCTATGTGCCGTCGTCGGACACCTTCATTGAGAAGGACGCCTCGATCAACGACCACATCGAACAGATGCGACTGTCGGCGACCAAGGCCTTGCTCGAACGCAAGGACGCGATCATCGTCACCACGGTGTCGTGTATCTACGGCCTGGGCAGCCCGGAAACCTACCTGAAGATGGTGCTGCACGTGGACCGCGGCGACAAGCTCGACCAGCGCGCCTTGCTGCGGCGCCTGGCGGACCTGCAGTACACCCGCAACGACATGGATTTTGCCCGGGCGACGTTCCGGGTGCGTGGCGATGTGATCGACATCTACCCGGCGGAATCGGACCTGGAAGCGATCCGCATCGAGCTGTTCGACGATGAAGTGGAGAGCCTCTCGGCGTTCGACCCGCTGACCGGCGAAGTGATCCGCAAGTTGCCACGCTTCACCTTCTACCCCAAGAGCCACTACGTGACGCCCCGGG
Organism: Pseudomonas sp. Root401; assembly: GCF_001425105.1. Taxonomy (NCBI): domain Bacteria; kingdom Pseudomonadati; phylum Pseudomonadota; class Gammaproteobacteria; order Pseudomonadales; family Pseudomonadaceae; genus Pseudomonas; species Pseudomonas sp. Root401. The sequence continues at coordinate 37,852 of NZ_LMDO01000030.1, read as the reverse complement.
AAACCCTGCTGGACGCCATCGAAGGGATCAAGGTCGAGTTGCAGGAGCGCCTGGAATACCTGCGTTCGAACAACAAACTGGTGGAAGCCCAGCGTCTGGAGCAACGGACCCGGTTCGACCTGGAGATGATCCTGGAGCTGGGCTACTGCAACGGCATCGAAAACTACTCGCGCTACCTGTCGGGCCGTCCGGCGGGCGCGCCACCACCCACGTTGTATGACTACCTGCCGGCCGATGCCTTGCTGGTCATCGACGAGTCCCACGTCAGCGTGCCCCAGGTCGGCGCCATGTACAAAGGCGACCGTTCGCGCAAGGAAACCCTGGTGGAGTACGGCTTCCGCCTGCCCTCGGCGCTGGATAACCGGCCGATGCGCTTCGACGAATGGGAAAGCGTGAGCCCGCAGACGATTTTTGTCTCGGCCACGCCTGGCAACTACGAGGCCGAACATGCCGGCCGCGTGGTCGAGCAAGTGGTGCGGCCGACCGGGTTGGTGGACCCGCAAGTCGAGGTGCGCCCGGCGCTGACCCAGGTCGATGACCTGCTCTCGGAAATCTCCAAGCGCGTGGCGGTGGAAGAGCGGGTACTGGTCACCACGCTGACCAAGCGCATGGCCGAAGACCTCACTGACTACCTGGCCGACCATGGCGTGCGGGTGCGCTACCTGCACTCGGACATCGACACCGTGGAGCGGGTCGAGATCATCCGCGACCTGCGCCTGGGCACCTTCGACGTGCTGGTGGGCATCAACCTGCTGCGTGAAGGCCTGGACATGCCGGAAGTGTCGCTGGTGGCGATTCTCGATGCCGACAAGGAAGGTTTCCTGCGTTCCGAGCGCTCGTTGATCCAGACCATCGGTCGTGCGGCGCGTAACCTCAATGGCCGGGCGATTCTGTACGCCGACCGCATCACCGGCTCCATGGAGCGGGCCATCGGCGAGACCGAGCGCCGTCGCGACAAGCAGATCGCCTTCAACCTGGCCAATGGCATCACTCCCAAGGGCGTGTTCAAGGACGTCGCCGACATCATGGAAGGCGCCACCGTGCCCGGCTCGCGCAGCAAGAAGCGCAAGGGAATGGCCAAGGCGGCGGAAGAGAGCGCCCGTTACGAGGCCGAACTGCGCTCGCCGAGCGAAATCACCAAGCGCATCCGGCAGTTGGAAGAGAAAATGTACCAGCTGGCCCGGGACCTGGAGTTCGAGGCAGCGGCGCAGTTGCGTGATGAGATTGGCAAGTTGCGGGAGCGGTTGCTAACCGTTTGAGTTTTGCAGTGGCTTCAAAGGCCTCATCGCGAGCAGGCTCGCTCCCACAGGAAACCGAGTCATCTGGACTGGATGCGGTCCAATGTGGGAGCGAGCTTGCTCGCGATGGGCGCGACTCGGTCTGACGACTGGCGACACAAATCCCGCTCTCACTGGAGCCCGCCCGCCATCGCCTGTTACCATTCGCCCCCTGTTCGATCTTCGCTTTTATATTCTTTCCGAGACATGCCATGACCACCGTCCGCACCCGCATCGCGCCTTCGCCCACTGGCGATCCCCATGTCGGCACCGCCTACATCGCTTTGTTCAACTATTGCTTTGCCAAGCAGCATGGCGGCGAGTTCATCCTGCGGATCGAGGACACCGACCAGTTGCGTTCGACCCGCGAGTCCGAGCAGCAGATCTTCGACGCCCTGCGCTGGTTGGGAATCGACTGGAGCGAAGGTCCGGACGTCGGCGGCCCGCACGGTCCGTACCGCCAGAGCGAGCGGGGTGACATCTACCAGCAGTATTGCCAGCAACTGGTGGACATGGGCCATGCGTTCCCGTGTTTCTGCACCGCCGAAGAGCTGGACCAGATGCGCGCCGAGCAAATGGCCCGCGGCGAAACTCCACGCTACGACGGCCGGGCGCTGCTGCTGTCCAAGGAAGAAGTCGCCCGTCGCCTGGCGGCCGGCGAGCCCCATGTGATCCGCATGAAGGTGCCGACCGAAGGCGTCTGCGTGGTACCGGACATGCTGCGTGGCGATGTCGAGATCCCGTGGGATCGCATGGACATGCAAGTGCTGATGAAGACCGACGGCCTGCCGACCTACTTCCTGGCCAACGTGGTCGACGATCACCTGATGGGCATCACCCACGTCCTGCGTGGTGAAGAATGGCTGCCATCGGCGCCGAAACTGATCCTGCTCTACGAATACTTCGGTTGGGAGCAACCACAGCTGTGCTACATGCCGCTGCTGCGTAACCCGGACAAGAGCAAGCTGTCCAAGCGCAAGAACCCGACCTCGGTGACGTTCTACGAGCGCATGGGCTTCATGCCCGAGGCGATGCTCAACTACCTGGGGCGCATGGGCTGGTCGATGCCGGACGAGCGCGAGAAGTTCTCGCTGCAGGAAATGGTCGAGCATTTCGACCTGTCGCGCGTGTCCCTGGGCGGGCCGATCTTCGACGTCGAGAAGCTGTCGTGGCTCAACGGCCAGTGGCTGCGGGACCTGCCGGTGGAAGAGTTCGCCGCACGTGTGCAGAAGTGGGCATTGAACCCTGAGTACATGATGAAGATCGCTCCCCATGTGCAGGGCAGGGTAGAAACCTTCAGCCAGATCGCCCCGCTGGCCGGCTTCTTCTTCGCCGGTGGCGTGACGCCGGATGCGAAGTTGTTCGAATCCAAGAAGCTTTCGGGCGACCAGGTGCGCCAGTTGATGCAACTGATCCTGTGGAAGCTCGAAAGCCTGCGTCAGTGGGAGAAGGACAGCATCACCGCGACCATCCAGGCCGTGGTCGAGTCGCTGGAGTTGAAACTGCGCGATGCCATGCCGCTGATGTTCGCTGCCATTACCGGCCAGGCCAGCTCGGTGTCGGTGCTTGATGCGATGGAAATCCTCGGGCCGGACCTGACCCGTTTCCGCCTGCGCCAGGCCATCGATCTGCTCGGTGGTGTGTCGAAGAAGGAAAACAAGGAGTGGGAAAAACTGCTAGGCGCGATCGCCTAAATGGCCCGTAGGAACTGTATAGGAGCTCTGTAGGAGCTGACGAGTGAAGCGAGGCTGCGATCTTTTGATCTTTCGCTTGAGATTCAAATAGCTGGGGAAAGATCGCAGCCTCGTTGCACTCGTCAGCTCCTACACAGCTCCTACGAAACAGGCGAGGCCCCAGTTTTATTGGGGAAGGTGGTAAGTGATTGTTATCCCGGCAAAAAATTTTCAAATTTGTTGAAAATAAATTTGACAGCCCTCCGATACGCCCTTAAGATTCGCCCCGTCCTCAGCGATGAGGGGCTATAGCTCAGCTGGGAGAGCGCTTGCATGGCATGCAAGAGGTCGACGGTTCGATCCCGTCTAGCTCCACCAATTTACACCTCAAGGTCTGGCCACACCGACCTTGAAGCGATCAACACTCAGTGTTGATCAGTTGTATAGAAGGGTTTGCGTCCCCTTCGTCTAGTGGCCTAGGACACCGCCCTTTCACGGCGGTAACAGGGGTTCGAGTCCCCTAGGGGACGCCAGTTTTACAGAAGCGATGTTGCAAGATGTCGCTCCGCCGCGAGGCGAAAAATCTGGGGCTATAGCTCAGCTGGGAGAGCGCTTGCATGGCATGCAAGAGGTCGACGGTTCGATCCCGTCTAGCTCCACCAATTACAGATTCAAGGTCTGGCCACACCGTCCTTGAATCGATCAGTTCTCAGCGCTGATCAAGTCAGAAGGTTTGTGTCCCCTTCGTCTAGTGGCCTAGGACACCGCCCTTTCACGGCGGTAACAGGGGTTCGAGTCCCCTAGGGGACGCCACGATTACCCGCTCTGCGGGATTTTATAAGGGTCATTCAATTCTTGAATGGCCCTTTTGTTTGTCTGGCGTTTGGCCAATTCCCTTATCCTTGAAAATAGACTTCTGACCAGCGGTCAAAATTTCCGCTTGCGGAAAATTATTATAGGAATAATATTTCAATCGTAATATTCGGAGGCGACGATGAGCGATAAAAAGGCACAAACCCGTGAACGTATTCTCAAGGCCGCCAGCGATGCGCTGATCCAGCGTGGGCCGGCTGAGCCGAGCGTGGGCGAGGTGATGGGCGCGGCCGGGCTGACGGTGGGCGGTTTTTATGCCCATTTCGAAAGCAAGGATGCCTTGATGCTGGAGGCATTCAAGCAATTGCTCAATCGGCGCCGCGGCCTGATCGCCGACATGGACGGCGAGCTGACAGGCGAAGAGCGGCGCGCTCTGGTGGCGGCGTTCTATCTGTCACGCAAGCACCGTGACTCCACCGAACACGCCTGCCCGATCCCTGCATCGGTCGGCGAGCTCGGCCGGCTGCCGGATGCGTTTCGTGAAGTGCTCAATGAGCATATCGAGTTGATGGTCGCGCAATTGGCGGCCAGCCCGGAGGACGCCGACAAGGCCCTGGCCGACATCGCCTTGATGGTGGGTGGCCTGGCCCTGGCACGGGCACTGGGCCCTGGAGAGTTATCGGATCGTTTGCTGCGCGCCGCCAAGTCGGCGGTGCGATGAGCTGAGGCGCGAGCCCTGGAGATGAGCGATGAACAGGCTGAGCTGGATTCGTAGCGTCAATGGCACGCTTGGTTGGGTGGCTCCGCGCATGGTGGCCAAGCAGATGCGTTCGCTGTTCATGCGCCCGCGCAACTTGCCGCCGCGGGATTGGGAACTGCCGCTGCTGGCCTCGTCCGAGCGTATCACCTTGCGCTTCGGTCTTTCGGCCTTGCGCTGGGGCAAAGGCCCGGCAGTCTTGCTGATGCATGGCTGGGAAGGGCGGCCGACTCAGTTCGCGGCGCTGATCACGGCCCTGGTTGACGCCGGTTACACGGTGGTGGCGCTGGACGGTCCGGCTCATGGTCGTTCACCGGGTCGCGAGGCGAATGTCCTGTTGTTTGCCAGGGCCATGCTCGAAGCCGCCGCTGAGCTGCCGCCGTTGCAGGCTGTGATCGGGCATTCCATGGGCGGCGCCAGTGCCCTGTTGGCCGTTCAGTTGGGCTTGCGCACCGAGACGCTGGTCAGCATCGCCGCACCCGCTCGCATTCTGGGGGTACTGCGCGGTTTTTCCCGGATGATGGGCCTGCCGCCCAAGGCGCGTTCGGCGTTCATTCGCCAGGTGGAAAGCGATGTGGGCATGCCCGCTTCGAAGATGGATGTAGCGCATTACCAGCTGGACGTGCCGGGGTTGATTGTCCATGCCGAGGACGACACATCGGTTTCGGTGAGGGAGTCGCAGTTGATCCATGAAGCCTGGTTCGACAGTCGTTTGCTGCGACTGCCACAGGGCGGGCACCAGCGGGTACTGGCCGATCCACGGGTCATTGATGGGGTGTTATCACTGCTGGCCGGGCGCAGTCTGCAAGCGCGGCAATCGGCTTGAGCATCCGGTACACTGCCCCGATCCAAATTCGACCGGGAGAGGGGCATGGGCTGGGATCGCGCAACACCGTTCATTATTGATCTTCAGGTCAATGCCGAAGACATCGACGGGCTGGGCCACGCCAACAACGCGGTGTACGTCAGTTGGCTCGAGCGCTGCGCCTGGCGCCATTCCCAGCGCCTGGGCCTGGATCTGGTGGAGTACCGCCGCCTGGACCGGGCCATGGCAGTTGTGCGACATGAAATCGATTACCTGGCAGCCGCCTATGAAGGCGACGAGCTGCAATTGGCGACCTGGATCGTCGACTGGGACCAGCGGTTGAAGATGACCCGGCATTTCCAGCTGATTCGGCCCAGCGACAACACCACGCTGTTGCGGGCCCAGACCACCTTCGTCTGCATCGAATTGTCCACCGGCAGGCCCAAGCGCATGCCGCCGGAATTCATCGAAGGTTATGGTCCTGCGTTGAAACCATCCGGGGTCCTCACCGACTGACCCACCGTCATCGCGAGCAGGCTCGCTCCCACAAGGGATTTGTGCTGAGCGCAGGTTTTTTGAACGCTCGAGAACCCCTGTGGGAGCGAGCTTGCTCGCGATGACGGCGGCACATCCAACATCCTCGCAAACAGACCCACCGCTTTCGCGAGCAAGCTCGCTCCCACACGGGATTGGTGGTGAATTCCGATGTTGTGGGCAAAATCCGGTAAACTGCCGCACGTTTTTTCGTTCGAGTGTGTGTTTCCATGCAAATTGCCCTGGCGCCCATGGAGGGGTTGGTCGACAACATCCTGCGGGATGTCCTGACCCGTGTTGGCGGGATCGACTGGTGTGTCACCGAGTTCATCCGTGTCAACGACCGTCTGCTCACGCCGGCCTATTTCCACAAGCTCGCCCCTGAGCTGCTGGCCGGTGCCCAGACGGCTGCCGGTGTGCCGTTGCGGGTGCAATTGCTCGGTTCCGATCCGGTGTGCCTGGCGGAAAACGCGGCGTTGGCGTGCGAGTTGGGCTCGGAGGTTATCGACTTGAACTTCGGTTGCCCGGCCAAGACCGTGAACAAATCCCGGGGCGGGGCGGTGTTGCTCAAGGAGCCGGAACTGCTCAACGAAATCGTCGAGCACGTGCGTCGTGCGGTGCCAAAACACATCCCCGTCACCGCCAAGATGCGCCTGGGTTTCGATAGCCCGGACGGTGCGCTGGTGTGTGCCACGGCACTGGCCGAAGGCGGCGCGGCGCACATCGTGGTGCATGCGCGGACCAAGGTCGATGGCTACAAGCCTCCGGCCCACTGGGAGTGGATTCCCCGGGTGCAGGAAGTGGTCAAGGTGCCGGTGTTCGCCAATGGCGATATCTGGAGCGTCGAGGATTGGCGCCGTTGCCGCGAAATCAGCGGTGTCGAAGACATCATGCTCGGTCGCGGTCTCGTTTCCCGTCCTGACCTGGCCCGGCAGATCGCCGCCGCCCGGGCCGGTGAGGACGTGGTCGAGATGTCCTGGGCCGAGCTGCAGCCGATGCTCCAGGACTTCTGGGTGCAAGTGGTCGAGCAGTTGACTCCGCGCCAGGCCCCGGGCCGGTTGAAGCAGTGGCTGGCGATGCTGACCCGCAATTACCCAGAAGCGGTGGCGCTGTTTACCGCTTTGCGCCGGGAAACCGACCTGGACGCGGTTGGCCATCTGCTGGGGGTGCAGCGCACCGAAGCGGCCTGAAAAAAATTCAGAAAAAGCTCTTGAAAAGTTTTTGGCGGTCCCTAGATAGGGGTTACGCGATGCCGAATTCGGGTCGCGGAGACAAAAAAACTTGCTGATTTTTTCAGGAGATTTGAATCATGAGTACTGCATTTTCGCTGGCCCCGCTGTTCCGTTCCTCGGTAGGTTTCGACCGTTTCAACGATTTGTTCGAAACCGCCCTGCGCAACGAGCCGGGCAGCAGCTATCCACCCTACAACGTGGAAAAACATGGTGATGACGAGTACCGCATCGTAGTCGCCGCCGCCGGGTTCCAGGAAGAAGACCTGGACCTGCAAGTGGAAAAAGGTGTGCTGACCATCAGTGGCGGCAAGCGTGAAGCCAGTAACGACAGCGTTACCTACCTGCACCAGGGCATCGCCCAGCGTGCGTTCAAGCTGTCCTTCCGGTTGGCCGATCATATCGAGATCAAGTCCGCCGGCCTGAGTAACGGTCTGTTGAGCATCGACCTGCTGCGGGTGATCCCGGAAGAGGCCAAGGCCAAGCGCATCCCGATCAACGGAGCGCAGCAGCAACCCGCACTGCAAAACTGATGCAGGGCAAATGAAGAAGGGCGCCAAATGGCGCCCTTTTTCATTTTGGAGTCATTGCAAGACTACCTGTGGCTAGGGGGGCATGCTCTCGCTGCATCGCGCCCGTAGGAGCCGTGTAGGAGCGGTGTAGGAGCGGTGTAGGAGCTGTCGAGTGCAACGAGGCTGCGATCTTTCCCCAGACACTTGAGTCCCAAGCGAAAGATCAAAGATCAAAGATCAAAGATCAAAGATCAAAGATCAAAAGATCGCAGGCTTCGCCAGCTCCTACAGAGTCCAACGCGAGCTTCATATCCACGTCATGGCAACAACCGCTCAAACGCCTCCAGCGGCAACGGCCGGCTATGCAAATAACCCTGATACAAATGACAACCAAGCCCTTGCAGGAAGTGCAATTGCTCCAGGGTCTCCACGCCTTCGGCAATCATGATCAGGTTGAGGCTGCGGGCCATGGCGACGATGGCGCGGATGATTTCGGCGTCGTTGGGGTCGCTGGTGGCGTCGCGCACGAATGACTGGTCGATTTTCAGTGTGTCCACCGGCAGGCGCTTGAGGTAGGTCAGCGACGAATAGCCAGTGCCGAAATCATCCATGGCAAAGCTCACCCCCAGTTTCTTGAGCCGGCGCATCTTGGCGATGGTGTCCTCCAGGTTCTGGATCACGATGCCTTCGGTGATCTCCAGTTTCAGCAGGGAGAAGGGCAGGCCGTGAGTGACGAGGCTATTTTCGATGCGTTCGACAAAGTCGCTCTGGCGAAATTGCCGTGGGCTGATGTTCACGCACAGGCTGAATTGCTGGGGATCGATCTTGCCCTTGGCGATCAGTTGCTTGAAGCCGTCGCAGGCTTCATCGAGGATCCAGGTCCCGACTTCCAGGATCAGGCCACTGTCCTCCAGCACTTTGATGAATTCGTTGGGCGACTGGGCGCCCAGGTCCGGGTGATGCCAGCGCACCAGGGCTTCGGCGCCGATGATGCGGTTGTCCCGGGCATCGACCTGAGGCTGGAAATGCACGCTGAACTCGCCACGGGCCAGGGCCAGGCGCAGGTCGGTCTCCATGCGCAGCCGTTCGCTGGCGGCTTTTTGCATGGTGGTGTGAAACATCTGCGAGGTGTTGCGCCCCGAGTCCTTGGCGCGGTACAGCGCAATGTCGGCGCGCTTGAGCAAATCGGTGGGCGTGGAACCGTGGTCGGGAATCAGCGCTATACCGATGCTCGGCGTGACCTGCAGTCGCTGGCCATCGAGGAACATCGGCTCCGAGAGCAGTTCGCGCAGGGTGTTGGCCAGGGTCTGCACTTGCTTGCTGACTTCGCTGCGCGAGCCTTCCAGGCCGCTGAGCAGCACCACGAATTCATCGCCACCCAGCCGTGCGACGGTGTCTTCCAGGCGCACGCTGGCTTCCAGGCGCGCGGTGATGATTTTCAGCACGGTGTCGCCCACCGGGTGACCGAGGGAGTCGTTGATGTGCTTGAAGTGGTCCAGGTCGAGAAACAGCAGGGCGCCGCGCAGATTGTGGCGTTTGAGCAGGGCGATCTGCTGGCTCAGCCGGTCCATCAGCAAGGCCCGGTTGGGCAGGTTGGTCAGCGGGTCGTGGTAGGCCAGGTGGCGGATCTGGGCTTCGGCATTGCGCAACAGGCTCACGTCCCGGGCGGTCAGCAGCAGGCATGCGGTTTCATTGAGGGTGATGGGCTCGACTGAGACCTCCACGGTAAGGATTTCCCCCCGTTTATTGCGCCCGAGCATCTCCTGGTGGACTACGCGGCCCTTGAGTTGCAGCTCGGCCAGCAAGGCGGCTCGCTGTTTTTCTTCGGCCCAGATCCCCACTTCATAGACGGTATGCCCGATCACTTCGTCGGCGCGGTAGCCGGTCAGCCGGCAGAAGCCGTCGTTGACCTCGAGGTAGCGACCGCTGTCGAGCTCGGTGATGGTGATGGCGTCGGGGCTGGAATGAAACGCCTTGGCGAATTTCTCTTCACTGGCCTTGAGGGCGGCTTCGGAGCGTTGTTGTTGCGTGATGTCGCGCAAGGTCGTGACGATGCAGGGCTGGCTGCCGACGTTGATTTGCCGGCTGGAAATCACACAGGTCAGCGGCTGGCCGTTCTTATGGTGAACGACGATGGCGACATTGTTCAGCGATTGCTCGCGGATCACCCGTTCGATGCGTTGCAGGCTGCTGCCCGAGGCGTCCCAGAGGCCGATTTCGTCGGCGTCGAGACCGATCACGTCGCTGGCGGTCCAGCCGAAGGTCTGGGTGAAACTGGAATTGATCTCAAGGAACCGGCCGCTGTCCTGGTGAGTGACGCAGATCGGGTCGGGGCTGACCTGGAACAACGTGGCGAATTTTTCCTCCGAGGCGGCCAGGCTCTGTTCGCGCTCCACCTGGTCGGTGATGTCGAGCAAGGTGCCGGCCATGCGCAAGGGGCTGCCGTCGTCGTTGCGGTAGAGGCGGGCGCGGCTTTCCAGGTAGCGCGAGCTGCCGTCCGGCAGTTGCACGCGGTAGGTCAATTGATAGTTGCCCGCCGGGCCTTCGCGCAGGCTGCGATAGGCATTGCGCATGTTGTTGCGTTCTTCCGTGGGGACGCCTTCGAAAAACGCATCGAACGATTCGTGGAACGGCTTGGGCTCCAGGCCATGGAGTTGCGCGGCCCGGGCCGAGCCGTAGAGCATGCCACTGGGAATGTGCCAGTCCCAGGTGCCCAGTTGCGCGGAGTCGAGGGCCAGGTCCAGGCGCTCCTGGCTGTCCTTGAGGGCCTGTTCGGCGAGTTTTTGCTCGGTGGTGTCGAGGAAGGTGCTCAGCAGGTACGGCTGGCCTTCGAGTTCGACTTTCTGCGCACTGAGAATGCCGTTATGAATCTGGCCGTTGCTGGCCCGGAACTCCACCTCCATGCTGATCAGTTCGCCCTTGGCCTTGGTCGCCTCCACCAGTTTCGCCCGCTGCAGGGGGTCAACCCACAGGCCCAGTTCCAGGGTGGTGCGGCCGATCACGTCATGCACCGGCCAACCGAACAGGCTTTCGAAATACTGGTTGGCCTCGCTGATCAGCCCGTCCTCCTGGCGGGTCAGCAAAACCATGTTCGGGCACAGGTGAAAGAGCGTGGCGAAGCGTTTTTCCGAGCTGCGCAGCGCCTGTTCGCGCTCGCGCTGGTGGGTAATTTCACGAATCACCCCAATCATGCGCGGGCGACCGTGCTTGTCGGGCAGCACGCTGCCGCTGATCTCCAGCCAGTGCAAGCTGCCATCGGGCCAGACGATGCGGTGGTGCATGGCCTGTTCCAGTGGCGCTCCGGCCACTGCCGCATGAAAGGCACGCAGGGCCTTGGCCCGGTCTTCGGGTAGCAACAGGTCCAGGTAATCCACATCCGCTGGCAATGGCTGGCGCGGATCGAAGCCGAACAATGCCTGGGTGCCCCGGGACCAACTGATCTGTCCACTGTCGATGTCCCACGACCAGGCCCCCAGCCGCGCACCGTTCAGGGCGGCCAGCAACTGCGGCGCGCTGTCCCAGCTTTGCTCGGACCGTTTCGGGTCGAGCGCCTGGATGCGTGGCATGGGCGGGAGGTGGTCAGCGGGTTTGGGCATTATCTCGCGAGCCTTGAGCGGGTTAGGGCATAAAGCACAAGCGTTCGGGCCCTACAGGCGCGGCACAACCTATGCCCTTGTCCCTGGCAAATCGATTTGTGCGTCCAGTAAGGCCATGAAAGCCCGTGCGGCGTTCGACAGCGTCCGTTCGGTGTGCAAGATATAGCCTAGCTGGCGACTGAGTTGTATGCCCGGCAAAGGAATGCGCGCCACCTGTTCGTCGAGCATGGTGCGCGGCAAGACGCTCCAGGCCAGGCCGATGGAGACCATCATTTTTATGGTTTCCAGGTAATTCGTGCTCATGGCGATGTTCGGCGTCAGGCCCTGGGCTTCGAACAGCCGTCGCACGATGTGATGGGTAAACGTGTTGCCCCCCGGGAAAACCGCCGGATGCAAGGCAATGTCCGCCAGGCTGACCGCGCCGTTTTCCAGCAGCGCATGCTCCGGGGCGACCACGAAATCCAGGGGGTCGTCCCACACCGGCGTGGCACGTACCAGCGTGTGGGGTTCGGGGGCGAGGGTGATGACGGCCAGTTCCGCCCGGCCATGGAGAATTTCTTCGTAGGCCACTTCCGAATCCAGGAACTGGATATCCAGCGCCACCTGGGGGTAGCGTCGGGTGAACTCGCGCAATAACGGTGGCAGGCGGTGCAGGCCGATGTGGTGGCTGGTGGCGAGCGTCAGGCGCCCGGTTACTTCGCCGCTCAGGTTGGTCAGGGCGCGGCGGGTGTCGTCCAGCACGTTGAGGATCTGATAGGCCCGTGGCAACAGGGCTCGGCCGGCCTCGGTCAGGCCCACTTCACGGCCCAGGCGATCGAACAGGCGTACCTTGAGCTGTTGTTCGAGGCCGGCAATGCGCTTGCTGATCGCCGGTTGGGTCAGGTGCAGGCGTTCGCCAGCGCCGGAAAAACTGCCCGTCTCGGCGATGGCTATAAAGGCATTGAGGTTGGCGAGGTCCATGGCGGTTCCGGTTGAATTCCAGTTGGTTATGCAAAGTATGAAAAATATGAATTTGAGTTATTTAATGTAACCCCATAGGATCAGCCTCACAAGCCAAGGGGTTATCGATTCGTTCAAGGCCCGGGGCATAGAAACAAGCTGATGAGGAAACCGTCTGATGGCCGGCAAAACGCTCTACGACAAGCTCTGGGATTCGCATTTGGTCAAACAGCGCGACGATGGCTCGGCGCTGATCTACATCGATCGTCACATCATCCACGAAGTGACTTCGCCGCAAGCCTTCGAAGGCCTGCGCCTGGCCGGGCGCAAGCCTTGGCGTATCGATGCCAACATCGCGACCCCGGACCACAACGTACCGACCACGCCGGAGCGCAAGGGCGGCATCGAAGCCATTGCCGACCAGGTCTCGCGCTTGCAGGTCCAGACCCTCGACGATAACTGTGACGAATACGGCATCGTCGAATTCAAGATGAATGACGTGCGCCAAGGCATCGTCCACGTCATCGGCCCGGAGCAGGGCGCGACCTTGCCTGGCATGACCGTGGTCTGCGGCGACTCGCACACCTCGACCCACGGTGCTTTCGGCGCCCTGGCCCATGGCATCGGCACCTCCGAGGTGGAGCATGTGCTCGCCACCCAGTGCCTGGTCGCCAAGAAAATGAAAAACATGCTGGTGCGCGTCGAGGGCAAGCTGCCGTTCGGCGTGACCGCCAAGGACATCGTCCTGGCCGTGATCGGCAAGATCGGCACCGCCGGCGGTAACGGCCATGCCATCGAGTTCGCCGGCAGCGCGATCCGCGACTTGTCCGTCGAAGGCCGCATGACCATCTGCAACATGTCCATCGAAGCCGGCGCCCGCGTCGGCCTGGTGGCCGCCGATGAAAAAACCGTGGAATACGTCAAGGGCCGTCCGTTCTCGCCAAAAGGCGCGGAATGGGACATGGCGGTCGAAGCCTGGAAAGACCTGGTTTCCGATGCCGATGCCAAGTTCGACACCGTGGTCGAGCTCGACGCCACGCAGATCAAGCCGCAAGTCAGCTGGGGCACTTCGCCTGAGATGGTGTTGGCGGTGGACCAGAACGTACCGGATCCGGCCAAGGAAATGGACCTGGTCAAGCGCGACTCCATCGTCCGCGCCTTGAAATACATGGGCTTGAGCGCCAACCAGGCGATCACCGATATTCAGCTCGACCGCGTGTTCATCGGCTCCTGCACCAACTCGCGGATCGAAGACCTGCGCGCCGCTGCAGTGATCGCCAAGGGTCGCAAGGTTGCTTCGACCATCAAGCAGGCCATCGTGGTGCCGGGTTCGGGCCTGGTGAAGGCCCAGGCGGAAGCGGAAGGGCTGGACAAGATTTTCCTCGACGCCGGTTTCGAATGGCGTGAGCCGGGGTGCTCGATGTGCCTGGCGATGAACCCGGACCGCTTGGAGTCGGGCGAGCATTGCGCCTCCACCTCCAACCGTAACTTCGAAGGCCGTCAGGGCGCCGGTGGCCGTACGCACCTGGTGAGCCCGGCCATGGCCGCGGCAGCGGCTGTCAACGGCCGTTTCGTCGATGTCCGCGAATTGATCTGAAGGAGCGCAGCATGAAAGCTTTTACCCAGCACACCGGTCTTGTCGCGCCTTTGGATCGTGCCAACGTCGACACTGACCAGATCATTCCCAAGCAGTTCTTGAAGTCCATCAAGCGCACCGGTTTCGGCCCGAACCTGTTTGACGAATGGCGTTACCTGGATGTCGGCCAGCCGTACCAGGACAACTCCAAGCGGCCGTTGAACAAGGATTTCGTGCTCAACGCCGAGCGTTACCAAGGCGCCAGCGTGTTGCTGGCCCGGGAGAACTTCGGCTGCGGCTCGAGCCGCGAGCACGCGCCATGGGCCCTGGAAGAGTACGGTTTTCGCAGCATCATCGCGCCGAGCTATGCCGACATCTTCTTCAACAACAGCTTCAAGAACGGCTTGCTGCCGATCATCCTCAGCGATGCTGACGTCGATGAGCTGTTCCAGCAGGTCGAGGCCAACCCCGGCTATCAACTGCAGATCGACCTGGCCGCCCAGACCGTGACCCGTCCTGACGGCAAGGTACTGGGTTTCGAGATCGACGCGTTTCGCAAGCATTGCCTGCTCAATGGCCTGGATGACATCGGCTTGACCTTGCAGGACGGCGAGGCGATTGCCGCGTTCGAGGCCAAGCACCGGGCGAGCCAGCCTTGGTTGTTTCGCGATGCTTGATGGATTGATGTAGGCAGTACCGGCCCTATCGCGAGCAAGCTCGCTCCCACAGGTGTTTTGTGAACGCCACAAATTCCCTGTGGGAGCGAGCTTGCTCGCGATAGGGCCCGCCCAGGCAACACAACACCAAAAAGGAAACCACCCATGACCAGCACCGCCCACAGTCAGGTTGTACAAAAGCAATTCGGTGAACAGGCCTCGGCCTATCTGAGCAGTGCCGTGCACGCCCAGGGCGCTGAATTCGCGCTGCTACAGGCTGCGTTGGCCGGTCGTGGCGATGCCCGGGTGCTGGACCTGGGGTGCGGTGCCGGCCATGTGAGTTTCCACGTGGCGCCGCTGGCCGGTGAAGTGGTGGCTTATGATTTGTCCCAGCAGATGCTCGACGTGGTCGCCACGGCGGCTGCCGAGCGTGGCCTGGGCAATGTCAGCACGGTATGCGGTGCCGCTGAGCGCCTGCCGTTCGCCGACGCTGAGTTCGACTTCGTGTTCAGCCGCTATTCGGCGCATCATTGGAGCGACCTGGGCCTGGCGTTGCGGGAAGTGCGCCGGGTGCTCAAGCCGGGCGGCGTGGTAGCGTTCATCGACGTCCTGTCGCCTGGCATGCCGTTGCTGGACACCTACCTGCAAAGCGTCGAAGTGCTGCGCGACACCAGCCACGTGCGCGATTATTCTGCCGGCGAGTGGTTGCGCCAGGTCAGCGAAGCGGGGTTGCACACCCGCAGCACCTCGCGCCAACGCCTGCGCCTGGAATATCGTTCCTGGGTCGAGCGCATGCGCACCCCCGAGGTGATGCGTGCGGCGATTCTCCAGCTGCAGCGCTCGATGGGTGACGAAGTGCGTGAATATTTTGAGATTGAGGCCGATGGTTCGTTCAGTACAGATGTACTGGTGCTGTGGGCCGAGCGATAGCATTTTTCCCGGCCAGGCGTTGGGTACAAAGCCCAGGCGTGTGCCGACAGAGCAAACGAGGAAAGCATGAGCAAGCAGATTCTGATTCTCCCAGGTGATGGCATTGGCCCGGAAATCATGGCCGAAGCGGTCAAGGTCCTGGAGCTGGCGAACGACAAGTACGGCCTGGGCTTCGAACTCAGCCACGACGTGATCGGCGGCGCGGCCATCGACAAGCACGGCGCGCCCCTGGCCGATGAAACCCTGGACCGTGCCCGTGCAGCCGATGCCGTGCTGCTGGGCGCCGTGGGCGGCCCGAAATGGGACAAGATCGAACGTGACATCCGTCCTGAGCGTGGCCTGCTGAAGATTCGCGCGCAACTGGGTCTGTTCGGCAACCTGCGTCCGGCGATTCTCTACCCGCAACTGGCCGATGCATCGAGCCTGAAGCCGGAAATCGTTGCTGGCCTGGATATCCTCATTGTTCGCGAGCTGACCGGCGGCATCTACTTCGGCGCCCCGCGTGGCACCCGTGAGCTGGATAATGGCGAGCGCCAGGCCTATGACACCCTGCCGTACAGCGAAAGCGAAATCCGCCGTATCGCCCGGGTTGGCTTCGACATGGCCCGCGTGCGTGGCAAGAAACTGTGCTCGGTGGACAAGGCCAACGTGCTGGCTTCCAGCCAACTGTGGCGTGAAGTAGTCGAGCAGGTGGCCAAGGATTACCCGGACATCGAGTTGAGCCACATGTACGTCGACAACGCCGCCATGCAACTGGTGCGTGCGCCGAAGCAGTTCGACGTGATCGTCACCGACAACATGTTCGGCGACATCCTGTCCGACGAAGCGTCGATGCTCACCGGTTCCATCGGCATGCTGCCCTCGGCCTCCCTGGATGCCAACAACAAGGGCATGTACGAGCCGTGCCACGGTTCGGCACCGGACATCGCCGGGCAGGGCATTGCCAACCCGTTGGCGACCATCCTGTCGGTGTCGATGATGCTGCGCTACAGCTTCAACTTGAACGATGCCGCCGATGCGATCGAAAAAGCCGTCAGCGTGGTCCTGGACCAGGGCTTGCGCACCGGTGATATCTGGTCGCAAGGTTGTACCAAAGTCGGTACGCAGCAAATGGGCGATGCAGTAGTCGCCGCGCTGCGGAATCTGTAATCTTTCGGGCCCACCGCTTCGACGGTGGCCCACTTTTGTATAGGTGTAGTTGCGATGAAACGTGTAGGTCTGATCGGTTGGCGCGGCATGGTCGGTTCCGTGCTCATGCAGCGAATGCTGGAAGAGCAGGATTTCGATCTCATTGAGCCGGTGTTTTTCACCACTTCCAATGTCGGTGGCCAGGGCCCGTCCGTGGGCAAGGACACCGGTGCGCTCAAGGATGCCTACAGCATCGAAGAGCTCAAGACCCTCGACGTGATCCTGACCTGCCAGGGTGGCGACTACACCAGCGAAGTTTTCCCCAAGCTGCGTGAAGCCGGCTGGCAGGGTTACTGGATCGACGCCGCTTCCAGCCTGCGCATGCAGGACGACGCGGTGATCGTCCTCGACCCGGTGAACCGCAAGGTCATCGATCAGCAGTTGGACGCGGGCACCAAGAACTACATCGGCGGCAACTGCACCGTCAGCCTGATGCTGATGGGCCTGGGCGGCCTGTTCGAAGCCGGTCTGGTGGAGTGGATGAGCGCCATGACTTACCAGGCGGCGTCCGGTGCCGGCGCGCAGAACATGCGTGAGCTGATCAAGCAGATGGGCGCCACCCACGCCGCCGTTGCCGATGATCTGGCCAACCCGGCCAGCGCCATCCTCGACATCGACCGCAAGGTCGCCGAGGCGATGCGCAGCGATGCCTACCCGACCGAGAACTTCGGCGTACCGCTGGCCGGCAGCCTGATCCCCTGGATCGACAAGGAACTGCCTAACGGCCAGAGCCGCGAAGAGTGGAAGGCCCAGGCCGAAACCAACAAGATCCTGGGTCGCTTCAAGAGCCCGATCCCGGTGGACGGCATCTGCGTGCGCATCGGCGCGATGCGCTGCCACAGCCAGGCGCTGACCATCAAGCTGAACAAAGACGTGCCGATCGCCGACATCGAAGGGCTGATCAGCCAGCACAACCCTTGGGTCAAGCTGGTGCCGAACAACCGCGAAATCAGCATGCAGGAGCTGAGCCCGACCAAGGTCACCGGCACCCTGAACGTACCGGTGGGTCGTTTGCGCAAGCTGAACATGGGCTCGCAATTCGTCGGTGCCTTCACCGTCGGCGACCAACTGCTGTGGGGCGCTGCCGAACCGCTGCGTCGCATGCTGCGGATCCTGCTCGAGCGTTGATCGATTGCTGCTGTGAAAGAACCCGTGCCTTGTGAGAGGTGCGGGTTTTTTATTGGGGGGCGGTTGTGTGTCAGGGCAGGCCTCATCGCGAGCAAGCTCGCTCCCACAGGTTTTGTGGCCACTGAAGACCCCATGTGGGAGCGAGCCTGCTCGCGAAGAGGCCTGCCCAGGAACGGCAAACCCTCCGGCCAATTGCCTGCATACCCACCACCCGGTAAAGTGCCGCTCCCCACGTTTTACCTGAGGTAGACCCATGAGCCAGTCCTTTGATATTGCCGTGATCGGCGCCACCGGTACTGTCGGCGAAACCCTCGTCCAGATCCTCGAAGAGCGGGACTTCCCGGTCGGTAACCTGCACCTGCTGGCCAGCAGCGAATCGGCAGGCAGCTCGGTGATGTTCCGCGGCAAAAACGTGCGGGTGCGCGAAGTCGACGAGTTCGACTTCAGCAAAGTCCAACTGGTGTTCTTCGCCGCCGGCCCGGCGGTGACCCTGAGTTTCGCCCCGCGGGCCACGGCGGCTGGCTGTGCGCTGATTGACCTGTCCGGCGCCTTGCCGCCCGAACAGGCGCCGCAGATCGTGCCGGAAGCCAATGCCCAGGTGCTCGCCGGTTTGAGCAAGCCGTTGCAGGTCAGCAGCCCCAGCGCATCGGCCACGGCCTTGGCGGTCGTGCTGGCGCCGCTGCGCGAATGCCTGGACTTGCAGCGCATCAGCCTGACCGCCAGCCTCGCGGTGTCGGCCCAGGGCCGGGTGGCCGTGAGTGAATTGGCGCGCCAGACCGCCGAGCTGCTCAACGCCCGTCCGCTGGAGCCGAAATTCTTTGATCGGCAGATGGCGTTCAACCTGCTGGCCCAGGTCGGCACCCCGGACGAGCAGGGCCATACGCAGCTGGAAAAGCGCCTGGTCCGCGAGTTGCGCCAGGTGCTGAATCAACCTTTGTTAAAGATTTCCGTCACTTGCATTCAAGCCCCGGTGTTTTTTGGCGATAGCTTTAGCGTGACTGTGCAGTCTGCGAGTCCCATCGACCTGGCCAAGGTCAACGCGGCGTTGGAAGCGGCACCCGGTATCGAGCTGGTGGATGCGGGCGATTACCCGACGGCGGTGGGTGATGCGGTGGGGCAGGATGTGGTCTACGTTGGTCGTGTACGCGGTGGGATCGACGATCCGGCGGAACTAAATATGTGGCTGACGTCAGATAACGTGCGCAAGGGCGCGGCGCTCAATGCCGTGCAGGTGGCTGAGTTGTTGATAAAAGACTTGCTGTAAAAGATACTTGGCATCAATTTGTCGAATGATTCTAGCTGGGCGCTATGCTTGGTCGGAATGCTGAAGGCGAACATCCCTCTGGGGGACTTTCCCGGGGCATGAGTGAAATGATCGCGCGCACCGTCGCTTCGGGGCTGCGCGCAATGCCTTACGGCAGCGGCATCAATACCTTCTCGCTGGCCGAGGAATGTTCAAACAAAGGAAGAGGCTATGGTTCAAGTTCGCAAACTGGTGTTAGCAATAGCGGCCGCCTCGGCGCTGTCCTCCGGTATGGCGCAAGCGCTCGGGCTCGGGGAATTGACCCTGAAGTCGACGCCGAACCAGCCTCTGGTCGCCGAGATCGAGTTGCTCGACGTCCAGCAACTGACCGCCGCCGAAGTCGTGCCGAGCCTGGCCTCGCCCGATGACTTCGCCAAGACCGGCGTCGACCGCCAGGCCTTTCTCAATGACCTGAGCTTCACCCCGGTGATCAACGCCAATGGCAAGAGCGTCCTGCGGGTAACCTCCAGCCGGCCGCTGTCCGAACCGATGGTCAAGTTCCTGGTGCAGGTGATGTGGCCCAACGGCCGTCTGCTGCGCGACTACAGCGTATTGCTCGATCCTTCCAAATTCTCGCCGCAGGCCGCCGACGCCGCCCGGGCGAAACCGCCCCAGGTCGTGTCCACGCCGGTCACCGGGGCGACCAAGCCTTCGCAATACACCACCACGCCGCGCGATACCCTGTGGGAAATCGCCGCCAAGGTGCGTAACGGTGGATCGGTCCAGCAAACCATGCTGGCGATCCAGGCGTTGAACCCGAACGCATTCATCAACGGCAACATCAACCTGCTCAAGACCGGCCAGGTATTGCGCCTGCCGGACCCGGTGCAAAGCACGGCATTGCCGCAACCCCAGGCCATCGCTGAAGTGGCTGCGCAGAACGCCGCCTGGCGCTCGGGTCGTCGTGGCGTGGCGGGTGCCGGCAAGCAGCAGTTGGATGCCACCAAGCGTGGCCGTGGCGAAGGCGCGCCGGCACAGGCTGCCGGCCGCGACAACTTGAGCCTGGTGTCGGCTGACGCAGCGAAGGCGGGCGGCAAGGGCAAGGGCGCTGCCGGCGATGCCCAGGCGCTCTCCAACAAGCTTGCGGTCACCCAGGAAAGCCTCGATTCGGCTCGCCGGGATAACGAAGAACTGAAAAGCCGCATGGCGGATCTGCAGAGCCAACTGGACAAACTGCAGCGCCTGATCGAGCTGAAGAACAACCAACTGGCCAAAATGCAGGCCGAAGGTGCCGCCGTTCCTCCTGCTGGCGAGGCGCCTCCTGCAATGTCCGCAGAGCTGACCCCTGCGCCAGCGGCACAGGCCCCGACGGCTGCACCTGCGCCAGAGGCGGCCCCGGAAGCGACGTCGCCTGCCGCTCCGGTCGAGCCGACGCCGGCCGCGTCCAGCGAGCAGAAATACAACGACCTGCTGACCAATCCGATCCTGCTGGGATTGATTGGCGGCGGCGCGCTGCTCCTGCTGTTGCTGCTGTTGTTGCTCGCCCGTCGCCGCAAGGCCCAGCAGGAAGCGGAAAAGCACTTGCGCATGGCCCGGGCCCTCGAGGAGGAGGCTGACTTCTCCCCGGAGCTCGATCTGCCCCCGAGCAGCTTCGAGGGCATTGACGTTCCGCCACCGAGCGTAAAACTCGAGCCAAAACCCGCGCCTGCTCCTGCGCCAGTACCCAAGCCGGCTCCGGTGATCGCGCCTGTAGTGGTCACACCGCCTATCGCGGCGCCATTGGTGGCTCCGGCTGCCGAGCGCTCCGACGACGTGCTACCCCAGGCTCAGTCCCATATCGATCGCGGCCGCTTGAACCAGGCCGCCGACCTGCTTGAACAAGGCATCAAGGCCGAGCCCCAGCGCAGCGACCTGCGCCTGAAGCTGATGGAAGTCTACGGTCAGCAGGGCGACCGCGACGCCTTCGTCGCCCAGGAACGCCAGTTGGTGGCCAATGGCGAGAATTTCGCCCAGGTCGAGCAACTGAAAAGCCGTTTCCCGGCCATGGTGGTCGCCACCGCCGCAGGCTTGGCCGCCGCGGCAGTGGCAGCAGAGCTGGACGCGCAGTACGTCAAGGAGCTGCTGGAAGACAAGACGCCGACCGATGAGGAGCTGGACAGCGCCTTCGACCTGAGCCTGGATGACCTGGAAACGACCCCGGTCGCGCCGACGCCAGAGCCTGTCGCTGAGCTGGACGCGTTCCCGGAAGACGACGACCTGAGTTTCGAGTCGGTGCTCAAGCAGCAGACTGAGGCCAGCGAAAGCCTGGACGACCTGTCGGAATTCGACCTGGACCTGGGTGCCGATGCGCCGACCCCGATCCCGGCGCTCGACGATGAAGACTTCCTGCTCGACCTGGACGACGATCTCAAGGGCCTGGATTTGCCGGCGACTGAAACGCCAGCCTTGGCCGACACCCCCGCCGACGATCTCGAGCTGCCGGCGGATTTCGATCTGTCCCTGTCAGACGAAATGGACGCGCACGATGCGCCCAAGGATGCCTTCGAGTCCGAGCTGGACGATGTAAACGCCGAGCTGGATCGCCTGTCCGACACTCTGGGCCAGCCGACGTTTACCGCCGAAGATGCCCTGGTCGGTGCTGAAGACGAGCCGGACTTCGACTTCCTCAGCGGTACCGACGAAGTGGCGACCAAGCTCGATCTGGCCCAGGCCTACATCGACATGGGCGACAACGACGGCGCCCGCGACATCCTCGGCGAAGTCCTCAGCGAAGGCGACGCGACCCAGAAGAGCGAAGCGCAGGAGATGTTGTCGCGCCTGGCTTGAGTCAGTGGTTATACAAGAACGGCAGCCGATGAGGCTGCCGTTTTAGTTTGCAGCGGGATTAGCGGGTGTGTTTGGGCTGGCCTCATCGCGAGCAAGCTCGGCTCCCACAGGCATTTGCGGTGAGCGCGGAGCTCATGAACGCTGGAGAATCCCTGTGGGAGCAAAGCTTGCTCGCGATGACCTAGGTACATTCAACATCAATGCAAGCTGACCCACCGCTATCGCGAGCAAGCTCGGCTCCCACAGGGATTTGCGGTGAGCGCGGAGCTCAAGAGCGCTGGAGAGTCCCTGTGGGAGCAAAGCTTGCTCGCGATGACCGAGGTGCATTCAACATCAATGCAAGCTGACCCACCGCTATCGCGAGCAGGCTCGCTCCCACAAGGGGTTTTGGCGGGTAGCGTCGGATCAGCAAAAAAANTACATTCAGTGCTGGTGCAAGCTGACCCACCGCTATCGCGAGCAAGCTCGGCTCCCACAGGGATTTGCGGTGAGCGCGGAGCTCAAGAGCGCTGGAGAGTCCCTGTGGGAGCAAAGCTTGCTCGCGATGACCGAGGTGCATTCAACATCAATGCAAGCTGACCCACCGCTATCGCGAGCAAGCTCGGCTCCCACAGGGATTTGCGGAGAGCGCGGAGCTCATGAACGCTGGAGAGTCCCTGTGGGAGCAAAGCTTGCTCGCGATGACCGAGGTACATTCAACATCAATGCAAGCTGGCACGCCGCTATCGCGAGCAAGCTCGGCTCCCACAGGCATTTGCGGAGAGCGCGGAGCTCAAGAGCGCTGGAGAGTCCCTGTGGGAGCAAAGCTTGCTCGCGATGACCGAGGTGCATTCAACATCAATGCAAGCTGACCCACCGCTNGAGCGCGGAGCTCAAGAGCGCTGGAGAGTCCCTGTGGGAGCAAAGCTTGCTCGCGATGACCGAGGTGCATTCAACATCAATGCAAGCTGACCCACCGGGGGGGGGCGCTATCGCGAGCAAGCTCGGCTCCCACAGGCATTTGCGGAGAGCGCGGAGCTCATGAACGCTGGAGAACCCCTGTGGGAGCAAAGCTTGCTCGCGATGACCGAGGTACATTCAACATCAATGCAAGCTGACCCACCGCTATCGCGAGCAAGCTCGGCTCCCACAGGCATTTGCGGAGAGCGCGGAGCTTAAGAGCGCTGGAGAGTCCCTGTGGGAGCAAAGCTTGCTCGCGATGACCTAGGTACATTCAACATCAATGCAAGCTGACCCACCGCTATCGCGAGCAAGCTCGGCTCCCACAGGCATTTGCGGTGAGCGCGGAGCTCAAGAGCGCTGGAGAGTCCCTGTGGGAGCAAAGCTTGCTCGCGATGACCGAGGTGCATTCAACATCAGTGCAAGCTGACCCGCCGCTATCGCGAGCAAGCTCGGCTCCCACAGGGATTTGCGGTGAGCGCGGAGCTCATGAACGCTGGAGAGTCCCTGTGGGAGCAAAGCTTGCTCGCGATGACCTAGGTACATTCAACATCAATGCAAGCTGACCCACCGCTATAGCGAGCAGCTCGGCTCCCACAGGCATTTGCGGTGAGCGCGGAGCTCATGAACGCTGGAGAGTCCCTGTGGGAGCGAGCTTGCTCGCGATGGCGTCAGCCCATTCAACACAGGATCACCCGCCGGACTGGCATCCCAAGCCATCGGCCTTATAATGCCCGCCTTTGCGTACCTCAGCAGGCTGTAATTTCTTGGCAAACATAGACAACCCGGCCGCCGAAATGGCGGCCGACGGCTTTTTCCGGATCGCCTTGGGCGTTGAATACAAAGGCTCGCGCTATCGTGGCTGGCAGCGCCAGGCTTCCGGTGTATTGACGGTGCAGGAAACCCTTGAAAACGCCCTGTCCAAAGTCGCCGACTCGCCCGTGTCGCTGCATTGCGCCGGTCGTACCGATGCCGGCGTGCATGCCTGCGGCCAGGTGGTGCATTTCGACACCCAGGTCGAGCGTTCGATGAAGGCCTGGGTGATGGGCGCCAACATCAACTTGCCCCACGATGTCAGCGTCAGTTGGGCCAAGGTGATGCCGGCGCACTTCCATGCACGCTTCAAGGCCATCGCCCGGCGGTATCGCTACGTGATCTACAACGATCAGATCCGCCCGGCGCACCTGAACGAAGAAATTACCTGGAATCACCGTCCGCTGGACGTCGAGCGCATGGCCGAGGCCGCGCAATACCTGGTCGGCGTCCATGATTTCAGCGCCTTCCGTGCCGGCCAGTGCCAGGCCAAGTCGCCGATCAAGGAGTTGCATCACCTGCGCGTGACCCGTCACGGCAAGATGATCGTGCTCGACATCCGCGCCAGCGCGTTCCTGCATCACATGGTGCGCAATATTGCCGGCGTGCTGATGACCATTGGTGCTGGCGAACGGCCGGTGGAGTGGATCAAGGAAGTGCTCGACAGTCGTGTCCGTCGCTCCGGTGGCGTCACGGCGCACCCGTTTGGCTTGTACCTGGTACAGGTCGAATATCGCGATGAGTTCGAGTTGCCGGAGCGTTACATCGGGCCACATTTCCTCACGGGCTTCTCGGAACTCGACGGCTGACGCCCTCCGCAGCATTTGCTACCATCCGGGACTTTCACGGATTTGCCTGAGGTTTTACCCACCATGCCGGTCGTTCGCAGCAAGATTTGCGGGATCACCCGCGTCGAGGACGCGTTGGCGGCGGTCGAGGCCGGGGCCGATGCCATCGGGCTGGTGTTTTACGCCAAGAGCCCGCGCGCGGTGACGGTGCAGCAGGCGAGGGCGATTATCCAGGCCTTGCCGCCGTTCGTGACGTCCGTGGGCCTGTTCGTCAATGCCAGTCGTTGCGAGCTGGGCGAAATACTCGATGCGGTGCCGCTGGGCTTGTTGCAGTTCCATGGCGACGAGGCCCCAGCCGATTGCGAAGGCTGGCATCGTCCGTACATCAAGGCGTTGCGGGTCAAGGCCGGGGATGACATTGCCGCCAGTTGCGCAGCTTTCGCCGGTGCCAGCGGCATTTTGCTGGACACCTATGTGGAAGGCGTTCCCGGAGGGACCGGTGAAGCGTTCGATTGGTCGCTGGTGCCCCAAGGCCTGGACAAACCGATTATCCTGGCCGGTGGCCTGACCGTGGACAACGTGGCCCAGGCCATTCGCCAGGTTCGCCCTTACGCGGTGGACGTGAGCGGGGGCGTGGAGCAGAGCAAGGGCATCAAGGACCCTGCAAAGATTCGTGCATTCATGGCCGCTGTGCGCAACAGCCAGTCGTCAATGTGACGGCTGGCAGACTGCCGCCGTCCATACCAGCACTGTACAAAGCAGGCAGGTGCCGCCTCCGGGTGGGCCGATAGCGAAGTGGTAGCCGCCGTGCGGTTGCCGGGATGGCTGAGGAAGGTTGGGTTGTACGCAGGTCATGTTTTGCACTGACCGTGGCGGCCCTTCGACTCGCCGCACAATGAATTTAGCTCAAGGGCATACGCGGGGCCGCGAACCAAAGCGTTCGGGCCGCCGGTACTGGAGAAAGAAAGCATGAGCAACTGGTTGGTAGACAAACTGATCCCTTCGATCATGCGTTCCGAGGTGAAGAAAAGCTCGGTGCCTGAAGGTCTGTGGCACAAATGTCCATCCTGCGAGGCGGTGCTGTACCGTCCCGAACTGGAAAAGACCCTGGACGTTTGCCCCAAGTGCAACCACCACATGCGCATCGGCGCGCGTGCCCGTATCGACATTTTCCTCGATGCCGAAGGCCGTGTTGAGCTGGGTGCCGACCTGGAGCCAGTGGATCGCCTGAAATTCCGCGATGGCAAAAAATACAAGGACCGCCTGACTGCTGCCCAGAAGCAGACCGGCGAAAAAGACGCGCTGATATCCATGAGCGGCACCCTGCTGGGCATGCCGGTGGTGGTCTCGGCCTTCGAATTTTCCTTCATGGGCGGTTCCATGGGCGCCATCGTCGGTGAGCGCTTCGTTCGTGCCGCCAACTACGCTCTGGAAAACCGTTGCCCGATGATCTGCTTCGCCGCTTCCGGCGGTGCGCGGATGCAGGAAGCGCTGATCTCCCTGATGCAAATGGCCAAGACCTCCGCGGTGCTGGCGCGTCTGCGCGAAGAAGGCATTCCGTTCATCTCGGTGCTGACCGACCCGGTCTACGGTGGTGTTTCCGCCAGCCTGGCCATGCTCGGCGACGTGATCGTCGGCGAGCCGAAAGCCCTGATCGGCTTCGCCGGCCCGCGCGTGATCGAGCAGACCGTGCGTGAAAAACTGCCGGAAGGCTTCCAGCGCAGTGAGTTCCTGCTGGAGCACGGCGCCATCGACATGATCATCCATCGCCAGGAGCTGCGTCCGCGCCTGGGCAACCTGCTGGCACAACTGATGGGTCTGCCGACGCCGAAATTCGTCGCCGCACCGATCGAGCCGATCGTGGTTCCGCCAGTGCCTGCCGGGCTATGACCCAACGCACCCTGGGCGACTGGCTTGCCTACCTCGAGCAGTTGCATCCATCGGCCATCGACATGGGGCTGGAGCGCTCGCAAACGGTAGCGTCCCGCATGGGACTGGCCAAGCCGGCGCCCCGGGTCATCACCGTCACCGGCACCAACGGCAAGGGTTCGACCTGCGCCTTCGTGGCCTCGTTGCTGCGGGCCCAGGGGCTGAGCGTCGGTGTCTACAGCTCGCCGCACCTGCTGCGCTACAACGAGCGGGTGCAAGTGAACGGCGTCGAAGCCTCTGACGCCCAGCTGTGCGAAGCCTTTGCCGCTGTGGAAGCCGGGCGAGGCGATACAACCCTCACTTATTTCGAGATGGGCACCCTGGCGGCGTTCTGGTTGTTTGCCCGTGCCGGTCTCGATGCGGTCGTGCTGGAAGTCGGCCTGGGCGGACGGCTGGATACGGTCAACCTGGTGGACGCAGACATTGCACTGGTCACCAGCATTGGCGTGGACCATGCCGATTACCTGGGCGATACCCGCGAATCCGTGGCCTTCGAGAAGGCCGGCATCTTTCGCCAGGGCGCGCCTGCGCTCTGCGGCGATCTCAATCCCCCCCAGCCGTTGCTGGACAAGGTTCGCGAATTGAACTGCCCGTTCTTTCTGCGCGGGCGGGATTTCGACCTGGCGATGACCGAGCAGCACTGGCAATGGCGCGGCAGCGACCTGCGGGGCAATCCGGTGGAATTGCACGATCTGCCCTTGCTGGACCTGCCGATGGAAAACGCCGCCCTGGCGCTCCAGGCCTACCTGTTGCTGGGCTTGCCATGGGATGCCGGGCAAATCGTCCAGGCGCTGCAGGCGACCCGTGTGGTCGGGCGCCTCGATCGTCGTCAGTTCGATTGGCAAGGCAAGCGCCTGAACCTGTTGCTGGATGTCGGCCATAATCCCCACGCGGCGCAGTACCTGGCCGAGCGCCTGGCACGGCGGCCCGTGGTGGGGCGGCGCCTGGCGGTGTTCGGGCTGCTGTCCGACAAGGATCTGGATGGCGTTGTCGAGGCGTTGGGTGCTAGTGTCCAGCATTGGGCGGTGACGCCGCTGGATTCGCCGCGCTCGCGTACCGCGGCGCAGTTGCAGGAGGCTTTGCAGCGCCGCGGCGCTTCAGTGCAAACCTACGCTAGCGTGGCCGCCGCGCTGGAAGGGCAGTGCGCCCTGGCAACGGCTGATGATGAAATCCTGCTGTTCGGATCATTTTTTTGTGTTGCCGAGGCCCTTCAATGGTTGGCCCGGCGCTCCACGGAGGAGGCTGCAGATGGCATTGCTGGATAAGGCGTACAAGCAGCGCATGGTCGGCGCCCTGGTGTTGGTGGCCCTGGCGGTGATTTTCCTGCCGATGCTGTTTTCCCGTCAGGACGAGCAACGCCAGGTCACGGTCGACGCGCCGGCCGCGCCCCAGGCGCCTTCGGTGCCGCCTGTGCAGGTTGAACCGGTGGCAGTGCCCGAGCCCCAGGCATTGCCTCAGGAACCTGTCCCGAGCGACGAGGAGCTGGCCGAGCAATCGGCGCCGTCGATGCCGATAGCACCTGCACCCGCAACGCCTGCGCCTGCCGCACCGAACAAGCCGTCAGTCGCTCCGGCTCCAGCCCCCGTTCCGGCCGCTCCAGTGGTCAAGCCGGCCCCAAGCCAGCCGATTACCGCCGCCACGACCAAGCCGGACACCACGCAAAGCCGGGTGGATGCCAATGGCCTGTCGGTCAGTTGGTCGGTGCAACTGGCCAGCCTGACCAGTCGCGAAAGTGCCGAGAACTTGCAGAAAACCCTGCGCAGCCAGGGCTACAACGCCTACATCCGCTCTGCCGATGGCAAGAACCGGGTGTTTGTCGGCCCGCTGATCGAGCGTGCCGAAGCCGACCGTCTGCGTGATCTGCTCAGCCGCCAGCAGAACCTCAAGGGTTTTGTGGTGCGCTTCCAGCCAGAGCGCGGCTGACAGCGATTTAGCTGATTTGAATCACGCAGCTTACCGACAGCCCTGCGCTCTGCTAAAATGCGCCGCCTTATCCGTCTGTAGGCTGCACCGTGCCATTTACCTGGGTTGACTGGGCGATCGTTGCGATCGTCGCCATCTCCGCATTGATCAGTCTGAGCCGCGGCTTCGTCAAGGAAGCCCTCTCGCTGCTGACCTGGATCATCGCGGGAGTCGTAGCCTGGATGTTTGGTGGTTCGCTGTCCCAGTACCTCGCCGGATACATCGAAACTCCGTCGGCTCGCGTGATCGCGGGCTGTGCCATCTTGTTTATCGCCACCTTGCTGGTTGGCGCAATGATCAATTATCTGATCGGCGAACTGATTCGCGTCACCGGGCTTTCCGGGACGGACCGGTTCCTGGGCATGGCCTTTGGCGCCGCGCGTGGCGCGTTGCTGGTGGTCGTGGCCGTCGGGCTCTTGAGCCTGGGGCCGGTACAGCAGGATACGTGGTGGCAGGAGTCCCGGCTCGTGCCACAATTTCTATTGGTCGCAGACTGGTCCAAAAACCTGATCCTGGGTTGGAGCAGTCAGTGGCTTGCCAGCGGTATCAGCGTACCCGCTGAAATACCGTTCAAGGAACACCTCTTGCCGATGGCCAAAACGCCGCAGTAAGTGTTGTTCAGTTCAGATCCATTAAGTAGGGGTTGCGTCGCATGTGTGGCATCGTCGGTATCGTCGGTAAGTCGAACGTCAATCAGGCGCTGTATGACGCGCTAACCGTGCTCCAGCACCGCGGCCAGGACGCTGCCGGTATCGTGACCAGCCATGACGGCCGGTTATTCCTGCGCAAGGACAACGGCCTGGTGCGTGATGTGTTCCACCAGCGCCACATGCAGCGCCTGGTCGGTCACATGGGTATCGGCCACGTGCGCTACCCGACCGCGGGCAGTTCGACGTCGGCTGAAGCCCAGCCGTTCTACGTCAACTCGCCGTACGGCATCACCCTGGCGCACAACGGCAACCTGACCAACGTCGAACAACTGGCCAAGGAGATCTACGAATCTGACTTGCGCCACGTCAACACCAATTCCGACTCGGAAGTGATGCTCAACGTGTTCGCTCACGAGCTGGCCCAACGCGGCAAGCTGCAGCCTACCGAAGAAGACGTGTTCGCCGCCGTGACCGACGTGCATAACCGTTGCGTCGGCGGCTATGCGGTGGTGGCGATGATCACCGGCTACGGCATCGTCGGTTTCCGCGATCCCCACGGTATCCGCCCGATCGTGTTCGGCCAGCGTCACACCGACGAAGGCGTCGAGTACATGATCGCCTCCGAAAGCGTGTCCCTGGACGTGCTGGGCTTCACCCTGATTCGCGACCTGGCCCCGGGCGAAGCGGTCTACATCACTGAAGACGGCAAGCTGCACACCCGTCAGTGCGCGACCAACCCGTCCTTGACCCCATGCATCTTCGAACACGTCTACCTGGCGCGTCCGGACTCGATCATCGACGGCGTCTCGGTCTACAAGGCTCGCCTGCGCATGGGTGAAAAACTGGCCGACAAGATCCTGCGCGAGCGTCCGGACCATGACATCGACGTGGTCATCCCGATCCCGGACACCAGCCGCACCGCGGCCCTGGAGCTGGCGAACCACCTGGGCGTCAAGTTCCGCGAAGGTTTCGTGAAGAACCGCTACATCGGCCGGACCTTCATCATGCCGGGCCAGGCCGCACGGAAAAAATCCGTACGCCAGAAGCTCAACGCCATCGAACTGGAATTCCGCGGCAAGAACGTGATGCTGGTGGACGACTCCATCGTGCGTGGCACCACGTGCAAGCAGATCATCCAGATGGCCCGTGAGGCTGGCGCCAAGAACGTGTACTTCTGCTCCGCGGCCCCGGCCGTGCGCTACCCTAACGTCTACGGCATCGACATGCCGAGTGCCCATGAGCTGATCGCTCATAACCGTACCACCCAGGACGTGGCCGACCTGATCGGCGCCGACTGGTTGATCTACCAGGACCTGCCGGACCTGATCGAAGCGGTCGGTGGCGGCAAGATCAAGATCGAGCACTTCGATTGCGCGGTATTCGACGGCAAGTACGTCACCGGCGACATCGACGAGGCCTACCTGAACAAGATCGAGAACGCACGTAACGATGCGTCCAAGGCCAAGACTCAGGCGGTCAGCGCGATCATCGATCTGTACAACAATTGATTAACCAACCGGCCCTGAGGGGCCGGTTTGCGTTTAAACCGATTTCAGGAGTGACAGCATGAGTCAGGATTGGGATGCCGGTCGGCTGGACAGCGACCTTGAGGGCGTAGCGTTCGATACCCTGGCGGTTCGCGCGGGTCAGCACCGTACACCGGAAGCCGAACACGGCGATCCGATGTTTTTCACCTCCAGCTACGTGTTCCGCACCGCTGCCGATGCAGCCGCACGGTTTGCCGGCGAAGTGCCGGGCAACGTCTACTCGCGCTACACCAACCCGACCGTGCGGGCTTTCGAGGAGCGCATTGCCGCCCTGGAAGGCGCCGAGCAAGCCGTGGCCACTGCCACCGGCATGGCCGCGATCATGGCTGTGGTAATGAGCCTGTGCAGCGCTGGCGACCACGTGCTGGTGTCGCGCAGCGTCTTCGGTTCGACCATCAGCCTGTTCGAAAAGTACTTCAAGCGCTTTGGCGTGGAAGTCGATTACGTGCCCCTGGCGGACCTGTCCGCTTGGGATGCGGCAATCAAGGCCAATACCAAGCTGCTGTTCGTCGAATCGCCTTCCAACCCCCTGGCCGAACTGGTGGACATCGCCGCGCTGGCGGAAATCGCCCACGCCAAGGGCGCCATGCTGGTGGTCGATAACTGCTTCTGCACCCCGGCGCTGCAACAACCGCTGAAGTTGGGTGCGGACATGGTGGTGCATTCGGCAACCAAGTTCATCGACGGCCAGGGCCGTTGCATGGGTGGCGTGGTGGCCGGTCGTAGCGAGCAGATGAAGGAAGTGGTGGGCTTTTTGCGCACCGCAGGCCCCACCCTCAGCCCGTTCAACGCCTGGATCTTCCTCAAGGGCCTGGAAACCCTCGGCCTGCGCATGAAAGCCCATTGCGCCAATGCCCAAGCCTTGGCTGAGTGGCTGGAGCAGCAGGACGGCATCGAGAAAGTGCATTACGCCGGTCTCAAGAGCCATCCGCAACATGACCTGGCCTTGCGTCAGCAACGCGGTTTCGGCGCGGTGGTGAGCTTTGAGGTCAAGGGGGGCAAGGAGGGCGCCTGGCGCTTCATCGACGCGACCCGGTTGATTTCCATCACCGCCAACCTGGGTGACACCAAGACCACCATCACCCACCCGAGCACCACGTCCCACGGTCGGCTGTCGCCCCAGGAACGTGAATCGGCGGGTATTCGTGACAGCCTGATCCGCGTTGCGGTCGGCCTGGAAGACGTGGCTGACCTGCAAGCCGACCTGGCCCGCGGGTTGGCGGCGTTGTGATCGAGCTGGCTACGCCGCCGAGCGGCACTCATGGCCGGGTTGCACTGGTTACGGGCGCCGCACGGGGCATCGGCCTGGGCATCGCTGCCTGGTTGATCTGTGAAGGCTGGCAGGTGGTGCTGACCGACCTGGACCGCGAGCGCGGTTCCAAGGTGGCGAAGACCCTGGGCGACAATGCCTGGTTCATTGCCATGGACGTGGCGGACGAGGCGCAGGTCGCCACCGGTATCGCCGAGGTGCTCGGGCAGTTCGGGCGGCTCGACGCGCTAGTGTGCAACGCGGCCATCGCCGATCCGCACAACATCACCCTGGAAAGCCTGGACCTGGCCTATTGGAATCGGGTCCTGGCGGTGAACCTGGGTGGGCCGATGCTGCTGGCCAAGCACTGCGCGCCGTATCTGCGCGCCCACAACGGCGCCATCGTCAACCTGGCCTCGACCCGCGCCGCGCAATCGGAACCCGACACCGAAGCCTATGCGGCGAGCAAGGGCGGCTTGCTGGCCCTGACCCATGCCCTGGCCATCAGCCTCGGACCGGAGATCCGGGTCAACGCCGTCAGCCCCGGCTGGATCGACGCGCGCGATCCCTCCCAGCGTCGTGCACAGCCGCTGACCGACGCCGATCACGCCCAGCATCCTGCGGGCAGGGTAGGCACGGTAGAGGACGTGGCGGCGATGGTGGCGTGGCTGTTGTCGCGCAATGCCGGTTTTGTCACGGGGCAGGAGTTCGTGGTGGACGGCGGCATGACCAAGAAAATGATTTATACGTGAGTGCGGTTGCGGGTGCCGTTTGAAACTGTTTTGAAAAAACTTCAACCCTGCTATTGACTTAGCTTCGGTACCTGCGTAAATTTCGCGGCCTCAACGAAGCAAAGGGTGATTAGCTCAGCTGGGAGAGCGTCTGCCTTACAAGCAGAATGTCGGCGGTTCGATCCCGTCATCACCCACCATGTTTTACGAGAGTTTTGCGAAAGCAAGACGGAAGCTGTCAAAAGCCTCCACCGACGCGCAGCGGTAGTTCAGTCGGTTAGAATACCGGCCTGTCACGCCGGGGGTCGCGGGTTCGAGTCCCGTCCGCTGCGCCATATTTTCCGAAGCAGGTTCGCCTGGTTCGAGATCCAGACCCAAGGGTTTGGATCAGACGAGTTAACTGGACGCAAGTCCATAGCGATACGCAGCGGTAGTTCAGTCGGTTAGAATACCGGCCTGTCACGCCGGGGGTCGCGGGTTCGAGTCCCGTCCGCTGCGCCATATCTGCTTCGAGGCCCACTGAACGCCTTGAAGCTAAGAAGCAAGCTGCAAAGCTACTTCTAGTCGATAGCAAAGACCCTGGTCGAAAGACCGGGGTTTTTTGTTTTTGGGATTTGAAATATTGGAACAAGCCCGTGGCGAGGGAGCTTGCTTGTGGCGATGGGATTTAGCGAAACGTCGCACCGCCCCGTTGGGCTGCGAAGCAGCCCTTTGGTGATGTGTTGTCGTTCTCAGAACCCCAATTTATCCCGCAACCCGTAATACCAAGCCCCCATCGCCGCAAATGGCGTACGCAACAACTGACCGCCGGGGAAGGGGTAGTGGGGCAGGTCCGCAAACGCATCAAAACGCTCAGCCTGACCTCGCAGCGCCTCGGCCAGGACCTTACCCGCCAGATGCGTATACGTCACGCCATGGCCACTGCAGCCCTGAGAATAATAAATGTTATCCCCCAGCCGCCCGACCTGCGGAAGACGCGACAACGTCAGCAGGAAATTTCCGGTCCAGGCGTAATCGATCTTCACATCCTTGAGCTGCGGGAAGGCCTTGAGCATCTTCGGCCGAATGATCGCCTCAATGTTCGCCGGATCCCTCGCGCCATACACCACGCCGCCCCCGAAGATCAGGCGCTTGTCGCCCGTCAGTCGGTAGTAATCGAGCAGGTAGTTGCAGTCTTCGACGCAATAATCCTGGGGTAGCAGGCTGCGAGCCAGTTCATCGCCCAGCGGCTCGGTGGCGATCACCTGCGTACCGCAAGGCATGGACTTGGCCGCCAACTCCGGCACCAGATTGCCCAGGTAAGCATTGCCCGCCACGATAATGAACTTGGCCCTGACCTTGCCTTGTGGCGTATGCACAACCGGGCTGGCACCACGCTCGATGCGCACTGCAGGCGACTGCTCATAAATCACCCCGCCCAGCGACTCCACAGCCGCCGCTTCGCCCAAGGCCAGGTTGAGCGGATGAATATGCCCGCCGCTCATATCGAGCATGCCGCCCACATACTCATCGCAAGCCACCACCTCGCGAATACGCCGCTGATCCAACAGCTCCAGCTGGGTATGGCCGAATCGCTCCCATAAACGCTTCTGCGACTCCAGGTGGCCCATCTGTTTAGCGGTGAGGGCGGCGAATACACCGCCGTCCTTCAAATCACACTGAATCTGATACTTCGCCACCCGCTCACGAATGATCCGTCCACCCTCGAACGCCATGTTGCCCAGCAACTGCGCCTGCTGAGGGCCGACGCTACGTTCGATCACATCAATGTCGCGGCTATAGCTGTTAACGATCTGCCCGCCGTTGCGACCCGAAGCCCCAAAACCGATCTTCGCCGCCTCAAGCACGGTGACCTTGAAACCGTTCTCCAGCAAAAACAGTGCAGAGGACAGGCCGGTGTAACCAGCGCCGATCACGCAAACATCCGTCTCGACGTCATCCTGCAGGGCAGGGCGCGGAGGAACCGGATTGGCCGACGCGGCGTAATAGGACGCTGGATAGGATGTGTTCGCCATTCTGCAACCTCTGTTTTATATTTTTTACGAATGCAGCGATCCTACCCGAGATAAAAATCGGCCGCCAGCTACCGCAAAATCTTCGTTGCCTTAGTGAAATTAAATATTTTGCATATTCATAGGGTTAGGTGAAAAAAAGGTGTTGACACCCCTCCGGAATTCCGTAGAATGCCGCCTCACAGCAGGCACGTAGCTCAGTTGGTTAGAGCACCACCTTGACATGGTGGGGGTCGTTGGTTCGAGTCCAATCGCGCCTACCAAACAAAATCCGCTCTGCTGGGCGGTCTAGAAGGGCTCACCGAAAGGTGGGCCCTTTTTTGTTGGCGTTTGGAAAGCGTTTTGGAAAAACGGCCACCGATATCAACCCTTTGATCGCAATGGAAGTATCGAAGTATGGGTTCATGGAAGACCTTGGTAATCGCCATCACCGTATCAATCAGCGCTTATACAGCCGCGGAACCTAAGGGCTCGTATGAAAACTCGATGATGATGATTACGTTAGCTCCAACCACTGTCCTTTCTGCAACTACCGGGCTTTCTGAGGTGGCTGCAAGAAACTTCAAGCCCGCCAAGGCCGACGCGCTTGCATTCATTGGCTCAGATGGCGAGATTCGCGGCGCTCAGTTTGAGCAGGCACTACGCTATTACCATACGGCATACACGCCACCGCTGATGTCTGACCAGCAATTCGCCCAAGCAATCGCGGCCTCTTTCTGATGCCGAGCTGGCCCCTTCGATACGCCAGGTTTCTCGTTCTACTTTCCGCCACGCTCCCTGAACGTGGTACAGCACCGCTTAATCCGTCAAGCAGACCGGATAAGCCTGGTCTAAAAATCATCAGGGCCTCGTCCCTGGTTCAGTAGCCGTCCGGTAGATACGTCTTGACGAAATCACCTTAGGCCGATGGCGCGGGCAAGACGCTCTTGTTGACGGTTGCCTTGGAGCCTTTACGAGCGTTGGGGGGAAGGCTGCTTGCTTCGCTATTGCAGCGGAACATACACATCAGTTTGCCAGCGATCCTGCGGTGTCTCGGGGTAGATGCTCAGGTAATGGAAGAACAGCGGCTGGTCACGAAGTTCCTCTCCACTGGCAGGAAGCCAATCGCGGTAAATTGGATAGATCGTTTCGCCGATGTGATCCGGTGACCCCTCATGTCGCACCACGACGCAGCGACCGCCGGGAATGACGATTTCGCGAACGCCGAACTCATTCGGCGCCACGGCCTCGTGAATTTCGCCGCAGATTGCGAAGCGGAATTCCTGCGCAGGTGTCGTATCGGGGTTGCCATAGGGAATGCCAAAGCTGCGACTCGACGCCACCGGCGACTGTCCGCTCTGCTTACGCCACTCGATGAACTTGCGCACGCTCTCATTGACGAGCCCGGCGGGCCCGCAGTGTTCAAATGCTGCGACCCTGACTTCAGGGATTTGCACGATTCGTATTTGCATGATGATAGTCCTGGAAAAATGAGGGATTGCGAACACCGCATTCCAGACCTGCCAGTTCGGCTCCTTCCTGAACGCACTCGGCGTCATACCGAACGCTCGCCTGAACGCCCTGCAAAATGCCTCCGGACTTTCGAAGCCGGCACCGAGTGCGGCCTCCAGTACCGAATGATCAGCGACGGCGGCCAGGCGATGCGCCGCGCGTCGTAATCGCATCAGTTGCACATAACGTGAAACAGGCACGCCTACGAACGCGGTGAATTGTCGATGGAAGTGAAATGCCGAAAAGTTCGCCACATGGCTCAACGTATTCACCGACAGATCACCTTCGAGATTCTCATTAATGTAGGCGAGGACGGCGTTGAAGCGTTTTGTGTAAGCGAAGTTGGGCGACATGTCAGACACTGGGAAAAGGCTCCTGGAAGTACGGTCGGCGATAGAGTCGACTATAGCGACGTGAACGCGCCTAGCCGCGTTTGCTCAAGGCACGTTTTGGGTTGGCACGTGCGATCTCATTCAAGGCGATATGAAGGCCGGGGGCATTTCAGGTGAGCACTTCTGGCCGTTCGCTGCTGGTGTTCACTACCTCGCGTGCTTCCGTCTCCTTTCCCCTACGTCCCTTCGCTGTAACTTATGAGGGCTCAAGCGAGCACCTCGAGGGGCATTGACGCAAATTCCTACACAAACCTCGGAAACCAGCGCATTGCAGTATCAGGGTGGGGCAACTTATTGTTTCTCTGTCGCCCAGATGGCGATTCGGGTTTGGCGACTCGATTGAATGAAGCGCAGAAGCTCCTGCTCCTAAATCAATTGAATGAAGGTATTACCCATGACCCGATACATGCCCATCACCGGCATCGACTGCATCCCCGCAACTCTGCTCATCGACACTGAAGCGCCTCTGGACGTTCTTTTCGAAACCGCCGATTACCGCATCCGCACGGTGACCCAAGTCTTGGAAAATATCGCGTTTCGCTCGGACATCAGCTCAGACACGGTGGTTCTGACTGATTTTTGTAAATTGCTGACCACATCGTTACGCGATGGTTGTGATGTCATGGATGTGATTGGAAGACGATTGCGGGCGCAGGCGGCAGAATAATGAAGAAGGGCGACTTATAAGCCGCCCGTTTCATAAGAGGAGAACAGGGGCAGACTACGATTATGAGACGGGCCGATTTTACAAGCGAACTCAAAATCGTGGTTTGTCCCGGTGTCTAATCCGTTCGTCAGGCAGGTGAATGATTAGCGGCATGCCCAGGCTGCGCATGAAGATCAATGCCTAGCGCATGAATGACCTTGAGTACGGTATCAAATCTCGGCTTTGATCCGGGCGCGAACGCCTTGTACAAGCTTTCTCGTCCCATGCCAGAGTCCTTAGCGATCTGCGCCATACCGCGGGCCTTGGCGACATAGCCGATCGCGCGGAGAAACTCCTCGCTATCACCATCAGCCAGCACTTGGGAAAGGTATTCACTGATGGCTTCGTCGCTATCGAGTAGTGCCGCCATGTCAAATGTCGTCAGGTGTTGGCTCATGTTCAAATCTCCTTTGCCAGTTTCTTCGCTCGCCGGATATCAGCACTCTGTGAAGACTTGTCACCACCCGCCAGTAGCACGATGACCACTCCACCGCGCATGGTGAAATAGACCCGGTAGCCAGCGTCTACATCCACACGCAACTCTGAAATACCATCACAGACAGGTTTCACATCGCCGGGATACCTGCTGCGGCGCGATCAATGCGGCGGGCGATAGCGATTTTTGCTCGCAAATCACGGACCGATGAATGCCAAGCAGTGACCGTCTGCGTTTGCTGGATGAGATAATTCATGGCTGGAGCGTATCCAGTTGGATACAGGAAGTCAAAATGCTGATTTTGGTCGCCCCCCAATATTCTCAATCCGATGGTGGGGAGAAACAGAGACAGACCAGGATCTGAGGATGAGCGAACTCAAAACCGTAGTCTGTCCCCAGTCTTTGCGTACGCGGCGAAGAGGAGTCGTAACCGTCCGCCCAGCACCCTCTCCTGACAGCCCTCCAAATTGGCCAAGATAGTGGACACCATTTTTTAGTGGACACTATCTTGGATACAGTTGCCCC
>NZ_LMDO01000029.1:0-51393 GCF_001425105.1 Pseudomonas sp. Root401 | reverse complement strand
CAAGCTCTGCCGGGTGGCATTTGCCTTGATGAAAAATCAGAGCGAATACCAGCCGAAGCCTATGTTGCAGGGTTGCCCTGCAACATAGAATCTCCCACATTGGATTTGCGGTGAACACAAATTTTGTGTTCACAACCGGTCTCCTGTGGGAGCGAGCTTGCTCGCGATGGCGCCAGTCCAGGCACCTCAACCCTCAGACAGTGACATGATAGGGATTACGCGGATCATGGTTCCAATCCAGGAACGGCTTGCCGGTGTCCACCGTCACCATCTCGATGCAGTCCTGTACCGGGCAAGTGATCTGGCACAGGTTGCAGCCCACGCACTCTTCATCGATCACTTCATATTTGTGCGTGCCGTCAGCCTGTTTGAGGCTGGCGATGGCCTGGTGTGAGGTGTCCTCGCAGGCGATGTGGCAGCGCCCACATCCGATGCAGGCCTGCTGATCGATCTTGGCGATGACCTGGTAGTTGATGTCCAGGTACTTCCAGTCGGTGGTGTTGCCCACCGCGCGACCGGAGAACGCTTGCAGGTTGGCGTGGCCCTGGCTGTCCATCCAGCGCGACAGGCCGTCCTTCATCTCTTCGACGATGCGAAAACCATGCAGCATCGCCGCCGTGCAGACTTGCACCGCGCCGCTGCCCAGAGCGATGAATTCGGCGGCGTCGCGCCAACTGCCGATGCCACCGATGCCGCAGATCGGCAGGCCTTGGGTCTGCGGGTCACGGGCGATTTCGGCGACCATGTTCAGCGCGATCGGCTTGACCGCCGAGCCGCAGTAACCGCCGTGGGTGCTCTGGCTGCCGACGCTGGGCAGGGCGACCATGCGGTCCAGGTCGACGCTGGTGATGGAGTTGATGGTGTTGATCAACGACACCGCATCCGCGCCGCCGCGATGGGCCGCCCGGGCGGCGACGCGGATGTCGGTGATGTTCGGCGTGAGCTTGACGATCACCGGCAGCGAGCAATAGGTCTTGCACCAGCGGGTCACCTGCTCGACGTACTCCGGCACCTGGCCGACCGCCGCGCCCATGCCCCGTTCCGGCATGCCGTGGGGGCAGCCGAAGTTCAGCTCGATGCCGTCGGCGCCGGTGGCTTCCACCAAAGGCAGGATGCGTTTCCAGGATTCTTCGACGCAGGGCACCATCAGCGACACGATCAACGCCCGGTCCGGCCAGTCCTTTTTCACCTGGGTGATTTCCCGCAGGTTGATCTCCAGCGAACGGTCGGTGATCAGCTCGATGTTATTGATGCCCAGCACCTCGCGATTGGCACCGTAGTGGGCCGAATAACGCGAGGACACGTTCACCGCCGCCGGATCCTCTCCGAGGGTTTTCCAGACTACGCCACCCCAGCCGGCCTCGAAGGCACGGACCACGTTGTAGGCCTTGTCGGTGGGCGGCGCGGAGGCCAGCCAGAACGGGTTGGGCGCTTTGATGCCGGCGAAGACAATCGAAAGATCGGCCATTTACGCAGCCTCCACATTGAGCATCAGTTGAGCGTTGATCGCCTCGGCGGCGAGCTTGCCGTGCTGCACGGCCTGCACGGTGAGGTCCTGGTCCAGGCTGGTGCAGTCACCGCCGGCGTAGACACCGGGAATGCTGGTGCGCAGGTGTTCGTCCACCAAAATCCGCCCGTCCTGGCGCTTGAGTTCCCGGGCCAGTGGGTCCACCAGCGCGTTGTCGTCGAAGGCTTGGCCGATGGCTTTGAAAATGGCGTCGGCGGGCAGCTCGAAGGTGTCGGTGCCGGTGACCAGCCGACCGTTCTCCAGATGCGTGCGAGAGAAGCGCATGCCGCACACATGCCCGGTGTCATCGAGCAACACCTGTTGCGGTTGGGCCCAGGTCAGCAGGCGTACCTGATTGGCCTTGGCGATGTCTTGCTCGTGCAAGGTGGCCCCCATGTCTTCAAGGCCGCGACGGTAGACCAGGTTGACGTCCCGGGCGCCGAGACGCGCCATTTGCACGGCCATGTCGATGGCGGTGTTGCCGGCGCCGAGGACGATGCAACGGTCGGCCAGGGGCAACTGGCTGAGGTCGTCGGCCTGGCGCAGTTCGCGGATGTACTCGGTGGCGGCCAGCAGCCCTGGCGCTTGTTCGTCACTCAGGCCCAGTTGTTTACTGGCGGCCAGGCCGAGGCCGAGGAACACTGCGTCGAACTGTTGGTGCAGGTCGCTCAGGCTCAGGTTCTCGCCGAGTTTCTGACCGTGGCGGATTTCGATGCCGCCGATCTCCAGCAGGAAGTCCAGTTCACGTTGGGCGTAATCGTCCACCAGTTTGTACTTGGCGATCCCGTATTCGTTGAGGCCACCG
Organism: Pseudomonas sp. Root401; assembly: GCF_001425105.1. Taxonomy (NCBI): domain Bacteria; kingdom Pseudomonadati; phylum Pseudomonadota; class Gammaproteobacteria; order Pseudomonadales; family Pseudomonadaceae; genus Pseudomonas; species Pseudomonas sp. Root401. Next base: position 49,081 of record NZ_LMDO01000029.1, on the reverse strand, counting down.
GCTTTCTCCCGGGCTTCGAACATCACCACCTCATGGCCGTGCATTGCGCTGCGATGCGCACACGACAACCCCGCCGGCCCGGCCCCGACCACGGCGATGCGCTTGCCGGTGGCGGCGGCTCGCTGGAACGGGTGTTCGCTGAAGTGGGCGTTGTCCACGGCATAGCGCTGCAACGAGCCGATCAGCACGGGTGCGCATTCATGGGCGTTGTTGCGCACGCAGGCTTGCTGGCAAAGGACCTCGGTGGGGCAGACCCGAGCGCAACTGCCGCCGAGGATGTTGGCCGACAGAATCTTCTGCGCCGCGCCTTGGACGTTGTCCTGGTGGATGTTGCGGATGAACGAGGGAATGTCGATCTCGCTTGGGCAAGCATTCACACACGGCGCGTCGTAGCAGTACAGGCAACGAGAGGCTTCCAAGTGTGCCTGGCGCGCGTTGAGTGGCGGTGCCAGGTCGCTGAAGCGAGCGGCGAGGGTGGCCGGGTCTTCCTGGGAATGGGGGAGGTGACTCAAGGGCTGGATCATGGAATGGGCCTCACGGTGTTTGAGGTGCTGCCTCTTGTGGGCAGTGGTTTTTCGGGTGCCTCGATCGTTCCCACGCTCCGCGTGGGAATGCAGCCCGGGACGCTCAGCGTCCCAAAGCGGAACGCGGAGCGTCCCCAGAGGCATTCCCACGCAGAGCATGGGAACGATCCTGGGGTCAGCGTTTCACGGCAGTGGGTTTATTCAGCTCAGCCCGCTTGCTCAGCAAATCGAACACCGCCGGATACGCCGGCCGTTCGATGTAGCGCCCGGCGCCGCGTTCGGCCCGCAAGTCGCCGTCGGCCCAGACCAGCCGACCCTGGCTGATAGTGTGGCTGGGCACGCCGCGCACGGTCTTGCCTTCGAAGATGTTGAAGTCCACTTGCTGATGGTGGGTCTTGGCGGAAATCGTGCGACTGCCTTGCGGGTCCCAAAGCACCAGGTCGGCATCGGCGCCGACGCGGATCGCCCCTTTGCGTGGGTAGAGGTTGAAGATCTTCGCGGTGTTGGTGGAGGTGAGGGCGACGAAGTCCTGCATCGACAATTTGCCGCTGTTGACCCCTTCGTCCCAGAGCACCGCCATGCGGTCTTCGATACCGGCGGTGCCGTTGGGGATCTTGCTGAAGTCGTCACGCCCGGCGGCTTTCTGTTCGGCGCAGAAACAGCAGTGGTCGGTGGCGGTGGTGTGCAGGTTGCCGGACTGCAAGCCGTGCCAGAGTGCCTCCTGGTGCCCGCGCGGACGGAAGGGCGGGCTCATCACATAGCCGGCGGCGGTCTGCCAGTCCGGGTCGCGATAGACGCTGTCGTCCAGCAACAGGTGCCCGGCGAGTACTTCACCGTAGACCGGTTGGCCCTTGCTGCGGGCGTAGGTGATTTCGTCGAGGGCTTCCTTGGTGGACACGTGCACCAGGTACAGCGGCGTGCCCAGGGTTTCGGCGATGCGGATGGCGCGACTCGCGGCTTCGCCTTCCACTTGCGAAGGCCGCGACAACGGATGGGCTTCGGGCCCGGTGATGCCCTGGGCCAGCAACTTGCGTTGCAGGTGATAGACCAGCTCGCCGTTCTCCGCGTGCACGGTGGGCACCGCGCCCAGTTCCAGGCAGCGCTCGAAGCTTGCCACCAAGGTGTCATCGGCGGCCATGATCGCGTTCTTGTAGGCCATGAAGTGCTTGAAGCTGTTCACGCCATGATGGTTGACCAACTCGGCCATTTCTTCGCGGACCTGCTCGCTCCACCAGGTGATTGCCACGTGAAAACCATAGTCGCTGGCGCTCTTCTCGGCCCAGCCACGCCACTGATGAAAGGCTTCCATCAGCGACTGCTGGGGGTTGGGAATCACGAAGTCGATGATCGATGTAGTGCCCCCGGCCAAGCCCGCCGCCGTGCCACTGAAGAAGTCTTCACTGGCGACCGTGCCCATGAACGGCAACTGCATGTGCGTATGGGGGTCGATGCCGCCAGGCATCAGGTATTGGCCGCTGCCATCGAGCACTTCGACGCCGGCCGTAACATCCAGGTTTTCACCAATGGCCTTGATCACGCCGTCGGCACACAACACATCGGCGCGATAACTTTCATCATGGGTAATAACGGTGGCACCACGGATCAACAGAGACATTCCGAGTTCCTCGCAGGCATGACCGACTGTTGCCGGTTCTTTATGTTTTATCGATCACGGTTATTGAGTGACGACGTCGTGCAGATTTTCATTCTTGTCACGACTGTCAGGATTAGACGCTAGCTGGAGTTATTGAAATGAGCAAGATTATTTTTTATAAGCTTATTCAGTTATTAAGTAGTTGAAATTAAAGAATTAAATTTTAAAATCACCAAAATGGTGAGCCTGCTCACCATTTTGACGCACTTGACAGGATCGTTATTTGAGCGAGATTTGTCATGGTAAATCAGCGGCTTGAAAGCGCTTGAAGTGCGGCCCAGACACCTCGCCTTGATTCGGGGTGCACCACTTTGAATCTCGAACTCGACAGGACGTACAGGTCATCTAGCCTCAAGTCGATGAGCACAAAGTGAAGCAGGGCGGTTAATTGGCTTTAAATCTTTAGATATCAAATGTTTGAGAAGGTTATATCGATCGTCCGGTCAGCTCGGCGCGTTATTCGGCACGGTTATTGAGTGCCGTCGTGGTCTGGCGGGGTGGTCGGTAGCACGCGTGCAAGTACTCCGGCCATCGCCAGTCGATGAGCAAAAATAATGAAAACAGTGGAGCGGACATGACCAGATCAACAGTGACTGAGCGCGACGGGTTGTTCGAGCTTGAAGCCGGCAGCGACGTCCTCGACAGCCCCCGTTATAACCACGACATCGCGCCGACCAAGGTGCACGAGCGAACCTGGAACAAATGGCACATCACCGCATTGTGGGTGGGCATGGCGATCTGCGTGCCGACCTACACCCTCGGCGGTGTGCTCACCGCCTATTTCGGCCTGACGGTGGGCGAGGCGCTGCTGGCGATTCTGTTTGCCAACATCATCGTGCTGATCCCCCTGACCCTGAACGCCTTTGCCGGGACCAAGTACGGCATTCCGTTTCCGGTGCTGTTGCGCTCGTCCTTCGGCGTGATTGGCTCCAACGTGCCGTGCCTGATCCGCGCGCTGGTGGCGTGTGGCTGGTTCGGGATCCAGACCATGTTCGGCGGGCTGGCGATCCACCTGTTTCTCGGTTCGGTGTTCGACGGCTGGAAGAGCCTGGGTGGCACCGGCGAAGTGATCGGCTTCATGGTGTTCTGGGTCATCAACCTGTGGGTGGTGCTGCGCGGTGCCGAGTCGATCAAGTGGCTGGAAACGTTGTCTGCGCCACTGCTGGTGTTGGTGGGGGCGGGGCTGTTGGTGTGGGCGTTGCCCAACGTTTCGTTGACTGAACTGATGGCGGTTCCGGCCAAGCGTCCCGAAGGTGCCGGGGTGACCAGCTATTTCCTCGCCGGCCTGACAGCCATGGTCGGTTTCTGGGCCACGCTGTCGTTGAACATTCCTGACTTCAGCCGTTATGCCAAGAGCCAGAAAGACCAGATCGTGGGGCAGATCATTGGCCTGCCATTGACCATGTTCCTGTTTGCCTCCCTCGGCGTGGTCATGACCGCGGCCTCGGAAAAACTGGTGGGGGTGACGGTCTCCGATCCGGTGACCTTGATTGGGCACATCCAGAGCCCGGTGTGGGTAGCGCTGGCGATGGTGCTGATCATTGTCGCCACGCTCTCGACCAACACCGCCGCCAACATCGTCTCGCCCACCAACGACTTCCAGAACCTGGCGCCGAAACTGATCGGCCGCACCAAGGCGGTGATGCTCACCGGGTTGGTGGGGCTGGCGCTGATGGCCCACGAGCTGCTGAAGAAACTTGGCCTGATCGTGTCCGAGGTCAGCCTCGAGTCGGTCTATTCCAACTGGCTGCTGGGTTATTCGAGCCTGCTGGGGCCGATTGCCGGGATCATGGTGGTGGATTATTTCCTGATCAAGAAACAGCAACTGGACCTGGCCGGGCTGTACCGCGACGACGTTTATCCGGCGTGGAACTGGAACGGCTTCATCGCCTTCGGCGTGCCGGTGGTGCTGACGCTGCTGTCCCTGGGCAGCGATGCGTTCAGTTGGTTCTACAGCTACGGCTGGTTCACCGGCTCGGCGCTGGGCGGGGTGATTTATTACGGGTTGTGCAGTATGCGAGCAAGCCCCTCCGTCGCCAAAACAGCGGTGTGAAGGAGGGCCTCATCGCGAGCAAGTACACCAAAAACATGCCTGGAAAAATGGAGATCCCCATGAACGCAGCCATCGACGTTCTGCAATCCACCCATCAGCACATCAACCGCGATCGCCTGTGGCAATCGCTCATGGACCTGGCCCAGCTCGGTGCCACGGTCAAGGGCGGGGTGTGCCGATTGGCCCTGACCGACCTCGACCGCCAGGCCCGCGACCTGTTCGTGCAATGGACCCAGGCGGCGGGCTGCACCGTCAGCATCGACGCGGTGGGCAATATCTTCGCCCGGCGTCCGGGGCGCAATCCGAACCTGCCGCCAGTGATGACCGGCAGCCACATCGACACCCAGCCCACCGGTGGCAAGTTCGACGGCTGCTTTGGCGTGCTCTCCGGGCTGGAGGTGCTGCGCACCCTCAATGACCTGAACATCGAAACCGAAGCACCGCTGGAAGTGGTGGTGTGGACCAACGAAGAGGGCTCGCGTTTCGCCCCGTGCATGATGGGCTCCGGTGTGTTCGCGGAAAAATTCACCCTCGAAGAAACCCTCGCCAAGGTCGACGCCGAAGGCATCAGCGTGGGCCAGGCGCTCAATGCCATCGGCTATGCGGGTTCGCGCCCGGTCAGTGGGCATCCGGTGGGGGCATATTTCGAGGCGCACATCGAGCAGGGGCCGATCCTCGAAGATGAAGGCAAGACCATCGGCGTAGTAATGGGCGCCCTGGGGCAGAAGTGGTTCGACCTGACCTTGCGCGGCGTTGAAGCCCACGCCGGCCCGACCCCGATGCACCTGCGCAAGGACGCCCTGGTGGGCGCCTCGATCATCGTCGGTGCTGTCAACCGCGCCGCCCTCGGTCATCAACCCCATGCCTGCGGCACGGTCGGTTGCCTGCAAGCCTATCCGGGGTCGCGCAATGTCATCCCTGGCGAAGTGCGCATGACCCTGGACTTCCGTCACCTGGAACCGGCGCGGCTGGATTCGATGATCGCCGAGGTCAAGCAGGTGATCGAAGACACCTGTCGGCAGCACGGCCTGACCTTCGATTTGAAACCCACGGCCGACTTCCCGCCGCTGTATTTCGACAAGGGCTGCGTCGACGCGGTACGCGGTGCCGCCCAGGGGCTGGGCCTGTCCCACCTGGACATCGTCAGCGGTGCCGGCCATGACGCGATTTTCCTCGCCGAACTGGGCCCGGCCGGGATGATCTTCGTGCCCTGCGAAGGCGGTATCAGCCACAACGAAATCGAAAACGCCGCCCCGGACGACCTCGCCGCCGGTTGCGCGGTGTTGCTGCGAGCGATGCTGGCCGCCTCCCAGGCGATTGCCGAGGGGCGCATGGCGGCGTGAAGGCTAAAAGATCGTAGCTCCCACGGGGGAACGCCTATGTAGGAGCTGGCGAAGCCTGCGATCTTTTGATCTTGATCTTGATCTTTCGCTCTCGACTCAATTGTATGGGACAAGATCGCAGCCTCGTTGCACTCGACAGCTCCTACACAGCTCCTACAGGGAACGCGTTGATATGTAGGAGCTGGCGAAGCCTGCGATCTTTTGATCTTCAAACCCAAATGGCATCCCACAGGGGATAGTCACCAACACGCCTCACCAATCCGGCACGCAACGGATTGCTGATGATGTACCTTGCAGCGTCTTTCAGGTCCTCCTCTTTGCGTAGCGCCCGATCATGATAACCCCGCTGCCATAATCGGCCTTGTTGGCGACGGGCAAGATTGACGGCTCGGCTGCTGCGAGATTTGATGCGGCTCATCAGTTCGGCCAGATCGCCACTATGCAATTGTGCCAGCCAATGTACGTGATCCGGCATCACTACCCAGGCGAGGGAGGTTGCCATTGAGACTTCTTCGGCATTTCGCAATTGATCGACGAGCAGCCGGCCCAGTCGCCAATCGCTAAAAATAGGCTGGCGCTGGTACACAACGGCGGTCAATAGATAGATTCGTTCGGGCTCACTTACTCGACCTTTACGCAAACGACATCCATATGTTGCGGTGGGCATTGCCTGATCTCCAAAAAAATTATGTAGATCATTGAAAATTAGTCGTTGCGACAAAGAGCGACTGAAAAAGCAATTGCGCAATATTTCAGTGCGCGCAGGTTTTTGTAGGAGCTGGCGAAGCCTGCGATCTTTTGATTTTGATTTTGATTTTGATTTTGATCTTGATCTCGATCTTTCGCTCTTGACTCAATTGGCATTGGAAAGATCGCAGCCTCGTTGCACTCGACAGCTCCTACACGGCTCCTACACAGCTCCTACACAGCTCCTACACAGCTCCTACGCAGCTTCTGCGGGGAACGTGTCGTCTCTGCGGGTGGTCGTAATCTCCATGTGCTTCCGACCACATGGAGACCCAATGAATCAGCAAGTCCCGACCACCGATACCAACCGTCGTCAATTGCTGCAGATCATTGCCGGGCTGTCCGACGGGGTGATGTTGATCGAGGTCGACCAGACCATTGCCTGGGCCAACGCCGCGGCCTTGGCGATGCACGGGGTCGAGGACCTCAGTGAGCTGGGCACCACGGGGAGACAATACGCCCGGCGTTTCAATCTGCGTTATCGCAACAACCACCCACTGACCGACGACAGCTACCCCATCGCCCGGGTTGCTCGTGGCGATGAGTTCAGTGATGTGCTGGTGGAAGTCACGCCCCAGGCCGACCCGGATCGCACCTGGGTGCATCGGATCCGCAGCATGGTGCTGGCCGACCGTAACGGCGAGCCGGAGCTTCTCGTGCTGATCCTCAGCGATGCCACCGAATGGGCCAGCGCCGAGCAGCGCTTCGAGAAAACCTTCGGGGCCAATCCGGCGCCGGCGGTGATCTGTCGCCTCAGTGACCTGCGTTACATCAAGGTCAATCCGGGGTTCCTGGAGATGACCGGCTACAGCCGCGAGCAGGTGATCGGGCGTTCGGTGTATGAGCTTGATGTGCTTGAAGCCGCCGAAAGACGCGACCTGGCCATCGAACGCCTGGGGCAGGGCGCGACCATTCCGCAAATGCAGGCCGAGTTGAAATTGCCCGACGGCACCACCAAACAGGTGATCGTCGCCGGCCAGCCGCTGGACCTGCACGACGAAGACTGCATGCTGTTTTCCTTCATGGACATGGAGCCGCGACGCAAGGCAGAAACCGCGCTGCGCCAGAGCGAGGAACGCTTTGCCAAGTCGTTCCGCCTGTCGCCCGTCCCCACCCTGGTGTGCAGCGCCGAACAGCAGTTGCTGGAAATCAATGAGGCGTTTCTCCAGACCACCGGTTACGCCAGCGAAGAACTGTTGGGCAAAACCGTGGAGGAAATCGGCTTTCTCGACAAGGATGCCAGCGCCGCGCTGTTTGCCCGGTTGGAAAAGGCTGCCGCTGTTTCAAGCATCGACGTCAAGGTGCACAAGAAGGGCGGCGAACTCATCGACTGTGAGGTCGCTGCCGATACGGTGGTCATCCAGGACAAGCCTTGCTATCTGCTGGTGCTGATGAACATCACCGAGCGCAAACGCTCGGAGCTGGAGTTGGTGGCGGCAATCGAAGAGGTGATGAAAGACGCGTCCTGGTTCAGTCGGACCCTGATTGAAAAATTGGCTAACGTGAAGAGCATCAACGCCCAGGTGCCCAGTGTGTCGTTCACTGAACTGACGGCCCGGGAGCGCGACGTCCTGGGGCTGATTTGTGAAGGCCTGGCAGACAAGGAAATCGCCGCGCGCCTGAAGCTGGCGCCCAATACCGTGCGCAATCACGTGGCTACGCTGTATTCGAAACTGGATGTCCATAGCCGCAGCGAGGCGATTGTCTGGGCGCGGGAACGGGGTTTGTTCGCCAATGAATGGCGAATGAAGGCACCATGATAGCCAGTGCAAATGCACCGGGCATGCTGGTGCAAATTCGGGTTTTGCATGGGGGTTCGGTTCCTTAGGCTGTCAGTGTGCGACATCGTCTGTGATGTCGCGTCCCCACGAAACCGTCAAGGAATACGCCACAATGTGCAGCAAACCAACCCAGTATGAGCGCGACAGGATGCCTATGCGGACCAGGAGGTCGGCGCTGTCCACCGTTCATTTTTGCCCCCGGGGCTGAGGTGCATCGCATGACCCATCTGGCCCCCTTGCGCACCCGCCTGGAAGAAAGCTTTACGCCACTGGCCTGCGAATGCAGCCTCAATGGCGACGGCACCCTCACCGTACGTCTGTATCACCGTGAAAGCGGTGAGGTGGACCTGGTGGTGAGCGGCATGAGTGTCGACAGCGTCCGCTCGGAAGAGAGCATCGCCAAGTTGATCGACGAGCTGCGCTATGAGCTTGAGAACATTCCGTTGCATCGCGGTGATCCGGCATAAATAAAGACCAGGCACCTCAACCTCTGTAGGAGCTGGCGAAGCCTGCGATCTTTTGATCTTGGTCTTTCGCTCTTGACTCAATTGTCTGGAACAAGATCGCAGCCTCGTTGCACTCGACAGCTCCTACACAGCTCCTACACGGCCGATCGGGACAAGAGGCCTTGCTACAGCAACGTTGCCCGGCAATCGAGCACCAAGCGCGCGCCGCCGTGTTCGCAGCTGCCCACCTCCAGCGTGAACCCATGCAGATTGACGATCGCCGCGACGATCGACAGGCCCAGGCCGAATCCGCCGTGCTGGCTGCTGCCCTCGGCACGGTAGAAGCGGCGGAACACGGCCTTGCGCTCCGCTTCGGGGATGCCCGGGCCCGAATCGAGCACTTCAATGCGCGTGCTGTCGCCCTGATCGACCCCACGCAGGATCACCGTGCCTCCCGGCGGGGTGAACTTGATGGAGTTGCTCAGCAGGTTCGACACGGCCTCGAACAACAATGCCCGGTCGCCGTTGAGCAGGGGCAGCGCGTCAGGCACCTCGAGAATGAAGGTCAGTTCGCCTTCCTCGGCCAGTGGCAGGTAAAAGTCATGCAGCTCCTGCAATAACTGCAACGGATCGAGGCGCACGAAGCCCGAGCGCCGTTGCTGGTCTTCCAGCTCGGAAATCCGCAACAAGCCCCGAAACCGTGCCATCAGGGTGTCGGTTTCGGCGATCACCTGGTCCATTTGCAAGGCCTCGGGCGAGCCGTCCGGCGCTTGCTGCTGGATGCGATAAAGTTGGGCACGCAGGCGCGTCAATGGGGTGCGCAGGTCATGGGCGATGTTATCGCACACGCCCTTGACCTCATTCATCAAGCGTTCGATGCGGTCGAGCATGGCATTGACGATCGCCGCCAGCATGTCCAATTCATCACGCCGGCTCGACAGCGGCAGGCGATGGGTCAGGTCGCCGGCAACGATGGCTTCGGCACTGGCCTGCAGTTTGCGAATCCGCCGCAGCGGTCGCCGGCGCAACAGATGCCAGCCGGCGATGCCCGGCAGGATCGTCAGCGACACCCCCCAGAACAGCGCGTGCAAAATGATGCGGGTCACGGCGAACAGCGAGCCATTGTCCCGCGCCAGCACCAGCCAGCGGCCGTCCTGGGTGCGGGTTGCCACCGCGTCACAGCTATCGGAAGGTATGCTCGGGTCGTCGGAATCGACGCAACCGCCGAGCATGTGGATCTTGCCGTCCAATGGCAGGTCGGCGGGGATTCGCTGGATCGGCCCACCCAAATGCCGCAATTGCGGATCGAACAACCCGTAGGCGTCGACGCCGCGCTCGTCCAGCGTCAGGCTGGCCATGAGCGCATCTTCCAGTTGATCGCCATGGATCCGGGCGAACAGGTGCTGGCGCTGCATCAGGGAGTGCTTGGCCAGGCTGTCGAGGTAGCCGAACACTTCGTAATACATGACCCCCATCAGGATCGCGCTCCAGATCACGAACAGCGAACTGTACAGCGCCAGCAGGCGGCTGCTGGAGGAGCGCCAGCCTTTAGCAGGGTTCAGCAATGACATAGCCGGAACCCCGTACCGTGCGAATCAGCGGTTCCAGGCCCGGCGGGTCGATTTTCTTGCGCAGGCGGCCGATGTGGACATCGATCAGGTTGGTGCCGGGGTCGAAGTGATAGCCCCAGACTTCCTCGAAAATCATCATGCGCGAGAGGATCTGCCCACTGTTGCGCATCAGGAATTCGAGCAGCTTGTATTCGGTGGGCAGCAGGCTGAGCAGTTGCCCGTTGCGGCTGGCTTCGCGGCTGATCAGGTTCAGTTCCAGATCGGCCACCCGCAGCACGGTTTCCGGCTCGCGGGCGCCATTGTTGCGCCGCAGCAGCACTTCGACCCGGGCGGCCATTTCGTCGGTGGCGAACGGCTTGGTCAGGTAATCGTCGCCACCGGCCCGCAGGCCACGGACCCGCTCGTCCACGTCGGAGAGGGCGCTGATCATCAGGATCGGCGTGGCCACGCCCATGGTGCGCAGTGTGGTGACGATCACCAGGCCGTCGAGCTCGGGCAGCATGCGGTCGAGGGTGATCAGGTCGTAGTCGCCGCTCACGGCCCGTTCCAGGCCTTCGCGGCCGTTGTCGACCCAATCGACGTCCAGGCCGTTGCGGGTCAGCTCGGCGACGATTTCACGGGCGGTCACGGCGTCGTCTTCGATGGTCAGGATGCGGTTCATGGGCGGTACCGTGTGGGGAAGTTGGTGCTATTGCGCAGCATTCTGCCAAAAAATACCTGTCGGCTTTCTGAAAAAAAGTTCATGAGCCGACGAGCCGATTCGCTGGCCTGGATCAACACTTGGTCACAAATAATCCCTAACATAAATTTCGTGCGCACTATCATGTGGCGTCCGCTGCCCTGCTTTGGCGCACTGCCGCTGTAGGGTACTGATGCGAACCGGTGATGGTGTGCCGCAAGGAGCCGAGCCCCCACAGAATCTTCAAGGAAGAGCCGTATGATGCAACCTTCAGACCTTTTACGCCGAAAATTCGATATCCAGCCGCTGGCACAGGCCGACATGACGGTGCGCCTGGACGGGCAGGCTGTCAGCGCTGCCCACGGTGAAACCGTCCTCACCGTCATCCAGGCCCTGGGGCAACGTCAGGTGGCCCGCAACGATCACGACCAGATCAGCGGCGCGTACTGCGGCATGGGCGTGTGCCAATGCTGCCTGGTCAGGATCGATGGTCGCCACAAGCGCCGCGCCTGCCAGACCCTGGTACGCCCGGGCATGCAGATCGAAACCCGGGTCAACCGCATCACCGAAACGGAGGCGCCATGAGCCTCGATCCGGTGATTGTCGGCGGTGGGCCGGCGGGCATGGCCGCGGCCATTGAGCTGGCCTCCCACGGTGTGCGCTGCACCTTGCTCGAAGAAGCGCCGCGCCTGGGTGGCGTCGTCTACCGCGGGCCGCTGCGCGACGGTGTCAGCCTGGACTACCTGGGCCCGCGCTACAGCGAAGCCCTGGAGAAACTCCACGGTGAATTCCAGCAACACGCCGGCCTGATCGACGTGCGATTGAGCAGCCGGGTCATCGGTGCCGAAGGCTTCCGGGCGCTGATGCTGCTGGATGCCGACGAGCGCCTGGGCGAGGTCGCCTATTCCCATCTGGTCCTGGCGGCCGGTTGTCACGAACGCAGCGTGCCGTTTCCTGGCTGGACCCTGCCGGGCGTGATGATGCTTGGCGGCCTGCAATTGCAGATCAAGAGCGGTGTGGTCAAGCCGCCGAGCCCGGTGGTGATCGCTGGCACCGGTCCGTTGTTGCCACTGGTGGCTTGCCAGCTGCACGCATCGGGCGTGGCGGTGGCGGGGGTGTATGAGGCCTGTGCGTTCGGCCGGATCGCCAAGGAAAGCCTGGCGTTGCTGAACAAGCCGCAACTGTTCCTCGACGGCCTGAGCATGCTGGCCTACCTCAAGCTCAATCGCATTCCCGTGCGCTATGGCTGGGGCGTGGTGCAGTCTGACGGCGAGGGTGAGTTGAGCGTCGTTACCGTCGCGCCTTATTCCACGAACTGGGAACCCGACCTCAAGCGGGCTGAACAGGTACCGGCCCAGACGCTGGCGGTCGGCTACGGGTTTATCCCGCGGACTCAATTGAGCCAGCAGATGGGCCTGGAGCACGGTTTCAGCGAAGACGGCTATTTGCGGGCCGTGTCTGATGCCTGGCAACAAAGCAGCGAAGCGCACATTCACCTGGCCGGCGACATGGGCGGGATTCGCGGCGGTGAAGCCGCCATGCTCAGTGGACGCATCGCGGCGCTGTCGATCCTGATGCAACGCAACGTGCTGGATCCATCCACGGCCCTGGCGCACCGCGAACGCTACCAGGCGCAACTGGACCGGATCATTCGCTTTCGCGCCGCCGTGGATCGCTACACCCAGCGTGGCGCCGGGCAAACCGCGTTGCCGGCCGCCGATACGGTGATCTGCCGCTGCGAGCACGCCACCCGCGCCGACATCGACCGGGCGCTGGAGCAAGGCGTGCAGGACATGGCCAGCCTGAAGATGCGCACCCGCGTGAGCATGGGCGATTGCCAGGGGCGGATGTGCGTCGGCTACTGCAGCGACCGCTTGCGCGAGGCCACCGGGCGTGCCGACGTGGGCTGGCTGCGACCGCGTTTCCCCATCGATCCGATTCCCTTTTCAGCGTTCCAGAACGTCGGCATGGAGGCCGTTTCCCATGATTAAGGATTATGACGTGGTCATCGCCGGTGGCGGTGTGATCGGGGCCTCCTGTGCCTATCAACTGTCCAAGCGCAAACACCTGAAGATCGCCCTGATCGACGCCAAGCGCCCCGGCAACGCGACCCGTGCGTCGGCCGGTGGCCTGTGGGCCATTGGTGAATCGGTGGGCCTGGGCTGCGGGGTGATTTTTTTTCGCATGATGTCGGCCAACCGCAAGCGCCAGACCCAGGGTGCGGCCGTGGCGGTAGACGCCAGCACGCCGCACATCCTGCCCGAGTCGTTCTTTGATTTCGCCCTGCAGTCCAACGCGATGTATCCGCAGCTGCACCGCGAGTTGATCGACAACCACGGCATGGATTTCAAGTTCGAGGAGACCGGGCTCAAGTTCGTGATCTACGACGACGAAGACCGTTCCTACGCCGAGCACATCGTCGCCTGCATTCCCCACCTGGCGGATCAGGTGCGCTGGCTTGACCAGGCGGCCCTGCGTGAGGCAGAGCCGAATGTCAGCCATGAAGCCCTGGGGGCGCTGGAGTTTCTCTGCGATCACCAGGTCAGCCCGTTCCGCCTGGCCGACGCCTACACCGAAGGCGCCCGGCAGAACGGCGTCGACCTGTTCTTCAACACCAGCGTGACCGAGGTGCTGCGCAGCGGCACGCGGGTGACAGGCGTGAAAACCGCCGAGGCGGGGACGTTCAACTGCCGGACCCTGATCAACGCGGCCGGTGCCTGGGCGGCGGACCTGAGTGAGCAGGCCACTGGGGTGCGGATTCCAGTCAAGCCGGTCAAGGGGCAGATCCTGTTGACCGAGCGCATGCCGAAGATTCTCAATGGCTGCCTGACCACCAGCGACTGCTATGTGGCGCAGAAAGACAACGGTGAGATCCTCATTGGCAGCACCACCGAAGACAAAGGCTTCGACGTGACCACGACCTATCCGGAGATTGAAGGGTTGGTGCAAGGCGCGGTGCGCTGTATCCCGCAGTTGGTCGACATCAACCTGAAACGAACCTGGGCCGGCCTGCGCCCGGGGTCACCTGATGAATTGCCGATCCTGGGGCCGATGCGCGGGGTGGAAGGCTATCTCAACGCCTGCGGGCATTTCCGCACCGGCATCCTGACCTCGGCCATCACCGGGGTGCTGCTGGATAAACTGGTGAACAACGAGCCCTTGCCGCTGGACATCACCCCGTTCCTGGAAGATCGCTTCGAGGTGGCGCCGACAGTAAAGCCCCAGGAAATGCAACTGGCCTGAAGAAACTCTGTGGGGAACACATATCCCACAGTCACCCGAAAAAAACTGTGTGCGAGCCTGTGGGAGCAAAGCTTGCTCGCGATAGCGGTATGCCAGTCAAAATTGTTGCTGGATGATCCAGCGCTATCGCGAGCAAGCTTTGCTCCCACAGGTACTCTGGTTACCCCCAGGGTTTTTTGTTCACAGCCGATTATTCCATCGGCGTACTGACAAACGCCTCCAACCCTTCGGCATAGGCGGTGAACGCGCTGATCAACGGGAAAGCCTTGCCTTGCACCTGGTCCGGCACCACCAGGTTGGTGAAGCTCCAGGCCACTGCCACGGTGATGCCGGCCTGATCGAGGTTGCCATCAGTGCCCAGGGGCTGCTTCTCCAGTTCCTGCTCCAGCATTCCATAAGCCGCAGCCAGTTGGCCTTCCACGCGTTCAACCCAAGGCGCGTGCTGGATCTCTGTCGGTCGCAGGTTGCGTTCGTAGTAGATCTGCACCGATTTCTCGCACGCCGCCAGGGCCAAGCCAATCAGGCGCAGTGCGCGCAGCCGTTGGCCAATGTCGGCCGGCATCAAGCTTTTCCCCGGGGCGGCCAAGGCCTCCAGGTAATCGATGATCAACGTGGAATCCATCAGCACGTCGCCGTCGTCCAGTACCAGGGTCGGGGCCTTGACCACCGGGTTGATGCGCTGAAACTGTTCGAAATGCCTGAACACCGAAACGGACTCGTGCTCCAGGGCAACCCCCAGGCACTTGGCGGAAATGGCGACGCGTCTTACATAGGGCGAGTCCAGCATGCCGATCAGTTTCATGACGTCTCCTTGAGTAATCCTTTGCGGGCGTTAATCCTCGAACCCGACCTGTTCATGGATTTCATCAACCTTGAGTTCCAGTCGGTAAGCCACGGCAATGAACAACGCCTGGCACAGGCACAGCGTGGCGCTCAATGAACGGAAGGCGAACGAGCTGCCTTCGTTCACCAACAGCACCGCATTGGCCCGTTTGGCCAGGGGCGAGAGGTTGCTGTCGGTGATGATCAGGGTCTTGGCCTGGTGGTGCTGGGCAATGCGCAGGCAGTGCTGGGTTTCCTTGCCATAGGGCGTGAAGCTGATGGCGATGACCAGGTCGTTGGCACGCACGCTGCGCATCTGCTCGCGGTAACTGCCGCCCAGGCCGGACACCAGGTGAATGCGTTTATTGGTGTGTTGCAGGTTGTAGACCAGGTAATCGGCCACCGCGAACGAACGGCGCACACCCACCACGTAGATGTTGTCGGCGTTGACCACCAGGTCCACGGCCTTTTCGAACGCCTGGTCGTCCAGCTCCAACCCCAGGCGCTCGATGCCCGACAGGGTGGCGTTGACGCACTCGCGGGCCAGGTCGCCGCCGCTGGCCTTCTGCGACTTGTTGGCGATCATGCTACGGATGCGCTGCTGGTAGTTCTGCACCGGGGTGGTCTTGTGGGTGTAGGCCTCGCGGAACAGCGCCTGCATTTCACTGAACCCGCTGAAGCCGAAGCGCTGGGAAAACCTGACGATGGCCGAGGGGTGCACTTCGCATTCCCGGGCGATGTCGCTGATGCGGTCGACCATGATCCGGTCGCTCTGCTGGCTCATGTAGCTGGCGATGCGTTTGAGCTGGCGCGGCAGGCTTTCGTATTCATCGGTGATCAGTTGCAGCAGGCGCTCGGCATTGATCGGTGGGCTCGAGAGGGCGGGTTCGGACGCGCTCTCGGACGGCGCCGGCAGATCATCGGGGCGGGTCATAGAAAATCCTTCTGGCTTGTTCTTATAGGGCGGCCCGAAAAAAGGCCGGCCCTCGACAATAGGTTGGCTGGTCGCAGTCTACAGCGTAGGCGCAGGGAAAATCATGGGCGGACAAATGTTGCAGCATCTGCTGAAACGATGCACTGCGCCTGGTTCGCTCTGCTCATAGCGTATTGGAAAAAATATTCCACGTAAAAAATTTATAGAATAATTATTGATTGTTGCGCGCCGCTCGTTTTAGTCTGCATTCACCAACAGCGCTGGCGTCGGTTTTGGCGACAAGCGCAGGCTGATAAAAATAACAGGAGCCAGCATGGGCCAGACTCGTTTTGCCAGTGGGCGTCAATTGGATGTGATCTGCCTGGGACGCCTGGGCGTCGACCTTTACGCGCAGCAAGTCGGCGCGCGCCTGGAAGATGTCGCAAGCTTCGCCAAGTACCTGGGCGGTTCGTCGGCCAACATCGCTTTCGGCACGGCACGCCTGGGGCTCCGGTCGGCGATGCTGAGCCGGGTAGGGGACGACCACATGGGCCGCTTCCTGGTGGAATCCCTGGCACGTGAAGGCTGCGATGTCAGTGGTATCAAGGTCGATCCCGAACGCCTGACGGCCATGGTCCTGCTGGGGATCAAGGACCGGGAAACCTTTCCCCTGGTGTTCTACCGGGAAAATTGCGCCGACATGGCGTTGCGCGCCGAAGACATCGACGAAGCCTTCATTGCCTCCAGCAAGGCGCTGCTGATCACCGGCACGCATTTCTCTACCGATGGCGTCTACAAGGCCAGTACCCAGGCCCTGGATTACGCTGAGAAGCACAACGTCAAATGCGTGTTGGACATCGATTATCGGCCGGTGCTCTGGGGCCTGGCGGGCAAGGCCGATGGGGAAACCCGTTTTGTGGCCGACCAGAAGGTCAGCCAGCATGTGCAAGGCATCCTGCCGCGTTTCGACCTCATCGTTGGCACTGAAGAAGAATTTCTCATCGCCGGCGGCAGCGAAGACCTGCTGACCGCGCTACGCACCGTGCGCTCGCTGACGGCGGCGACCCTGGTGGTCAAGCTTGGCCCGCAAGGTTGCACGGTGATTCATGGCGCCATTGCGGCCCGCCTTGAAGACGGCGCCCTTTACCCTGGCGTCCGGGTCGAGGTCTTGAATGTACTGGGCGCCGGTGATGCATTCATGTCGGGGTTCCTCGCCGGTTGGCTGGAGGACGCCAGCGATGAGCGCTGCTGTCAGTTGGCCAATGCCTGCGGCGGCCTGGTGGTGTCGCGCCATGCCTGTGCCCCGGCGATGCCGACCCGGGCTGAGCTCGACTATTTATTCAAGAGCCCGGTGCCGATTACCCGTCCGGATCAGGATCCCGTGCTGCAACGGCTGCACCAGGTCAGCGTGCCCCGCAAGGCCTGGAAACAACTGTTCATCTTTGCGTTCGACCATCGCTGGCAACTGGTGGAGCTGGCCCAGAAAGGCGGCCGCGACCTGAGCAGCATCAGCGAACTCAAGCAATTGTTCATCCAGGCGGTGGAGCGGGTCGAAGCCGACCTGCAACGCCAAGGCATCGAGGCCGACGTCGGTCTGCTGGCCGACCAACGCTTCGGCCAGGACTCGCTGAACGCTGCCACCGGACGTGGCTGGTGGGTGGCGCGGCCAGTGGAGGTACAGAATTCGCGGCCGCTGGCGTTCGAGCATGGGCGTTCCATTGGCAGCAACCTGATCGCCTGGCCGCAGGAACAGATCATCAAGTGCCTGGTGCAATTTCACCCTGATGACGAACCGCTGCTGCGCCTGGAGCAGGAAGCGCAACTGATGGGGCTGTACAAGGCTTCCCAGGTCAGCGGCCATGAATTGCTGCTGGAAGTCATTCCGCCCAAGGATCATCCGTCATCCCACCCGGATGTGCTCTATCGCGCCCTCAAGCGCCTCTACAACCTGGGTATTTTCCCGGCGTGGTGGAAGATCGAAACCCAGAGCGCGGAGGAATGGAAACAACTCGATGAGCTGATCCAGCAACGCGATCCGTATTGCCGTGGCGTGGTCCTGCTGGGCCTCAACGCCCCGGCCGCCGCCCTGGCCGAAGGCTTCCGCCAGGCCAGCCAGAGCACCACCTGCCGCGGGTTTGCCGTGGGCCGCACGATCTTCCAGGAACCGAGCCGGGCGTGGCTGGCCGGGGAAATCGATGATGAAACGCTGATCCGGCAGGTGCAGGGCAGGTTCGTGGAATTGATCGAGGCGTGGCGCAGTGCCCGTGCTTGATGTACAGGGCTTTTGTGGCCAGAGCTTGCTCCCGCTGGACGTGTAGGAGCTGGCGAAGCCTGCGATCTTTTGATCTTGATCGTTCGCTCTCGACTCAATTGGTATTGGAAAGATCGCAGCCTCGTTGCACTCGACAGCTCCTACAGGGCGCAGCCGAGCGGGAGCAATCTCTGGCCACAGGTGATCGGTTGAACATTAGAGACAACAATAAAAGGTGCAGCCATGCCCGCTATTCGAATTGGCATCAACCCGATTTCCTGGAGCAACGACGACTTGCCATCGTTGGGCGGCGAGACGCCGTTGAGTACGGCGCTGAGTGAAGGCAAGGAAATCGGCTACGAAGGTTTTGAACTCAACGGCAAGTTCCCCAAGGACGCCAAGGGTGTCGGCGATGTGCTGCGTCCCTATGACCTGGCGTTGGTCTCCGGCTGGTATTCCAGTCGCCTGGCCCGGCGTTCGGCGGCTGAGGAAATCGACGCCATCGCCAGCCACGTCGAGCTGCTGGCACAGAACGGCGCCAAGGTGCTGGTCTATGGTGAAGTCGCCGATTCCATTCAAGGCCAACGCATTTCACTGATCGAGCGGCCGCGTTTCCATACGGATGAAGCCTGGCAAGCCTACGCTGACAAGCTCACCGAACTGGCGCGCTTCACCTTGTCCCGGGGCGTGCGCCTGGCCTATCACCACCACATGGGCGCCTACGTCGAGTCGCCCTCGGACATCGACAAGCTGATGGCCCTGACCGGCAGCGAAGTGGGCCTGCTGTTCGACTCGGGCCACTGCTACATGGGCGGTGGCGAACCGTTGCAGGTGCTGCGCAAACACATCGAGCGGGTCTGCCATGTGCACTTCAAGGACGTGCGCAAACCGGTGGTGCAACTGGCGCGCAATAACCTCTGGAGCTTTCCCGACTGCATCATCAACGGCACCTTCACCGTGCCGGGGGACGGTGACATCGACTTCGCCGCGTTGCTCGACGTGCTGCTGGCTGCCGATTACCAAGGCTGGCTGGTGGTGGAAGCCGAGCAGGATCCTGCCGTAGCCCCGAGTTATGCCTACGCCAAGAAGGGCTACGACACGCTGCGTGCCTTGCTGCAAGAAAGGAGCTTGTCATGAGCCTGTTGATCAAGAGCCATTCCAGCGGTCGAACCATGGTCCAGTTACCGGCGGGGGAGCTGGAATACGTCGGGTTCGCCGCCTACCGCCTGAGCCTGGGCGAAACCCTGCCGGTGGCCGCCGGCGACAAGGAATTGTGCCTGGTGCTGCTCAGCGGGCGCATCAGCCTCAAGGGCGAAGCGCCGGGGCAGGGGGCTTTCGATTGGGACAACCTCGGTGATCGCCAGTCGGTATTCGAGGACAAGTCACCGTATGCCGCTTACCTGCCGCCCGGCAGTCAGGCCCAGGTCACCGCGTTGAGCGATGTACAGATTGCCGTGTGCGCCGCGCCGGGGGCTGCGCAGAACAGCCATGGCCCACGGCTGATCCGCCCGGACAGCATGAAGCGCAGTGTGCGCGGCAAGGGCGCCAACACCCGTTATGTCTGCGACATCCTGCCCGACAGCGAGCCGGCCCATTCGCTGTTGGTGGTGGAAGTGCGTACTCCGTCGGGGCATTCCTCGAGCTACCCGCCGCACAAGCACGACACCGACGACCTGCCGCACCAGAGCTTCCTGGAAGAGACCTATTACCACCAGGTCAACCCGTCCCAAGGCTTCGTGTTCCAGCGGGTCTACACCGACGACCGCAGCATCGACCAGGCCATGGCCGTGGAGAACAGCGACCTGGTGGTGGTGCCCAAGGGTTACCACCCGGTCAGCGTGCCCTACGGGTACGAGT
The DNA here is from genome assembly GCF_001425105.1 of Pseudomonas sp. Root401. Lineage (NCBI taxonomy): Bacteria > Pseudomonadati > Pseudomonadota > Gammaproteobacteria > Pseudomonadales > Pseudomonadaceae > Pseudomonas > Pseudomonas sp. Root401. The sequence continues at coordinate 29,197 of NZ_LMDO01000029.1, read as the reverse complement.
CGTATTACCTGAACGTCATGGCCGGCCCGAAGCGGGTCTGGCAGTTCCATAACGATCCGCAGCACAGCTGGCTGCTGGACCTCTGATTTCCAACATTCGCACGGAGAACAAGAACAATGAGTGACGCCCCGGTAGTAGGCCATTACCTCAACGGCCATGTGCAGGACCACGACAGCACGCGGTTCAGCAATGTCTTCAACCCGGCCACCGGTGCGGTGCAGGCCCGGGTGGCCCTGGCCGAGCCGGGCACTGTCGATGCGGCAGTGGCCTCGGCGCTGGCGGCGTTCCCGGCCTGGTCCGAGCAGTCGTCATTGCGACGTTCGCGGGTGATGTTCAAGTTCAAGGAGCTGCTGGACCGGCACCACGACGAGCTGGCGCAGATCATCAGCCGTGAACACGGCAAGGTGCTGTCCGACGCTCACGGCGAAGTTACCCGCGGCATCGAGATCGTCGAGTACGCCTGCGGTGCGCCGAACCTGCTCAAGACTGATTTCAGCGACAACATCGGCGGCGGCATCGACAACTGGAACCTGCGCCAACCCCTGGGCGTTTGCGCCGGGGTCACGCCGTTCAACTTCCCGGTGATGGTGCCGTTGTGGATGATTCCCCTGGCGCTGGTCGCCGGCAACTGCTTCATCCTCAAGCCTTCGGAGCGCGATCCCTCCGCCAGCCTGCTGATGGCCCGTTTGCTGACCGAAGCCGGTTTGCCGGACGGTGTGTTCAACGTGGTCCAGGGCGACAAGGTGGCGGTGGATGCGCTGTTGCAGCACCCGGACATCGAAGCGATTTCCTTTGTCGGCTCCACGCCGATTGCCGAGTACATCCACCAGCAGGGCACGGCGCACGGCAAGCGCGTGCAGGCCCTGGGCGGGGCCAAGAACCACATGATCGTCATGCCCGATGCCGACCTCGACCAGGCGGCGGATGCCTTGATCGGTGCCGCCTACGGCTCGGCGGGTGAGCGTTGCATGGCGATTTCCATCGCCGTGGCGGTGGGTGATGTGGGCGATGAACTGATTGCCAAACTGTTGCCCCGCATCGACCAACTGAAGATCGGCAACGGCCAGCAGCCCGGCACCGACATGGGGCCGCTGGTCACCGCCGAACACAAGGCCAAGGTCGAAGGCTTCATCGACGCCGGCGTGGCCGAGGGCGCTCGGCTGATCGTCGATGGCCGTGGTTTCAAGGTGCCTGGCGCCGAGCAGGGTTTCTTTGTTGGCGCGACGCTGTTCGACCAGGTCACCGCCGAGATGAGCATCTACCAGCAAGAAATCTTCGGCCCGGTGCTGGGGATCGTCCGTGTACCGGATTTCGCCACCGCGGTGGCGCTGATCAACGCCCATGAGTTCGGCAACGGCGTGTCGTGCTTCACCCGTGACGGCGGCATTGCCCGGGCGTTCGCCCGCAGCATCAAGGTCGGCATGGTGGGCATCAATGTGCCGATTCCGGTGCCCATGGCCTGGCACTCCTTTGGTGGTTGGAAGCGTTCGCTGTTCGGCGATCACCATGCCTACGGTGAAGAAGGCCTGCGTTTCTACAGCCGCTACAAAAGCGTGATGCAACGCTGGCCCGACAGCATTGCCAAGGGTCCTGAATTCAGCATGCCGACTGCTCAATAACGCGTTTTTGAATGACTGCCGGAGGGAGAACAACAATGAACAAGCCCCTGCGTTTTGCCTTGAACCGAATGGTTGCGCCACGCCTGTCACTGCCCGCTTTCATCGACCTGGCCCTGGCGTTGAAAACCGACGCCATCGAGATCCGCAACGATCTGAAGGGCGTCGAGATCGAAGACGGCATGCCGCCGGCCCGGGTGCGCGAGTTGTGCGAGGCGCGCGGCATCAAGGTGCTGTCGATCAACGCCCTGTACCCCTTTGACGTGTGGAACGAAGAGCGCCGCGCCCAGGCCGTGCGGTTGGCCGATTACGCTCGCGAATGCGGTGCCGAGGGCCTGGTGATGTGCCCGCTCAACGACCGCGCCGACCCGCGCAACGAGGCCGAACGTGCGGCGGGGCTGCATACGGCCCTCAGTGAACTGGCGCCGATCCTGCGCGCCTTTGGCATCTACGGATTCATCGAGCCCCTGGGTTTCGAAGAGTGCTCCTTGCGCCGCAAGCGCACGGCGGTGGAAGCGATCAAGAGCATTGGTGGGCTGGATGTGTTCCGCCTGGTGCATGACACCTTTCACCATCATTTGGCCGGTGAACAGGAGTTCTTCCCCGAGCTGACCGGGCTGGTGCACATCTCCGGTGTCGAGGATACCCAGGCGCCGCTGGCGACGATCCGTGACGGCCATCGGGTGCTGGTGGGCGCGGCCGACATCCTTGGCAACGCTGCGCAGATCGAGGCGCTGCGGTCCGGGGGCTACGAGGGCTATCTGTCCTTCGAGCCGTTCGCCGAGAGCGTCCATGACCTGGCCGACATTCGCCAGGCGTTGGGGGCGAGCATGAATCACCTGCAGGGCTCCCAGGTCTGACACAGTCATCAAAATGATGAAGCCCCCCTGGGGGAGCGAGCCTGCTCGCGATGGCGGTAGCACATTCAACACATAGGCGCCTGACACACCGCTATCGCGAGCAGGCTCGCTCCCAGAGTGGACTGAGTCAGCCGCAAATTTGCATTCCAGACAAGGTGCAAGCATGACCACAACACGACTGACCATGGCCCAGGCCCTGGTGAAATTCCTCGATAACCAGTTCATCGAGGTCGATGGCGTCCAGAGCAAGTTCGTCGCCGGGGTCTTTACCATTTTTGGCCACGGCAATGTGCTGGGCCTGGGCCAGGCGCTGGAGCAGGACAGCGGCGACCTGGTGGTCCATCAGGGCCGTAACGAGCAAGGCATGGCCCATGCCGCCATCGGTTTTGCCAAGCAGCATCTGCGGCGCAAGATCTACGCCTGCAGCTCGTCGGTGGGCCCCGGTGCGGCGAACATGCTGACCGCCGCGGCCACCGCGACGGCCAATCGCATTCCGTTGCTGCTGTTGCCCGGCGATGTCTACGCCAGTCGCCAGCCAGACCCGGTGCTGCAGCAGATCGAGCAGTTCCATGACCTGAGCATCAGCACCAACGATGCCTTCAAGGCCGTGAGCAAATACTGGGATCGCATCAACCGCCCCGAGCAACTGATGACCGCCGCGATCCATGCGATGCGCGTGCTGACCGACCCGGCCGAAACCGGCGCGGTGACTTTGGCCTTGCCCCAGGACGTACAGGCCGAAGCTTACGATTACCCGGATTACTTCCTGCAAAAACGTGTCCACCGCATCGATCGCCGCCCGGCCACCGAGGCGATGCTCGGCGATGCCCTGGCGCTGCTCAAGGGCAAGCGCCAGCCGTTGATCATCTGTGGCGGCGGCGTGCGCTACTCCGGCGCCAACGCCGCGTTGCAGGCCTTTGCCGAACGCTTCGACATTCCGTTCGCCGAGACCCAGGCCGGTAAGAGTGCGGTGGTCTCCAGTCACCCGCTGAACGTCGGTGGCATCGGTGAAACCGGTTGCCTGGCGGCAAACCTGCTGGCCAAGAAGGCCGACCTGATCATCGGCATTGGCACCCGCTACAGCGATTTCACCACTGCGTCGAAATGGCTGTTCCAGCACCCGGATGTGCAGTTCCTCAATCTCAACATCAGCCCGTGCGATGCGTTGAAGCTCGACGGCGTGCAACTGCTGGCCGACGCCCGTTCGGGGCTGGAGGCACTGTCTGCCGCAATGGGCGACTATCGCGCCGAATGGGGCGGGCAGGTCGTCGACGCCAAGGCCCAGCTGGACGCGGAAGTGGATCGGATCTATCAGGCGGATTTCCAGACCGAGGATTTTGTCCCGGAAATCAACGATCACATGGACCCGGCGGTGTTTCGCGAATTCATCGAACTCACCGGTTCCTGCCTGACCCAGAGCCGCGTGCTCGGCACCCTCAACCAGACCCTGGCGGATGACGCCATCATCGTCGCCGCCGCCGGCAGCCTGCCCGGCGACTTGCAGCGCAGTTGGCGCAGCAAGGGCGTGAACACCTATCACGTCGAGTACGGTTATTCGTGCATGGGCTACGAGGTGAATGCGGCATTGGGGGTGAAACTCGCCGAGCCCGACAAAGAGGTCTACGCCCTGGTGGGCGACGGCTCCTACATGATGCTGCACTCGGAGCTGGCGACCTCGATCCAGGAACGCCGCAAGATCAATGTGGTGCTGCTGGACAACATGACCTTCGGTTGCATCAACAACCTGCAAATGGAACACGGCATGGACAGCTTCGGCACCGAGTTCCGCTTCCGCAACCCGGACACCGGCAAGCTCGACGGCGGTTTTGTGCCGGTGGACTTCGCCATGAGCGCCGCGGCCTACGGTTGCAAGACCTACAAGGTCAAGACTCTCGACGAACTGCACGCGGCCCTGGTCGATGCGCGGCGCCAGAGCGTCTCGACGCTGATCGACATCAAGGTCCTGCCCAAGACCATGATCCACAAGTACCTGTCGTGGTGGCGGGTCGGCGTGGCGCAAGTCTCCACCAGCGCCCGCACCGACGCCGTCGCCAAGACCCTCAACGAACGACTGGCCAAGGCCCGTCAATACTGATTGCCCCAACAATACGAAAGGAGTTCTCTACATGTCTTTGAAGCTGGGCGTCATCGGCACCGGGGCCATCGGCCAGGACCATATCCGTCGTTGCAGCCAGACCTTGCTCAACAGCCAGGTGGTGGCGGTGACCGACATCAACCTGCAACAAGCGGCCAAGGTCGTTGCCGATCTGAAGTTGACCGCCGAGGTCTACCCCGACGGTCATGCATTGATCAAGGCGCCGGACGTGGAAGCGATCCTCGTCACCTCCTGGGGCCCGAGCCACGAAGAATTCGTGCTGGCGGCGATTGCGGCGGGCAAACCGGTGTTCTGTGAAAAGCCGCTGGCGGTCACGGCCGAAGGTTGCCGCAAGATCGTCGAGGCTGAAGTGGCCCACGGCAAGCGCCTGGTGCAGGTCGGCTTCATGCGCCCTTACGATGAAGGTTATCGCGCGCTCAAGGCGGTGATCGACAGCGGCCAGATCGGCGAACCGCTGATGCTGCATTGCGCCCACCGCAACCCGAGCGTGGGCGAAAACTACAAGACCGACATGGCGATCACCGACACCTTGATTCATGAGCTGGATGTGTTGCGCTGGCTGCTGGCCGATGACTACGTGTCGGTGCAGGTGGTGTTCCCACGCAAGACCAGCAAGGCCCTGGCCCATTTGCGCGACCCGCAGATCGTCCTGCTGGAAACCGCCCGGGGCACGCGCATCGACGTCGAAGTGTTCGTCAACTGCCAGTACGGCTACGACATCCAGTGCGAAGTGGTGGGGGAGACCGGCATCGCCAAGCTCCCGGAACCGTCCCAGGTGCAATTGCGCAGTGGCGCGAAACTGTCGAATGCGATCCTGATGGACTGGAAGGACCGTTTCATCGCGGCCTACGACGTCGAATTGCAGGCCTTCATCGACGGCGTGCGCGCCGGGCAGGTGGGCGGGCCGTCGGCCTGGGATGGTTTTGCCGCAGCGGTGGCGGCGGATGCCTGTGTGGCAGCGCAGCAGAGTGGGCAGATCATCAAGGTCGAACTGCCCGAACGCCCGCGTTTCTACGGTTAAATGCATTCCCTCTGTGGGAGCGAGCCTGCTCGCGATGGCGGTGGGTCAGCTTGCATTGATGCTGAATGTGCCGCCGTCATCGCGTGCAAGCTCTGCTCCCACAGGGATTGCCTTCATTCAGTGACCAACAAGGAGCTTTCATGCGAATCGGACTAGTGGGCTACGGCAAGGGCGGGCGGTTTTTTCATGCGCCGCTGATCAGCAGTCTGCCCGGGGCTACGTTCGTCGGCGTGGTGACCCGGTCCGCCGAGCGGCGCCAGCAACTGGCGAGTGATTATCCGCACGTCCAAGCCTTTGATTCCCTCGAAGAATTGGTCGCAGCGGGCGTTGATGCGGTGGTGGTGTCCACGCCGCTGGACGGTCGCCCGGAGGTGGTGATGCAAGCCATCGACCTCGGCGTGGCGGTGGTCAGCGACAAGCCTTTTGCCTGGGATGCAGCACAGGCCGAAGCGATGGTGATGGCCGCCGAACAACACAACGTGCCGTTGAGCGTGTACCAGAACCGTCGCTGGGATTCGGATTTCCTGACCTTGCGCAAACTGCTGGCGTCCGGCGCCCTGGGGCAGGTCATTCGTTTTGAATCCAGCGTCGAGCGCTATTCGCCGACCTCGGTCGGCAAAGGCAGCGGTGGCGGGTTCCTGCGCGACTTGGGCAGCCACCTGGTGGACCAGGCGCTGCAACTGTTCGGGCCGGTGGAGCGGGTCTACGCCGAGCTGGACTACCGCCAACCCGGCCAGGCGTTCGACAACGGCTTCTTCATGTCCTTGACCCATGCCAGCGGCGTGATTTCCCACTTGAGCGGCAATTGCGTGCAAAACGCAGCGCGCCCGCGCTTTCGGGTCAACGGCACCCAGGGCTGCTATACCGTCGAAGGCCTGGACGGGCAAGAAGCCCAGGCGCTGGCGGGCCTGAGTCCGGCGACCGAGGGTGAGCGCTGGGGCGCTGAAGAGCATCGGCGCTGGGGCTGGTTCGAGCACGGCACCGAGCGCGAGCGGGTGACCTCGGAGCGTGGCTGCTGGCTGGCGTTCTACCAACACCTGCAAACCGCGTTGCAGGGCGCTGGCCCGCTGCCGGTGGAGGCCCGTGATGCACTGGCGACCACGCGCATCCTTGATGCTGCCAGGCAGAGTGCCGAGCAGGGCGAAGTGGTGCGTTTATCCACGCCTGTGGGTCATGGAATAAAAAACGAATAAAATTCTAAAATGAGTTGATATGGAAAATATTTTCCAATAAAGTCGATTCCAGGTTACCGACAATCCTGTCTGTCTCCCGCCAAGCCAGCCTTGAACGGATGCCAGACGAAACAAAAACAAGAAACACAGCTAGGTACCGTCGATGAAAACCTTCAGCCGCTCTGCGTTTCACCTGCCACATCTGCTGCGCCTGTCCGCAGTTCTCCCCCTGTTCGAATTCCTGTGTATCCAGCGTAACGGCGCCATGGTGTGTTGCATGCCCGGCGCGCCCATCGTGCGTTTGCCCCGTTCCTGATCCGTCACGCCTTATCCATAAAACCAACAAAAAAGTGGAGAAAGACCGTTCATGAAGACCAAGACCCGTATCGCCTCGCTGGCCCTGTCGTTGATGCTCACCAGCGGCGCTGCCCTGGCGGACCTGAAGATCGGCGTCAGCATGTCCCAGTTCGATGACACCTGGTTGACTTACCTGCGCGAATCCATGGACAAGAAAGCCAAGTCCCTGCCGGACGGCGTCACCCTGCAGTTCGAAGACGCGCGCAGTGACGTGGTCAAGCAGCTGAGCCAAGTGGAAAGCTTCATCAGCCAGAAGGTCGACGCGCTCATCGTCAACCCGGTGGACACCGCCGCGACCCAGCGCATCACCAAGGCCGCCGTGGCCGCCGGTATCCCACTGGTGTACGTCAACCGCCGTCCGGATGATCCGAAGTTGCCAGAAGGCGTGGTCACCGTGGCCTCCGATGACCTGGAAGCCGGCCGCATGCAGATGCAATACCTGGCCGACAAGATGGGCGGCAAGGGTGACATCGTGATCCTGCTGGGCGACCTCGCCAACAACTCCACCACCAACCGCACCAAGGGCGTCAAGGAAGTGTTGGCCAAATATCCCAACATCAAGATCGAGCAGGAACAGACCGGTACCTGGTCCCGGGACAAGGGCATGACCCTGGTCAACGACTGGCTGACCCAGGGCCGCGACTTCCAGGCCGTGGTGTCCAACAACGACGAGATGGCCATCGGTGCCGCCATGGCCCTCAAGCAAGCGGGCACCAAGAAGGGCAGCGTATTGATTGCCGGGGTCGATGGCACGCCGGACGGCTTGAACGCGATCAAGAAAGGCGAGATGGCGGTCTCGGTGTTCCAGGACGCCAAGGGTCAGGCTGACGGCTCGATCGACACCGCGGTGAAAATGGTCAAGAAACAGCCGGTCGAACAGTCCGTCTGGGTGCCGTACCGCCTGATCACGCCGGAAAACGTCGATCAGTTCAAGTGACGTTTGACGCACCGGTCCCACCACAACAATAAACAGGCAAGGTTGCAACGCCGACCTTGCCGAGGGAGTACCTGATCATGTTCGCTTCAGCGACTGCTTCGAGCGCCCCGGCGATGACTTTCCGGCCGGACGTAATACCTGATGAACCGTATCTGCTGGAAGTCGTCAATGTCAGCAAAGGCTTTCCCGGCGTGGTGGCCCTGTCCGATGTACAACTGCGGGTACGCCCCGGTTCCGTGCTGGCCCTGATGGGCGAGAATGGCGCGGGCAAATCCACCTTGATGAAAATCATCGCCGGTATCTACCAGCCGGACGCCGGCGAACTGCGCCTGCGCGGCAAGCCGGTGACGTTCGACACGCCGCTGGCGGCCTTGCAGGCCGGCATCGCGATGATCCATCAGGAACTGAACCTGATGCCCCACATGAGCATCGCCGAAAACATCTGGATCGGTCGCGAGCAGCTCAACGGCCTGCACATGGTCGACCATGGCGAGATGCATCGCTGCACCGCCCGCCTGCTGGAGCGCCTGCGCATCAAGCTCGACCCCGAGGAGCAGGTCGGCAACCTGAGCATCGCCGAGCGGCAGATGGTCGAGATTGCCAAGGCCGTGTCCTACGACTCCGACATCCTGATCATGGACGAGCCGACCTCGGCCATTACCGAGACCGAAGTCGCCCACCTGTTCTCGATCATTGCCGACCTCAAGTCCCAGGGTAAGGGCATCATCTACATCACCCACAAAATGAACGAGGTGTTTGCCATCGCCGATGAAGTGGCGGTGTTTCGCGACGGTGCCTACATCGGCCTGCAACGGGCCGACAGCATGGACGGCGACAGCCTGATTTCGATGATGGTCGGGCGCGAACTGAGCCAGTTGTTCCCGGTGCGGGAGCAACCCATCGGCGATTTGGTGCTGTCGGTGCGCGACCTGAGCCTGGACGGCATCTTCAAAGGCGTGTCCTTCGACCTGCATGCCGGGGAGATCCTGGGCATCGCCGGGTTGATGGGCTCGGGCCGGACCAACGTGGCCGAGGCGATTTTCGGCGTGACCCCGAGTACCGGTGGCGAAATCCTGCTGGACGGCCAACCGGTGCGCATCAGTGACCCGCACATGGCCATCGAGAAAGGCTTCGCGCTGTTGACCGAGGACCGCAAGCTCAGTGGCCTGTTCCCGTGCCTGTCGGTGCTGGAAAACATGGAGATGGCCGTGCTGCCCCATTACGTGGGCAACGGCTTCATCCAGCAAAAAGCCCTGCGCGCCTTGTGTGAGGACATGTGCAAGAAGCTGCGGGTCAAGACCCCGTCGCTGGAACAGTGCATCGACACCTTGTCTGGCGGCAACCAGCAGAAAGCGTTGCTGGCCCGCTGGCTGATGACCAACCCGCGCATCCTGATCCTCGACGAGCCGACCCGTGGCATCGATGTCGGTGCCAAGGCCGAGATCTACCGGCTGATTTCCTACCTCGCCAGCGAAGGCATGGCGGTGATCATGATTTCCTCGGAGCTGCCGGAAGTACTGGGCATGAGCGACCGGGTCATGGTGATGCACGAAGGCGACCTGATGGGCACCCTCGACCGCAGCGAAGCGACCCAGGAACGAGTGATGCAACTGGCCTCGGGCTTGTCCTGATGTCTTTCGGTTCAGGTAAATAAAGTCGGGCAACAATCCCGTGGAGTGGGCGCTTGCTCGCGCTGGGCTCTGTAGGAGCTGGCGAAGCCTGCGATCTTTTGATCTTTTGGTCTTTTGGTCTTTTGGTCTTTCGCTTGAGATTCAAGTGTCTATGGAAAGATCGCAGCCTCGTTGCACTCGACAGCTCCTACACAGCTCCTACACAGCTCCTACGGCGCAGCCCAGCGGGAGCAAGCTCCCTCGCCACAGATAAAAAAGGTGAATGGTTATGAACGCGATACTGGAAAACAAACCCGCGGCCGCACCGGCCAGGGCGCGCCGGCGACTGCCGACGGAACTGAGTATCTTCCTGGTGCTGATCGGCATCGGCCTGGTGTTCGAAATGTTCGGCTGGATCATGCGCGACCAGAGTTTCCTGATGAACTCCCAGCGCCTGGTGCTGATGATCCTGCAAGTGTCGATCATCGGCCTGCTGGCCATCGGCGTGACCCAGGTGATCATCACCACCGGTATCGACCTGTCGTCCGGCTCGGTGCTGGCGCTGTCGGCGATGATTGCCGCCAGCCTGGCCCAGACTTCTGACTTCGCCCGGGCGGTGTTTCCCTCCTTGACGGACTTGCCGGTGTGGATACCGGTGGTGGCGGGGCTCGGCGTGGGGCTGCTGGCCGGGGCGATCAACGGCAGCATCATCGCCATTACCGGTATTCCGCCGTTCATTGCCACCCTCGGCATGATGGTCTCGGCCCGTGGCCTGGCGCGCTACTACACCGAAGGTCAACCGGTGAGCATGCTGTCCGATTCCTATACCGCCATCGGGCATGGGGCGATGCCGGTGATCATCTTCCTGGTGGTGGCGGTGATCTTCCACATCGCCCTGCGCTACACCAAGTATGGCAAGTACACCTACGCCATCGGCGGCAACATGCAGGCCGCGCGCACATCCGGCATCAACGTCAAGCGCCACCTGGTGATCGTCTACAGCATTGCCGGGTTGCTGGCGGGGTTGGCCGGCGTGGTGGCCTCGGCGCGGGCGGCGACCGGGCAGGCGGGCATGGGCATGTCCTATGAGCTGGACGCGATTGCCGCGGCCGTGATCGGCGGCACCAGCCTGGCGGGCGGGGTGGGGCGCATCACTGGCACCGTGATCGGGGCGCTGATCCTTGGGGTGATGGCCAGCGGTTTCACCTTCGTCGGTGTCGATGCCTACATCCAGGACATCATCAAGGGGCTGATCATTGTGGTGGCGGTGGTCATCGACCAGTACCGCAACAAGCGCAAACTCAAGCGCTGATGCCCAGGAAGTTGCGCCAAAGCGCCACGTCTGACCCGCGTGGCGTTGCCATTTGTCTTCTTAATACAGCTATTGCACCGAATTTCTTGTTATAAACGCACTCCGATGACTGCCAAAAGCCTGTCAGAGAACATTTGAAGGGGTTGTCGGACATTTTCCCTATGTTTTCAGTTGCTGAGGCCTCGACTCGGCCTTAGACTGCCGCCCCTCGTAAATTGAGTGCCGGGTGGCGCTTGGAATAGACGGCGCCTTCCTGATGAGCGCGGCAGCTTAGGGTTTGTACGAGAAGTCGCCGAGCGGCGATCAGGCAAGGCGAAAACAGGCGAGGAAGCGCAGTTGACTGGTTGTCAATGAGCATTCCGAGCCTGTTTTCAACGCGGCCTGATCGTCGCGCAGGCACTTATCGTACAAAGCCTAGTGCGGGACGCTCCATAATTCGCCTTAATGCACGTTTTTTTATAGAGAAATCAATGACAAAGGAAAAGTTGCTGGCCATGCCGGCGGATGACTACATGAATGCCGAGCAGCTGGCTTTCTTCACCAAGCTGTTGCAGAACATGAAAGTCGAAACCCACGAGCGCATCGAACAGAACCGAATCGCCATTGAGAGCCTGGACACCCCGGCTGACCCGGCGGACGCTGCTTCCGTAGAAGAAGAGCGTACCTGGCTGGTCAACGCCATCGATCGCGACCAGCGCATGCTGCCTCAGTTGGAGCAGGCCCTGGACCGCATCAACGACGACAGCTTCGGCTGGTGCGACGACAGCGGCGAGCCGATCGGCCTCAAGCGCCTGCTGATCAGCCCGACCACCAAGTACTGCATCGAAGCCCAGGAACGTCACGAACAGATCGACAAGCACCAGCGTCAGGCCTGATTCGGGTTTTCCAAAAAAGATCGCGACCTTTTGACGAAGGCCGCGATCTTTTGCTTTCGCCTGTGCTCGTTCGTCTACTCCCGTTGATCTGCTGCAAGAACGCGACTAATGGACCATGGATAATGGCTCTGTAGTGGCGTTTAATGCGGTTATAACAACGAGAGTGTGGGTGACGAACATGGCGACAGACGGAACGCTGACGGGTGCAGTGCCGGCCTCGGCACCTGAGACAAAAAGCACGGCGCGCTGGCTGACGCCGACGTTGCAGAGCCTCGCCCTGGCATTGCTGTTGTGCGGCATGGCCCTGGGCGGCTGGTCGCTGTACCTGGCCCTGCCGCTGGTCATGCTCATCGTCTGGTTGCCGCGCCTGCGTTCGCGCGTGGCCGCGGCGCCCGCACTCGCGACCGACACACTGGCCGAGCTGACCCGCGACCTGTCCTACACCACCAGCCATAACGCGCTGTCAGCGGCCGGTGTCGCCTATTCGGTCAAGCAACTGGCCGGCAAGGTCCAGTCCCAACTCGACGCGGCGGCGCAGATCGTCAGCAATGCCGAATCGATGATCGCCACCGAGCAAGCCACTTCGCAACTCAGCCAGCAAGCCCTGGGCGCCGCCAGCGAGGCCCATCGCAGCAGCCTGGCCGGGCGCAGCGAGCTGGTGGAGTCCATCAGCCGCATGCATCAGCTCAGCCAGCGCGCAAACGACAGCCGCGAGTTGATCGAGGCCTTGAGTGTGCGCAGCGATGAAATCCAGCGGGTCAGCCTGGTGATCCAGTCGATCGCCAGCCAGACCAACCTGCTGGCGCTGAACGCGGCCATCGAGGCGGCGCGGGCCGGTGAGCATGGCCGTGGGTTCGCGGTGGTGGCCGATGAAGTCCGTGGCCTGGCCGGGCGCACGGCTGCGGCGACCGGCGAGGTCGGGGTGATGGTGGCCGACATCCAGCAGCGCACCGCCCAGGTGGTGGAGCAGATCCGTCAACTGGCCGCGGACCTGGACATTGGCGTGCAGCAGGTCGAGCACACCGGCCAGCATCTGGAAAACATCGCCCGGCTCGCCGCCGGCGTCGAAACCCAGGTCAGCGCCATCGCCGAAGGCACCGACACCAATCGCGAACAACTCGACAGCCTGTTCCACGCCATCGAGCAGATGCGCGGCGACCTGTCCATCAGCGACCAGCAGACCCAGCGCCTGGCCGAGGCGGCTGTGCAAATGGAGGGGCAGGCCGAAACCATCAGCGAACGGCTGGCCGAGGTGGGCCTCGACGATTATCACCAACGGGTCTACGACCTGGCACGGGAAGGGGCAAGCCAGATCGCTGCGCAGTTCGAAGCCGATATCGACCAGGGCCGTGTCAGCCTGGAGGACCTGTTCGACCGCAACTACCAGCCGATCCCCAATACCCAGCCAGCCAAATTCCAGACCCGTTTCGACCGCTACACCGATCAGGTACTGCCGGTGATCCAGGAACCCTTGCTTGCCCGGCATGAGGGCCTGGTGTTTGCGATTGCCTGCACCCAGCAGGGCTACGTGCCGACCCATAACAAGGTCTTCAGCCAGCCGCTGACCGGCGATCCGCAGGTGGACACGCTGAACAATCGCACCAAGCGCAAATTCTCCGATCGCACCGGGATTCGCTGCGGCAGTCACCAGCAACCGGTGCTGCTCCAGACCTACACCCGCGACACGGGCGAGTTGATGCACGATCTTTCCGTACCGATCATGCTCAAGGGGCGTCACTGGGGTGGTTTGCGCCTGGGCTACAAACCCGAGAAGCCGCGCTAGGCCTGATTACAGGTGATTGAGTTTTCCAGCCAGCCACAATCCTGTGGCGAGGGAGCTTGCTCCCCGCTGGGCTTGTGTAGGAGCTGCCGAAGGCTGCGATCTTTTGATCTTTCGCTTGGGACTCAAGTGCCTGGGGAAAGATCGCAGCCTCGTTGCACTCGACAGCTCCTACAGGACGCACCCCGGCGGGAGCAAGTTCCCTCGCCACAAAAGCGATGGTGTATTCAGTCCATTCTATTTGCCGTCGTGCAGACGCACGTTCAACTGATCCACCAGCACTGCCTCTTCGCCGTCGGCGAGCAGCCATTCCCGGAGCAGGTCTTTTTGCTGGTCCGACCAGAAATCGGCCTCCACCAGCTTGATCTCCGGGGCCAGCGGGTGGGCGATGATGAAATCGTCGATGGCCTTGTCGTCGGAGGGCAGGCCCAGTTGGTCGAACAGGGTCTTGAGTTCGTGGGAAGGTTGTTCCATGGGAGTCTCCTTTGGGCGTGGCGCCGTCGTGGCGCCTCGGTGCTTCCCTTTATCTGAGGCAAGCGGTCATCAGGAGTTCGATCGGGCTCAGGCTTTCAAGGCCCCTTCGTCCACGGCGGCCTTCAACGCCTTGGCGGCTTCCCTGGCAGCCTCGGCAGCGATCTCCGCAGTCTTGAACCAGCGATCCTTCTCCACCTGGTGGCAACTGACGGTGGTCAAGGGTGGCTTGGCGCGCATCACGATGACGGCCTGGAACTCGCCTTCGACTTCTCTGGCTTCGCCCCGGATAAAAAATTCGCCGATATCAAATTCCGTCACGTCGCGCCTTCTCCTCGAAGTCATACCATGGGTGCGCGATCCGTCAATGGGCGACGGCTTCGCAGGGCGGGCAGTATGGCAGCAGTTGCCCGTCGACGGCTGAGTTAAGTCATGGACGGGCATAGATGAGCTCAGGCGCTGCGTTCGAGACGCCTGGCCAAGTAGCAGGCTTCGTTATGATCGGTTCGGAATCCTCTTACACGTCCGGTCGATGTTTCCTCAATGTGAAAAAAACACTTTCCGGCCAAAACCACCCGATAACGCGGTTGTATCAACGAAACAGGCAGGCAATCGACCCCGTCGAAGCTGTCAGCTGTATCGACGATGCAAGGTGGGAAGGGGTGGGGCAGGGTTGTGAAAGTGGCCATGTGAATTCCTTTTCTATGGTTTACCGACGAATTGCCGAGTACTTCGAGTAGTCTCCACGCCTTCGGCTGCTCTAGAATCGGCAGTGTCGTGTGGACGGCTGCGCCTATCTAAAGCAATTTTTTTTGGGCTTGATGTCAGAAAAATGCTTTTTTAAGTGAGAAATTTCCCTAAAGTTAGTAGTCCCATCTTTTCCGATGCTCAGAGTGGCTTTTTCCTTCAGCCTCTGGCGACCCCCCGGGAAAGACGGCGAGAGCGGCAACCTTTAGTCTGCTCTCGGCCCGGGACAGGGCGCACCGTTCACTTCGAATTTCAATTACAGGTCCATACGACATTACAGTCGGCACGGGTTCTCGTGGTCCGTCCTTTGTGCAGGGCGGGCCTTTTTCAAAAATGGGGATGTTTCCTTGGCAGTAAGTAATCTCGACATGCATGCGTTATTCGTACTTGGTGACCTGCGGGCAAAACTGGTCAAACTCTTCCAGTCACGTTTCGTCTACATCACCGAGCAGACCGCCGAAGGTATTTATGTCGCCGAAATCGACACCGAGTCGGCTCTGGTGGTCGATGACAAGCCCAGGCTCGAACTCAAGGTCGGTGATCATTTTCGCGCAGCGGTGTTGCCCAGCCGCGAAGGTGGCAAGTTTGAAATCCGCTTTCGCGAAATCAAGCTGACGGTCTATGGCCTTGGCGATTACGCCTTCGTCACGACCCCCGGTGGTCAGGCCATCCTGTTCAAGGAAGGCCACAGCGTGGTGACCGTGTTTGCGGCCAATGAACAACTGCAAGAAGGCTTGACCAAGACCCTGAAGGCGGTCACCGCCAAGGCCGCCAAGTGGCGCAAGGGCGAACTGGTGACCTTCAAGGCCAGCGAGTGATCGCTTCCGGACCGCTGAAAAGCGCTTAGGCATCGGGCTTGCGCGGGGCTGTGCGCCCAAACCGCTGACAGTTTCGCAAGATCTCGCTGGAACCTCGGCTACAGTCAATTGACTGAACTATTCAGGGCTTGCGTTCGGTTACGCAGGGCCGTTCAGCTATTGCTGTATCTGGCATGAGGTGCAAAGCATGAAACGAGTTCGACAGTGGCTGGCTGCCTGGGCCACCTTCGCGGTGTTGGTTTCACCCCTTCCGGCGTCGGCCGCCACAGCGCCGATCCACTTTGCCGACTTGAACTGGGAAAGTGGCAGCCTGATCACCGATATCCTGCGGATCATCGTCGAAAAAGGCTACGGGTTGCAGACCGACACATTGCCGGGCACCACCATTACCCTGGAAACCGCCCTGGCCAATAACGACATCCAGGTGATCGGCGAGGAATGGGCCGGCCGCAGCCCGGTGTGGGTCAAGGCCGAGGCCGAGGGCAAGGTGGTCGCCTTGGGCGATACGGTCAAAGGCGCGACGGAAGGTTGGTGGGTGCCCGAGTACGTCATCAAGGGCGACCCGGCCAAGGGCATCAAGCCCCTGGCGCCGGACCTGCGCAGCGTCGAAGACCTGGCGCGCTACAAGCATGTGTTCAAGGACCCGGAGAGCCCCGACAAGGGCCGCTTCCTCAACAGCCCCATTGGCTGGACTTCCGAGGTGGTCAACAAACAGAAGCTCAAGGCATACGGCTTGTCTGACAGCTACGTGAATTTTCGCAGCGGTTCGGGGGCGGCGCTGGATGCGGAAATCAGCTCGACGATCCGCCGGGGCAAGCCGATCCTGTTTTACTACTGGTCGCCCACGCCACTGCTCGGGCGCTTCAAGCTGGTGCAGTTGCAAGAGCCGCCGTTCGATGCCGAGGCCTGGAAAACCCTGACCGACGCCGATAACCCCAACCCGAAGCCCACCCGTTCACTGGCCTCGAAACTGTCGATTGGCGTGTCCGCGCCGTTCCAGAAGCAATACCCGGACATTGCCGAGTTCTTCAGCAAGGTCGATTTGCCCATCGAACCGTTGAACAAAGCCCTGGCCGACATGAGCGAGAAGCGCACGCCCCCCCGTGAAGCCGCCGAGGCGTTCCTCAAGGCGCATCCACAGGTCTGGCAGGCCTGGCTGCCCAAGGAGGTGGCGGACAAGGTCTCCGCCGGTCTGTAGGGCCGCGCGCGTGCCGGCAGGTTGAACTCTTGATCCTGGGCAATGAGTCATTCGCTGGAAACTGGCAACCTACGCCCGTCCAGCGAAATGCCAAATTCGAGCTAGGATGAGTGTTCAACCTTTTTCAGGAGGCTGGCGAATGACGCTTTTATTGGCTCGGTCGCTGGTCGCAGTGTTTGCGACCATCAGCTTGATTCATATGTATTGGGCCCTGGGTGGGCGGTGGGCGGCCAAGGCTGTCGTGCCTCAGGTGCCGGTGAAGCAGGGGGAGGCGCTGCGACCGGCGTTCGACCCCTCGGGCTGGCTGACCTTGCTGGTTGCCGTGGCACTGCTGATGGTGGCGTTGCTGGTGTGCCTGCGGGTCGGCCTGCTGGCGCAGCCGGTCACCCATCGGGCGTTGCAGTGGCTGATCAGCGCGATTGCCTTGCTGATGTTCGCCCGGGCCATTGGCGAGTCGGAGCTGGTGGGTTTCTTCAAGGAGGTCAAGGATTCGACATTCGCCAGGCTCGACACCTGGGTCTATTCGCCGCTGTGCGTGGTGCTTGGGGCCGGGTTGCTGACGGTGGCGTGGGCCTGAGTTTCATATCGATCGTTCCCACGCTCCTGTGTGGGAACGTCGCCAGGGACGCTCCGCGTTCCGCTTCTGGAAGGTGACGCAGAGCGTCACGGGATGCATTCCCACGCGGAGCGTGGGAACGATCAACGTATCTGTCAGTCGTTTCGGCGACTGCTCACTTCCGCCGGCACATCATCCCCGGCCATGCGCTTGCGGAACAACGCCGCTCGGGCCAGCAGCAGGGTGGTCACCGGGACGGTGATGGACAACAGGATCGGTATCAGCCAGGCGTGCAACACCGGCCCGGACTTGAGCGCTGAAAAATACACGATCGAAGCCAGTGCCACGCACCAGGCGCCCAGTGTGGACGCCAGGGCCGGAGGGTGCATGCGCTGGAAATAATCCTTCAGCCGCACCAGGCCGATCGCTCCAACCAGGGCGAAGAGGCTACCGAGCACCAACAGGATCGCCACCGGGATTTCCACCCACATCGACAGCTCGCCGCTCATTCGATCACCTCGCCACGCAACAGGAACTTGGCCAGGGCAAACGAGCCGACAAAGCCGAACAGGGCGATCAGCAGCGCCGCTTCGAAATAGGTGTCACTGGCATAACGGATGCCCAGCACCAGCATCATCAGCATCGCCACGATGTACAGGTAGTCCAGGGCCAATACCCGGTCCTGGGCCGAAGGGCCCTTGAACAGCCGCCACAGGGTCAACACCATCGCCAGGGAGAACAGGAACAGGCTCAGCAGGATCGCATTGGACAGCAAGGGGCTCATTGGAAAATCTCCATCAACGGGCGCTCGTAGGTGGCCTTGAAATGCGCGATGAATGACGCCTCGTCTTGCAGGTCGAACACATGCATCAGCAGGATGCTGCGATCCAGGGCCAGTTCCGACCAGACCGTCCCCGGAATCACCGTGGTGATCATCGACAGCGCGGCCAGGCCGTTGGCGTCGTGCAGGTCCAGCGGCACCTTGATGAAGCGCGAGCGAGGCGGGCGGCGCCCCGCGTTGAGCACCCCCCAGGCCACCGCCAGGTTGGACACCAGCACATCACGGCCCACCAGCAGGAACAGGCGCAACACCACCCACGGCCGGCGGATACGGATGGGCCGTGGGCGCAACGGGCGCATCATCAACGGGGCCAGGAAGCCCAGTAACGCGCCCAGCAGCAGATGGCCGGCGCTGACGGACACATTCAACACCAGCCACAGCAACCACAACGCCAGGGACAACCACGGGGCGGGCAACAGGCGCTTCATGGTTGCACCTCCCGCAATGCGGTGCGGGTCTCGGGGTTGGGCACGGCGCGGGTGGCGAGTACCGACATCACGTAATGTTCCGGGTTGTTCAGCGCATCGGCAGCGGATTGGGTGTAGCGCAGCAACGGTTCGGCCTTGAAAGTCAGGGCGATGCCCAGGCCCAGCAGCACGATGATCGGCAGGCATTCGAACGGCCGCAGCAACGGCGATGGGCGTTCCTGGGGCGTCCAGAAACGTTGGATGCCCAGGCGTGAAAAGGCAATCAGCGAGGCCAGCCCCGACAGGATCAACAACGCCAACAAGCCCCACGCCTGATTCGACAGCGGTGCCCCGGCGCTGGCGCCGAGCCCCTGAGGATTGAGCAGGGCACTGAGCAGGCTCAGCTTACCGATGAACCCCGACAACGGCGGCATGCCGATAATCAACAGCGCACAGAAGATAAAACTCAAGCCAAGGAAGGCCATGGTCCAGGGAATCACCTGCCCGACCACGGCCTTCTGCTCGTCGTCGAGGTTGATGCCCTTGGGCGGTTGCAAGGATTCCAGCGGTCGCGGCAAGGTGTCGAAGTCGTCGTCCAGGGACAGTTCATTGGCTGAGCGCGAACGCTCGATCAGTTCGGCCAGCAAGAACAGCGCGCACAGCGCCAGGGTCGAGCTCACCAGGTAAAACAGCGCCGCGCCCACCAGGTTGGGTTGGGCGAAGCCGATGGCCGACAACAGGATCCCGGCCGATACCAGGATGCTCAGACTCGCCATGCGCTCCAGGCGTTGGGCCGCCAGAATGGCGATGGCGGCGCAGACGATGGTCGCCATGCCGCCGTAGACCAGCCAGTCGGCACCGAAATACGCCGAGGCGCCGGCCTGGCCGGAGAACAGCAACGTCCACAGGCGCAGGATCGTGTAGACGCCGACCTTGGTCATGATCGCAAACAGCGCCGCCACCGGTGCGCTGGCGGCACTGTAGGCCGGCACCAGCCAGAAGTTCAGCGGCCACATGCCGGCCTTGGCCAGGAACGCCACCGCAAGGATGCCTGCGCCGGCGTGCAGCAAGCCGCGGTCGGCCTCCGGCACCAGCGGGATTTTCAGGGCCAGGTCGGCCATGTTCAACGTGCCGGTGACGCCATAGATCAGCGCTGCGCCGATCAGGAACAACGACGAGGCCAGCAGATTGATGGAAATGTAATGCAGGCCCGACGATACCCGCGCCCGGCCCGACCCGTGCAGCATCAAGCCGTAGGAGGCCGCCAGCAGCACTTCGAAGAACACGAACAGGTTGAACAGATCCGCCGTCAGGAAGGCGCCGTAGAGGCCCATCAGCTGGATCTGGAACAGCGCATGGAAACTGGCCCCGGCGCGGTCCCAGCGGGCCATGGCGAAGAGCAGGGCGCTGACGCCGATGATGCCGGTCAGCACCAGCATCAGCGCCGACAGACGATCGACCACCAGGACAATGCCGAACGGCGCCTGCCAGTTGCCCGGCAGGTACACGCCAATGGACGCGGGCAGGGCCTGATCCTGGGTCCAGTACAGCAACAGCACGGCGATGCCCAGGCCCAGCAGGCTGGAAAGCAGATTGATCCGTGCCTTGAGCGGTCGGTGTTTCTCGCCCAGCATCAGCATCAACGCGGCGGTCAGCAGCGGCAGCAGGATGGGCGCGGCGATCAGATGAGGCGTCAACATCATTCCTTGGGCTCCCGACCGTCCACGTGGTCGGTACCGGTCAGGCCCCGGGACGCCAGCAGCACCACCAGGAACAGCGCGGTCATGGCGAAGCTGATCACGATGGCGGTCAGCACCAGTGCCTGGGGCAGCGGGTCGGTGTAGTGCAGCAGGTCCTGGGGCACGCCGTCCTTGATGATCGGCTCCTTGCCGATGAACAGGCTGCCCATGCTGAAGATGAACAGGTTGACGCCGTAGGACAGCAGGCACAGGCCCATGACCACCTGGAAGGTCCGTGGCCGCAATACCAGCCAGACACCGGAGGCGGCCAGTACACCGATTGCGATTGCGATGACTTCTTCCATCAGGCGGTGGCTCCTTTGACGGGGGCGACGGGTTTGGCGTGCAGGCCCGGCTTATGGGCCCGTACCGATTGGTGCGCCAGGGCGGTGAGGATCAACAGGGTGGAACCGACCACCACGGCGTACACGCCGATGTCGAAAAACAGCGCGCTGGCCACATGGAGATCACCCAGCAGCGGTAATTCAAAATGCCAGGTGTGGGTGGTCAGGAACGGATAACCCACGGCCATCGCCCCGAGGCCCGTGGCGGTGGCGAACAACAGCCCGGTGCCCATCCAGCGCAGCGGTCGCAGGCTCATTTGCGCCTCGACCCACTGGGTGCCGGCCACCATGTATTGCAGGATGAACGCCACCGACATCACCAACCCGGCCACGAAGCCGCCACCGGGTTGATTGTGGCCACGCATGAACAGGTAGAACGACACCACCAGGGCGATCGGCAGCAGCAGGCGCACCAGCACCGACGGCACCATCATGAAACCCAGTGCGGTGTCGCTGGCATGGCGCGGGTTGACCAGGTCGGTGACCACGTCCGGCGCCAGCAGGCGCTGTTGTGCCGGCAGTTGCATGCTTTCCTTTGGCGGGCGGAAACGCCGCAGCAGGGCGAACACCGCCAGGGCCACCGCCACCAGCACGGTGATTTCCCCTAGGGTGTCGAAGCCGCGGAAGTCCACCAGCATCACGTTCACCACATTGCTGCCGCCACCTTCGGGCAGGGCACGGCTCAAGTAGAACGAAGAAATGTCGTTGGGCGTCTGGCGCGTGAGCATCGCATAGGACAACAGCGCCATGCCGCCGCCGACGGCGCTGGACAGCAGCAAGTCCCGCAGGCGCCGGATGCGCGCGCGCCGCTCGCTGTTGGGCAGCGGCGAGACGTCCTCGATCCGCCGTGGCAGCCAGCGCAGGCCCAGCAGGATCAGCACCGTGGTAACCACTTCCACCACCAGTTGCGTCAGGGCCAGGTCGGGGGCGGAGAACCAGACGAAGGTCACGCAGGTCATCAGGCCGCAGACGCTGACCATGGTCAGGGCCGCGAGCCGGTGGTACTTGGCCTGCCAGGCCGCGCCCAGGGCACAGGCGATCGCCAGCAGCCACAGGGTGACGAAGACGATGGACCCGGGGATCTTCGGCCGGTCGCCCCAGACCAGCGTGCTGTGCAGCATCGGGATCAGCCCGGCGAGCACCGCAGCGAGGACCAGCCAGAACAATTGGGCCTGCAGGCGGCGGGTGCTGATCCGTCGTTCCAGGCGCCGGCCCTGGCGCATCATCAGTACCAGGCAGCGCTCGAACAAGCGCTTGCCACTGAGTCGGCCAATGAACGGCGGGTGCTTGATGTGCCCTTGCCGGAGCTGATTGCGCAGCAGCAGGTACAGGACGATGCCGCCGGACATGGCCACCAGGCTCATGATCATCGGTGCATTCAGGCCGTGCCAGATCGCCAGGCTGTAGTCGGGCAGCGTGCCGCCCACCACCGGCAAGGCGGCGGCCGCGAGCAACGAGCCGACCACCTGGGCCGGAAAAATCCCCACCAACAGGCAGGTGAACACCAGCAACTCCACCGGCGCACGCATCCAGCGCGGTGGTTCGTGGGGGGTATGGGGCAGGTCGGTGGCGGTGGGGCCGAAGAACACATCCACGGTGAACCGCAAGGAGTAGGCGACGCTGAAGGTCCCGGCGATGGTGGCGATGATCGGCAGCGCCAGTTCGACCCAGGCCGTGGCGGAAATGAACACGGTCTCGGCGAAGAACATTTCCTTGGACAGGAAACCATTGAGCAACGGCACCCCGGCCATCGCCGCGCTGGCGACCATGGCCAGGGTCGCGGTGAACGGAATCAGCCGCACCAGGCCGCTGAGCTTGCGAATGTCGCGGGTGCCGCTTTCGTGGTCGATGATCCCGGCGGCCATGAACAGCGATGCCTTGAACGTGGCGTGGTTGAGGATATGAAACACCGCCGCCACGGCCGCCAGTGGACTGTTCAGGCCCAGCAGCAGGGTGATCAGCCCGAGGTGGCTGATGGTGGAGTAGGCCAGCAGGCCTTTGAGGTCGTTCTGGAACATCGCGCAGTAGGCGCCCAGCAGCAACGTACAGGCTCCCGCGCCGCCGACGATGTAGAACCACTCTTCGCTACCCGACAGCGACGGCCATAACCGCGCCAAGAGGAACACCCCGGCCTTGACCATGGTCGCCGAGTGCAGATACGCCGACACCGGCGTGGGGGCCGCCATGGCATGGGGCAGCCAGAAGTGGAACGGAAACTGGGCGCTTTTGCTCAAGGCGCCGATCAGGATCAGCGGCAACAGGATGGGGTAGAGGGCATGGGCACGGATCAGGTCGCCGGCGGCGAGGACCTTGTCCAGCTCATAGCTGCCCACCACATGGCCGAGCAGCATCACCCCGGCCAGCAGGCAAAGCCCGCCAGCCCCGGTCACCATCAACGCCATGTAGGCACCGCGTCGAGCGTCGGCGCGGTGGTGCCAGTAACCGATCAGCAGGAACGAGAACAGGCTGGTCAATTCCCAGAAAAACACCATCTGGATCAGGTTGCCGGAGATCACCAGTCCGAGCATGGCGCCCATGAACGCCAGGAAAAATGCGAAGAAGCGCGGCACCGGATCATCCGGCGACATGTAGTAGCGGGCGTACAGCGACACCAGCGTGCCGATGCCCAGCACCAGCAACGAAAACAGCCAGGCGAAGCCGTCCAGGCGCAATACGAAATCCAGGCCCAGGCTGGGCAACCAGGCGTATTGCTCGCGGATCACGCCGCCGTCGGCGATCTGCGGGTACAGCAAGGCCACCTGAACCGTGCCGGCCAGGGCGACGAGGCCGGCCAGCAGTGATTCGGCGTTACGGGCGTTATGCGGCAGCAGCGCCGCGACACAGCTGCCGATGAAGGGCAAAAGCAATAGAACTATCAGTGACATAGGCTTCTATTCGGCGGGAGGTTGTGAGGGATCATACGTGGCGTATTCCCGATCACCAACCGCGAGGGTGTCGCAGAATCCTACAAGGGAGGTGGAGTTTTCTGACTTTGCGCCATACACATCACCCGTTGTGAGGGCGCTTGCTCCCGCTGGCCTTGTGTAGGAGCTGCCGAAGGCTGCGATCTGTTGATCTTTGATTTTTCGCTTGAGACTCAAGTGTCTGGGGAAAGATCGCAGCCTCGTTGCACTCGTCAGCTCCTACACAGGTTTAAACGCCCCCGGCCTCACTGCTCCCGCTCAAGCGCCTCATTCACCTCGACAACGCCTTTGCTACGGGTCTTCAGCTCACTGACAATCACCGCCGCCACAATCAATCCGGCGCCCACCAGCGCGATCGCCGGCAGCCGCTCGCCTGCCAGGCGCCCGGCGATGCCGGCCCACACTGGCTCACCGGCATAGATCAGCGTGGCGCGGGTGGGCGAGACGCTTTTCTGTGCCCAGTTCATCGCCACCTGGATCGCTGCGCTGGCGGCGCCCAGGCCCACGGCGCTGACCAGCAGCAACATGGAAAAATCCGGGATCGCTTCCTGGGTCGGCACCACCATCAGGAAGGCCAGCACCGCCGTGCTTGCCAGTTGCACCACGGTCACCCGGCGCACATCGACCTGGCCGGCATAGGCGCTGATCAGGATGATTTCGGCGGCAATCGCGATGGCGCTGATCAACGTGGCGATTTCACCGGGGCTGAAGTTCAGCGAGGCCCCGGCCGGCCCCGACACCAGCATCAGCCCGGTGAACGCCAGCATGATGCCGATGCTCGGCATCAAGCCCGGTCGCCGGCCCAGTACCAGCCATTGCAGCAAGGGCACGAATGGTACGTAGAGCGCGGTGATGAACGCCGACTGGCTGCTGGGGATGGTTTGCAGGCCGACGGTCTGCAGGCCGTAGCCGAGCATGATCGCCACACCGATGAAGCACCCGGCCTTGAGTTCGAAGAAGGTCAGGTCCCGCAGATGCCGCCAGGAAAACAGCGCGACAAACGCGGCCGCGGCGGCAAAGCGCAGGCCGACGAAAAACATCGGCCCACTGACCGTCATGGCGTGTTGCACCAGCAGGAAAGTCCCACCCCAGATCATGGTAATCAGCACCAGCACGCATTCGGCCTTGCTGAACCTTGAGAAACGGGAAGAAACTTGCGGGGAGTTCACCGATGCCATGACCTTGCGCGCCACTTGAGGCGGACGCACAATGCGCCCGAAGTTGGGCAGTATAATGCGCAACCCAGCCATGTGAGCAATATAGTGCACAAAGAATCCGGCCAGCGGGCGTCCGTCCTGCAACACGTCAGCCAGAACGTCCGTCGTCTGCGGCATGCCGCCGAGCTCAGCCAGACGGCGCTGGCCGAGCTGTCGGGGGTCAGCCGGCGGATGCTGGTGGCCATCGAGGCCGGCGAAAAGAACGTCAGCCTGACCACTCTGGACCGGGTCGCCGAAGCCTTGGACGTGGCCTTCAGCGACTTGATCCAGGCCCCCGAGGCCCGAGACCCTAGCCGCATCAACGAACTGGCCTGGGCCGGGACCATTGCCGGCAGCAAAGCCGTATTGCTCGCCAAGGCCACCGCCAGCCGTGAGGTGGAACTCTGGGAATGGCGCCTGGAGCCCGGCGAGTATTACCCTTCAGAGCCCGACGCCGACGGTTGGAGCGAGCAACTCTACGTATTCGAGGGCTGCCTGACCCTGCTGTTGGGCAGCGAGGAACACCGGATTGGTGCCGGTGAGTTTTTCATGTTCGCCAGCAACCAGCCCCATGCCTATCGCAACGATGGTTCAGTGGCTGCGCGGTTTGTACGCAACGTGGTGATTTGATTTTCATTTTAAATACTGTTCATGCATGCACCTGTCAGGTTTGACAGTAGATGGCTGGGCAAGGCTTCTATCATAATCAACGAGTGGCGGATAACGTCTCGGTATACAAATTCCACAAGAACAATCTTATTGAGAGGGTTCCACAATGGAAAACACTAATGAAGATATCTTGGTGCTTGTAGATCCAGAACTTCCAGCTCCCCGGATTTTGCAAGCAGTCAATAATGAGATTCACACTAATATTCTTGACGATTGTACGATTGCCACTCGTCTTGCTTCGTTTGTTGAGGCAGGTTATGAAACTCGTTTTGTTTTTGACTCGCCCATAGGGGCGCTTCACGGTGCGCGGAGGCAAATCACTCAGGAGCAAATTGACCGCGGTGAAATTGAATGGCGCATAACTTCTTTTAGGTTGAAGCTAAAACCAGGGATGCAGATCTCGGTGGAATATACTATTTATAAGGGTGATCATCCAATACGATCGCCACGGGTGCCGTATCAGGTTGTTAGATAGAAGAAGGCGGGCTGAATCGTCAATGGTTTTGCTTGGCAATAGCTGATGTATAGGATCTCGTTGTGGAATACCTGTCCCTCTAGATCTGAATTGGGTGATCTGCTTTATAACTAGCTTCCGTAAAATCAGACAAAACAGTAAGGTGGCTTCATCTCATCGGAAACTCGCACCGTGTGCCTGGACGATGACGAGTAACCGATGGGGTGTTGACTGTTTTTATGGAAGCGTTCAATGAAAGATGATTTGACTACGCTAGCGCCACGTTTTGCCGACATCCTCATCATCGGCGGCGGCCTGAGCGGTGCCATGTTGGCCGCGCAGCTGCTGCGCCTGCCGGGCCGGCGTGAGGTGCTGATTGTCGAGTCGCGCAGCGAACTGGGCCGGGGCGAGGCCTACAGTGCCGTGGAACTGGGCCACACCTTGAACGGCAACGCCGCGCGCATGAGCGTCGACCCGGACAACGCCGATGACCTGACCCAATGGCTCACCGCGTTCATCGAAGCCGGCGGCTGGCCCGAGGCGGATCAGCAGCACGTGCCGATCAGCGAGTTGTTCCCGCCCCGGGGAATGTTTGGCCTCTATGTGCAACAACGGCTGGCCGAGGCTCGCGAGTTGGGCGCACGAAACGGTTCGACCGCCGAGCACGTGCGTGGGGAGGCCGTGGACCTGCGGGTTGCTGAGGATGCCGTAATGCTGACGCTGGATGACGGCCAGGTGTTGCGCGGGCGTTTCGCGGTGCTGGCCACCGGCATGTTCCCGGCGGCGCGCACCCCGCAAACCGAATCCAGCGGCTTGAATGCCGCGGCGCTGGACCCTTGGGATGTGGCTGCGATGCGCCAGCTCGATCCGCAGTCCACGGTGCTGATCATCGGCTCGGGACTGACCATGGTCGATGCCGTCGTGTCCCTGGAGCATGCCGGGCACCGTGGGCCGATCGAAGTCTTTTCCCGCCATGGTTTGTTGCCCCATGTGCGCCGCCAGCCACCTGCCTGGGTGGATTTCCTCGCCGACGATCACAGCCTGCGGTCACCACGCCAATTGATGCGAGCCCTGCGCGAGCAATGCCGTCAGGCCCTGGCTCAAGGCGTCGATTGGCAGGCGCCGTTGGACACGGTGCGCGCGCATATCGGGCGTTTGTGGAACCAGGCCAGCGATGTGCAACGCCGGCAGTTCGTCCGCCATGTGCGGCCATGGTGGGAGAGCCATCACCATCGTTCGCCACCGCTGAGCGCCGAACTGGTGGCGCGTCTGCATGGGGAAGGGCGGTTGCGGATCCAGGCGGCGTCGTTCAAGGGGCTGGCGTCCTCTGCCGAGGGCACGCTGGGTATTACCATCCGCCGCCGGGGCGAGGCTGGGCTGACGGTGGTGCAGGGCGCGGCGCTGATCAACTCCAGCGGCATCGAATATGACTGGCGCCGGGTTGCACGGCCGTTGCCGCAACAATTGCTGGCCCGGGGGCTGATCCAGCCCGGGCCGCTGGCCCTGGGCATCGCCGCGCGTGCCGATGGTGCGGTGCTGGACGCCCGAGGCGAGCCTGCCGAGCGCCTGTTCGCCATGGGCCCGCCACTGCGGGGGATGTGGTGGGAAAGCACCGCCGTGACCGATGTGGCGAGCCAGGCCAAGGCGTTGGCCGTGCGTCTGGTTGAACTGCAATCCCAAGATTGAAATTGAAAACGCCCCTGTGGCGAGGGGATTTATCCCCGCTGCGTGGGAGCAAAGCTTGCTCGCGATGCAGGCGCCTCGGTTCCCAGGGAGACCGCGTCATCTTCATCGCGGGCAAGCCTTGCTCCCACAGGTGGGAACGATCGTTATGAGCGGTTTGCTCAGCAGGTCATTGCTCGCTGACCTTGACCCAACGCTCCTCCCGCGCCGCCACACGAATCGCCGCCGCCAGCCGCTCCACTTCCCAGGCCTCTTCGAAGTCCGTCCCGTTGCCGCCTTCGCCGGCGAGGGTCATCACCAGTTCATGCACTTCCAGGGTCTTCAATTCGTTGTACCCCAACTGGTGCCCGGCGGCCGGGCTGAACGCGGCATAACCGGGCAAATCCGGGCCGGCCAGCAGGCGCTGGAAACCCGCCTGGCCGACGCGACACAGGCGCAGTTCATTCAGCCGTTCCTGATCGAACGCCAGGGTGCCGAGGGTGCCGCTGATCTCGAAGTTCAGGTGGTTCTTGTAGCCGTGCTTGAGCCAACTGCTGCTCACCGTGCCTCGGGCGCCATTGGCGAAACGCAGCAGCGCGTGGACCTGGTCGTCCACCGCGATGGCACGTTGTTCGGTATTGCCCGCGCTGGCAGGGCGTTGGTTGTGCACGGTCTGGCTGTCGGCGCACACCGCTTCGACATCGCCCAACAAGTGCCGGGCCATGGCCAGCAAGTGGCTGCCCAGGTCCGCCAGTGCACCGCCGGCGTGGGCCGCTTCGCAGCGCCATGACCACGGCGAGGCGGGGTCGGCCATGAAGTCTTCGCTGAATTCGCCCTGGAAACTGATGATCTGTCCCAGTTCGCCGCGCTGGATCATGTCCCGCGCCTGTTGAATGATCGGGTTGTGCTGGTAGTTGTAGCCGACCCGCGTCACCACCCCGGCTGACTTGGCCGCCTGGCGCATCTGCTCGGCCTGCTCCAGGGACACCGCCAGGGGCTTTTCACAATAGACCGGCTTGCCCGCCGCCAACGCTGCCATGGCCATGGGGAAGTGCAGGTGATTGGGCGTGGTGATGGCGATCAGGTTGACCTTCGGGTCGTCGATCAGTTGTTGCCAGTCGCTGTGGGCCGTCTCGAACCCCCAGCTGTGGGCGCATTGCCGGGCACGCTGCGGATCGGCGTCGGCCAGGGCCGCCAGTTTCAGGTTCAGGGGGAGGTCGAACACCGCCTTGGCATTGTGGAACGCCAAGGCATGGGCACGGCCCATGAAGCCGGTGCCAATCAGACCGATGCCGAGTTCACGCATGAGGAAGAGCCCTTTGAATTGTTATTTTCAGGAGGGCTATTTATGGAATAAATATTCGCTAATTGCAAATATTGGAATAAATATTCATTTGCGCGATTGCAGAGGATCCCTTAATGAAATGGCTACCCCCGCCGCCCCCTGCGATTGCCCACTAAGCTTTCGCAGGGGGCCTATCGGAGACCATTGCCATGAACAAAGTAGCTATTGCC
>NZ_LMDO01000028.1:0-52364 GCF_001425105.1 Pseudomonas sp. Root401 | reverse complement strand
CGGGGCCCGAAGGTGCCCAAATCCAAAGAGTGGCTGGAAGGCAAAGCCGCGAATGCTCACGTGTCGACGGATCGGGTGCTCAAGGCCGCTAAAGCCAAAAGACCTTGAAAGGGCTGGCCGTAAGGGCGAAACCATAAGTAGCCGTTACCGAAGAAACGGATATACACACCATTCCCCCTAAACAAAAAACTACCACTGCAACGAAATACCGCTCTCGAACACCCGCTCCTGACCAGTAACCGGATCAACAAAACGCAACCCTTGAGCCAGCAGCTTCAAAGGATTCGAGTAGTCATCCTCAACATCCCGAAGCACATCAGGATAAAACGGATCATTGCAGATCCCCGCCCCAAGGGCATTCATGTGAACCCGCAACTGATGCTTCTTACCCGTAACCGGATACAAGCCATAGCGCCACAACTCGCCGTTCCTTTCCAGCACTTCGATGGCCGTTTCGGTATTGGGCTCGCCGGGTCCTTCCTGCATTCGGAAGAACGGTTCGCCATCGATCATCCGGCTTTTGTGCACCATGGGAAAGGTCAACCCAGGCAACGCGCGGGCAATGGCCTGGTAGCGTTTTTCGATCTGCCGCGTCGGAAATAACGACTGATACGCCGAGCGGGTGTTCGGGTTGGCCGAAAACAACACCAGCCCGGCCGTGTGCCGGTCGATGCGGTGCAGGGGCACCAGATGAGGATTGTCCAGCCGCCGGATCAGCCGTCGCAACAAGGTTTGCTCGACGTATTCACCCGCCGGGGTGACAGGCAGAAAATGCGGTTTGTCTGCCACCACCAGATGCTCGTCGGCATACAGGATCGACTCCACCACCGGGATCGGCTTCTCATCGGGCACTTCACGGAAATAGTGGATGCGCAGGCCTTCGCGGTATGGCAAGTCGACCTGGATGGCCCTGCCCTCCCCGTCCAATACCCGGCCCCGAGCGATCCGGTCCAGCCACTGCTCGCGACTGATGGCGCTGAAATGCTCGCACAGGCACTCCAGCACTGTCTGCCAGGAACCGGGCGGCAGGTACAGCGTACTGGCCTGATGATGAGCGGCGGAAAACGATGAACCGGGCATTGAAAACTCTTAGGCATTTTTGCGAGGCGGTATTATCCGACAGTCGCACAGGCCAGCCCAGCAATGATTGCTCACGCGGTGACTGACGTCGATTTTGCCGCCGCTTCGGTGAATTCTTTCAACCAGCGCAGCACTTCCACCGCCTCCCAGCGACCTGGATCGTACAGCGCGTACAACAGGCCCTGGTAACCCACCACATCCAACTGTTTGTGATAGCCGGCACGCTGGAACAACGCTTCAATCTCGGCGAAACAGGTGTTGAAATGCAGTTTATTGAAGGGTGTCTTGCCTTCGGTAACCAAGCCATCCAGGCGCAGCTCCAGGACTGCCTCGCGCACAACGTCCGCGGACATCCTGTTCACGCTGCTTTTCAGTTGTTCGACATTGACCAAGGGGATGCACTCCAGATAACTGTATAGACATACAGTAACCGAAGCACGATACTTTCGCCAACCGCAGTATCAGGAACTGACGAATGAACTGTTCAACCGAGAAAGTTCACGATTTGTTCGGCCTCGAAGGGCCAGTCCAGCTCGGCACCGGTATCCAGCCTGCGCAGCACGGGAATACGCAGCCCATAACTGTCCACCCAGTCTTCGCGTTCTGAAATGTCCACCAGTTCCACCAACAATCCATGTTCGACGAAAGGCATCAGTTCAGCTTCGGCTACTTCGCATAGATGACACCCCAGGGTGCCGAACAACTGGCATTCAGGAAGCATGGCGGGTAGACCCAAAAAAGATAGACGGTCATTCTAGGCCCGAGCCGGGAAACCGTCGAGTCGCTGGCTCGCTTCAAGGCGTTTCGGTAAAACGCTGATGCAAATCACTGAGCGCCAATGCTTTTCCAGCGACGCTTGTCGCATTTTCCCCTCTACGCTGTGCGTTGTAGCCTTGAAACGGAGTTCCCCTTGTTTGCCAACCTGCTGATCATCCTTGCCTCGTCCCTGGTGGTCATCGCCTTGTTCAGGCGGCTGCGCCTGCCACCCGTGCTGGGTTATCTCTGCGTCGGGCTGGCGGTCGGGCCTACCGCTCTGGACTGGGTCAACGACAGCGAAGAACTGCCTGACTTGGCCGAGCTCGGGGTGGTGTTCCTGCTGTTCTCGTTGGGGCTGGAGTTTTCCCTGTCGAAAATGCTCGAACTGCGGCGGGTCGTGTTCGGCCTCGGTAGCCTGCAGGTGCTGTGCTCGGGGGCGGTCCTGGCGGGATTGCTGGCGTTGGGCGGCGCGCCTGTGATCGTCGCGTTGTTGCTCGGCGCCGGGCTGGCCTTGTCCTCCACTGCCATCGTCAGCAAGGAATTGACCAGCCTGGGAGAGATCTTCAGCAGCCACGGCCAGAACGCCATCGGCGTGTTGTTGTTCCAGGACGTTATCGCGGTGCTGTTGTTGACGCTGGTGCCGGTATTCGCCGGCAGCAGCGACCACCCGTGGTACTGGGCGCTGCCCTTGACCTTGGGCAAGACCCTGGTTCTGTTCGGCGGCCTGCTGCTGGCCAGCCGGCTGCTGTTGCCCCGGCTGTTCCATGAAGTGGCGGCGTCCCGATCCGCAGAACTGTTCGTGCTGCTGGCCCTGGTGATCGTGTTGCTGACGGCATGGCTGACCCACCTGCTTGGCTTGTCGCCGGCCCTGGGCGCTTTCCTGGCGGGCATGCTGCTGGGGGAAAGCCACTACCGGCATCAGATCGAGGCCGACATACGCCCGTTCCGCGACATCCTGCTGGGGCTGTTCTTTGTCAGCATTGGCATGCTGATCGACCTGCAGCTGTTCCTCGATGACGGCTTGTTGATCCTCGGATTGACTCTCGGCTTGATGCTCATCAAGGGCTTTGTGGTCGCCGTCCTGGTGAAATGGCGCGGCAGCGACGTTGAAACCGCCTGGCGCAGTGGCCTGGCGTTGGCCCAGGGCGGTGAATTCTGCTTTGCCCTGATGGCCCTGATGCAGCAGAACCACCTCATCCCCGCCGACATCAGCGGCCTGCTGCTGGCCGCGACTTTCTGCTCGATGCTACTGACTCCACTGTTGCTGCGCGCCGCGCCACGCGTCGCCGCGCGCCTGCATCGCAAACCCAACGAAGAGGCGCAACTGGACCAGATCAGCGCACTCAATGCCGGCTTGTCGGGCCATGTGGTCATTTGCGGCTATGGGCGCGTCGGTCAATCCATCGGGCGGTTCCTGCGCCGCGAAGGCCAGGCGTTCGTCGCCCTGGATGACGACCCAGTGATCATCCAGGAAGCCACCGTCGGGGAAAACTGCGTGCATTATGGGGATTCGCGACGAGGAGACCTGCTGGCGGCCGTTGGCTTGAGCCGCGCCAGGTTGCTGGTGATCGCGGTGGACAAGACCGACATCGCCATCACCGTGCTCAAGGCGGCCCGACAGGTCAACCACCATGTACCTATCCTGGTGCGCACCCGTGACGACAGCCAACTGGCCGAGTTGCAGGCTGCCGGGGCCAGCGAAGTGGTCCCGGAGCTGCTGGAGTCGAGCCTGATGCTGGCCTCCCACGCCCTGATCATGCTCGGCCTGCCCGAGCAGCAGGTCCGGCATCATGTGGATCAGGTTCGTCATGACCGCTATCGCCTGCTCCATGGCTTTTATCCCGGCAACCAGGACAAGGAGCCATAGTGCGACGCTCAGTCCTGGCTGACCGCGCCGATCTTGTGAATCGACAGGTCGGCGCCGTAATACTCTTCTTCCTGGGTCAGGCGCAGCCCCAGTACGGCCTTGATCACGCCATAGACCGCAAACCCGCCGGCCAAGGCGACGACAACCCCCAACGCCGTGCCGATCAATTGGCTGACCAGGCTGACCCCACCCAGGCCGCCCAGGGCGCTCTGGCCAAAGACGCCACAAGCAATGCCGCCCCAGACCCCGCACAGCCCGTGCAGCGGCCAGACGCCGAGCACATCGTCGATCTTCCACTTGCCCTGGGCCGCGGTGAAGCACCAGACAAACAAGGCACCGGCAATGGCCCCCGTGACCAGCGCACCGACCGGGTGCATCAGGTCGGAACCGGCACAGACCGCCACCAAACCGGCCAGCGGACCGTTGTGCAGGAAGCCCGGGTCATTGCGCCCGACAATCAACGCCGCCACGGTACCGCCCACCATGGCCATCAACGAATTGACCGCCACCAGCCCGCTCACCCCGGGCAAGGTCTGGGCACTCATCACGTTGAAACCGAACCAGCCGACAATCAGGATCCACGAACCCAGGGCCAGGAAGGGAATGCTCGAAGGCGCAAACGCCACCAGGCGGCCGTCCCGGTAGCGGCCGTTACGCGGGCCGAGCAAAAGCACGGCAGCCAACGCCAGCCAGCCGCCCATGGCATGTACCACCACGGAGCCGGCGAAGTCATGGAAGTTGGCGCCGAACCGGGCTTGCAGCCAGGCCTGCAGGCCAAAATTGCCGTTCCAGACCACGCCTTCGAAAAACGGATAGACAAACGCCACGATCAGCACCGTGGCGCACAACTGCGGTGCAAACCGGGCACGTTCGGCAATACCACCGGAGATGATGGCCGGAATCGCGGCGGCAAAGGTCAGCAGGAAGAAAAACTTCACCAGGCTGTAGCCGTGATCGGCGCTGAGCTCCGCTGCCGGTTGCAGGAAGGTCACACCGTAGGCAATCCAATAGCCTATAAAGAAATAGGCCAGGGTCGAGACCGCGAAATCGCTGAGGATTTTCGACAGTGCATTGACTTGGTTCTTTTGCCGGACCGTTCCCACTTCAAGAAACGCAAAGCCGGCATGCATGGCCAGGACCATGACTGCACCGAGCAGGATGAACAGCGTGTTGGAGCTGTGGACCAGACCGTCCACGGCACTTTGCATATTTTCCATGGTATTGGCAGACCTGAAAAAGTTGAAAAAAGCACCAAACCGGTTCGCTTGCCTTGCGAGCGCACCAAGTTGAAACGACTCATTGGCCGAACGCAGGCCGATGAACCGCTTTGGTGCGCAAGAACGGTCAAAACGAAATCCCGCTTGGAGGTGCTTCGCGGGTTTTGATTATTTGGGTTAAGGTTTTTCGGGCTTTCGCCCAGCTTCAGCGCACTGGCGCAGGCTGATGCACCAGTACATGGCAAAAGCCTGAGCAAAAGTTGTACCAGTCACTTGTACTGAACCTTCCAGCAAGGCTCATACTCGAACGTTTCAGACGTCACTTACGGAGATCCACCGATGGCCAGAACCCAGGCAAAGACTGCTCAAGAAACCCTGATGGAAGATTTCCAGACGCTGGTCAGCGACACGGAACGGTTGCTCGATCACACCGCGACGCTGGCAGGCGATCAAGCCGATGCACTGCGCAGCCAGATTCACGAAACCCTCCTGCGCGCACGCGAAACACTCAAGCTGACGGAAGATTCCATGCGCGAACGCGGCCAGGCTGCGGTGGTCGCCACCGAGGAATATGTACAGGCCAACCCTTGGCAATCGGTGGGCATTGCCGCAGGCGTTGGCTTCCTGATTGGTCTGCTGGCGACACGGCGCTAAATGATGGGTATCGACGAATCCGGCTCGTCCGAAGCGGGCACACAACCTACAGCACGCCGCCTGGGCGCGGCGTTCCTTGGCTTGCTGCACAGCCACGTCGAATTGTTCGGCATGGAATTGCAGGAACAGAAGGCACGCACCGTCAGCCTCCTGCTGTTCGCCGGCCTTGCGCTGGTGTTCGGCCTGCTGCTGTTGGTCGGGCTTTCGGCGCTGGTACTGATCCTGGTGTGGGACACCTATCGCCTGGCGGGCATTATCGGCCTGTGCCTGTTCTACCTGCTGGCAGCGCTGTTCTGCGGTCTGCGGCTCAAGGCAGCGATCTATGACGAGTCCTCCCCTTTTAACGCCACCCTCGAAGAACTGGCCAATGACCGGGAGCGCCTGTTGCCATGAGCCTGCCTGATATTCCTCAAGCCCGAACCCGACAGGAAATGCGCAAGGCGCTGGTGCGTCTGCGCATGGAAATGCATCGCCAGGAAATCCGTCAGGAAACGCGCCAATTGCTACAGCCCTTGCAACGGGTGCGCGGCTTGACGCAAAGCTGGCACGAAGGCTTCGGTATCAAGCACGCGCCCCTGTGGGGCGTGGCGGCGGTGTCCCTGCTCGGTTTCATCACCGGCAAACGGACCCGCAATGGCGGTGGCGGTGGCTTGACTGGCCTGATCCGCCTGGCAACGACATTGCTGCCCTTGGTCAAGCTGGCCAAAGACCTGCGCAAGCCCTGAGGACCTACACATCGCGGCGAGCTTGCCCCCGCGGGATTGCATAGTAAGCGCGGTGTAGGAGCTGTGTAGGAGCTGTCGAGTGCAACGAGGCTGCGATCTTGCCCCAGCCAATTGAATCCTGAGTGAACGAAAAGATCGCAGCCTTCGGCAACTCCTACTCCCATAAGCCTTGCAGCGCGCCCCACGAACCGGGAAGCTAGGACACCGACATCATCAAACGGAGCAACCGGCCTTGGATTGGCACACCCTGCTGACTCGCGAACGTCTCGGAAAACCGCTGCACAGTCCGCAAGAACTGGGCCGCAGTCCTTTCCACAAGGACCACGACCGCATCATCTTTTCCGGCGCCTTCCGCCGCCTCGGACGCAAGACGCAAGTGCATCCGGTCTCCAGCAACGACCACATCCATACGCGCCTGACCCATTCCCTGGAAGTCAGCTGCGTCGGGCGCTCCCTGGGCATGCGCGTGGGAGAAACCATCCGCAATGCCCTGCCTGACTGGTGCGAGCCAAGCGACCTGGGCATGGTGGTGCAATCGGCCTGCCTGGCCCACGACATTGGCAACCCGCCGTTCGGTCACTCCGGCGAGGATGCTATCCGCTATTGGTTCCAGCAGGCCGCCGGCCGTGGCTGGCTCGATGCAATGAGCGAAGCCGAGCGCAACGACTTCCTCAACTTCGAAGGCAACGCCCAAGGATTCCGCGTCCTCA
This sequence comes from Pseudomonas sp. Root401, assembly GCF_001425105.1. Lineage (NCBI taxonomy): Bacteria > Pseudomonadati > Pseudomonadota > Gammaproteobacteria > Pseudomonadales > Pseudomonadaceae > Pseudomonas > Pseudomonas sp. Root401. Next base: position 45,355 of record NZ_LMDO01000028.1, on the reverse strand, counting down.
CTCAACTTGAATACCATCAGTTCGACGGCGGAACGCGGCTGACCTATGCCACCCTCGGCACCTATTTGAAATACCCCTGGACTGCCCGCCACGCGGACTCGCTGGGCTACAAGAAACACAAGTTCGGTTGCTACCAGAGCGAACTGCCGCTGTTGGAGCAGATTGCCCACAAACTCGGTTTGCCACAGATCGAGGATCAACGCTGGGCACGGCATCCCTTGGTGTACCTGATGGAAGCCGCCGACGACATCTGCTACGCGCTGATCGACCTGGAAGACGGCGTGGAGATGGATCTCCTGGAATACCCCCAGGTGGAATCGCTGCTCCTGGACCTGGTGGGCGACGATCTTCCGGACACCTACCGGCAGCTGGGGCCGCTGGACTCGCGGCGACGCAAACTGGCGATCCTGCGGGGCAAGGCCATCGAACACCTGACCAACGCCGCCGCCCGGGCTTTTGTCGAACAGCAGGAAGCATTGCTTGCCGGCACATTGCCAGGGGATCTGGTGGAGCATATGCACGGCCCGGCAAAACGCTGCGTGTTGAATGCCAAGGACATGGCGCGCCGGAAAATTTTCCAGGACAAGCGCAAGACCCTGCACGAAATCGGCGCCTACACCACGCTGGAAATCCTGCTCAACGGATTTTGCGGAGCGGCCCTTGAACAGCACGGGGGCCGCACGCCTTCGTTCAAGAATCGCCGCATTCTCGACCTGCTGGGGAACAACGCGCCGGACCCCAATGGCCCTTTGCATAGCGCGTTCCTGCGAATGATCGATTTCATCGCCGGGATGACTGACAGCTACGCCAGCGAAATGGCCCAGGAGATGACCGGCCGCACGCGCCAATAAAAGGCGTGGATCGACAGTGTGCTGCACCTGGCACAAAACCTGTGGGAGCGAGCTTGCTCGCGATGGCAGTGGATCTGTGCGCATCAATGCAGGATGTGCCACCGTCATCGCGAGCAAGCTCGCTGCCACAGGGAATTGGCGGTGAATGTGAATTTTGTAGCGCTGCGCCACAAGGAGTTTGAAGTAGATAAATAACTATATGGTTTACAAAAAACCTCGATTAAAACGCTTTTTTTGTTTGCACAAACAACACTATCAAAGAAATATCCCTTCACACACAGCCAACTCTTCCCCCTCCTGTTGCCACCCGCCTACTAAAAAACCGATTACATCGTAATACGTTGCCTCTTTTTTTGTAGGAAACTTCTGAAATTGAAGTTGCATGCCCGTCTGTTCGTACGACCCTGGTTGTAAGTGGGCTAAGGTGCGCGCTTTATTCAAGTTCGCAGGGTAATTTATTCATGAACTCCGTTTTCATTGTCGACGATCATCCGGTCATCCGCCTCGCTGTTCGCATGCTTCTGGAGCATGAAGGCTATAAGGTCGTAGGTGAAACTGACAACGGCGTCGATGCGATGCAAATGGTGCGCGAATGCATGCCAGACCTGGTTATCCTGGATATCAGCATTCCCAAACTCGACGGGCTGGAAATCCTCTCGCGCTTCAACGCCATGACCACTCCACTCAAGACGCTGGTGCTCACGGCCCAGTCGCCGACGCTCTTCGGCATTCGATGCATGCAGTCGGGTGCCTCTGGTTACGTTTGTAAACAGGAAGACCTCAGCGAACTTGTCAGCGCGATCAAAGCAGTATTGTCCGGCTATAACTATTTCCCCAGCCAGGCGCTGAATCCGGTACGCCCGGATGATCCACGCAGTATCGAGCTGGACCTTTTCAAAAGTGTCAATGATCGGGAACTGATGGTGCTGCAACTTTTTGCCCAGGGTCGTACCAACAAGGAAATAGCCAAGGGAATGTTTCTAAGCAATAAGACCGTCAGTACTTATAAGAAGCGGCTGATGCAGAAGCTCAAGGTCAAGTCCTTGGTCGATCTGATTGAAATGGCGAAGCGCAACGCGCTGGTGTGAGAAAAACAGGATGCTCAGACGCATAACCGAATGTCTCCTGCTGATCAGTGCGGCGTTATGTACAGGAATGCTCGCGGCGGCGGCGAATGCGTCCGAGCAATATACCCTGCTGGGCCACTCGTCCATGGCCCATACCGAGGTCAAGCTGGATGATGTTCACCGCGCCTGGCTACAGGATCGGCAAGCGCTGGTCCTGGGAACTTCCGCCCCGGATTACCCGCCCTTCGATCTCTCCACCAGCGGACGCGACTACGAAGGCCTGACGGCCGATTACGCCGACATCATCGCCAAGGCCACTGGCCTGCCCATGAGCGTCCTGCGCTTCGACTCCCGCGAGGCGGCCATGGCAGCACTCAAGGATGGGCAAATCGACATGCTTGGCACCGCCAACGGTTTCGAAGCCCGCAACCCCGACATCGTGCTGTCGACGCCGTACGCAGTGGACCAACCCGTTCTCGTCACCCGAACGAATGAAAGCCGCTCCCTGACCGACGATCTCGAAGGGTTGCGGCTGAGCATGGTCTATCACTACCTGCCGCTGCGGGAAATTGAAAAACTCTACCCCAAGGCTCTCATCACCACCTACCCGTCCTACCAGAACGCCATCAATGCTGTCGCCTTCGGTCAGGCCGATGTATTTCTCGGCGATACCCTCTCCACCCATTACATGATCAACAAGGGCTACTTGAGCAATATCCGCATGGCCAGCTTCGGCAAACACGAATCCCACGGGTTCGGTTTTGCCGTACGACGTAGCGACACCCGCTTGTTGGAAGTCATCAACGCTACGCTGAACCAGGTCTCCATTACCGAGCAAGCCGCCATCTCCAAACGCTGGAGCGCAGGCAGCGACCTGTACCTCACGGACCACAGGATACAACTGACCGACCGCGAGCAACGCTGGCTGGCGAGGCATCCGGTGGTCCGGGTGGTGGTGAACGAAACCTCCGCGCCCTTCACCTTCTTCGATGCGGATGGGGACTTTCGCGGCATCAGTGCCGATCTGCTGGAATTGATCCGGCTGCGCACCGGCCTGCGCCTGGACATCCAGCGCCGCCAGAACGACAGCGAAATGATCGCTGCGGTCCTCAACGATCAAGCCGACATGATCGCCGCACTTTTGCCCAGCAGTGAACGACAACTCCAGTTGAAGTTCAGCCGCCCCTACGTCGACAGTTCGTTCGTCCTGCTGACCCGCAAACAGTCCGACACACCCACGACACTCGATCAGTTCGGCCACGCCAGCCTGGCAATCGCCAAAGGCAATCCGGTCATTGAATGGCTACGCAACCAGTACCCGAACATTCAAATCATCGAAACGGACGGCCCCTTGCACGCCGTGGAAATGCTCGCCCATGGCCAGGTCGACGGCAGCGTGAACTCGCAGGTGATGGCCAACTACTTCATTTCTTCCTATGCATGGCGCGACAGGTTGCAAATCAGCAGCACGGTGGGCACCCAACAGGCCATGTTCGCGCTGGCCACGGCAAAAAACGCCACAGCGTTGAACGCCATCCTCGACAAGGCCCTGACCAGTATCGACCCCGACGAACTGGGCGTCATCAACAACCGCTGGCGCGGTTACGTCTCGCCCTCGGAACACACCTGGCGCACCTACAACCGCCTGTTCCTCCAGGTCGTCGCGGGCGTTGGTCTGTTGCTGCTGTTTTCCCTGGCGTGGAACGCCTACATGCAGCGCCAGATCAGGCAACGCCAACGGGCGGAACTGGCCCTCAATGATCAGCTCGAATTCATGCATTCGCTGCTCAACGGCACCCCTCACCCCATCTACGTGAGGGATCGCAACGGCATCCTGCAAAGCTGCAATGACAGCTACCTGCAAACGTTCGACGTCAAACGCGAAGACGTCATCGGCAAGAACCTGATGCCAGGTTCCATGAGCAACGCCTTCGAAGCGCAGGAGTACCAGGCGGACTACCAACGCGTCATGGCCGAAGGCACCGCCCTGATCGTGGATCGGCCCCTGCACATCGGGGACAGGCAACTGACGATCTACCACTGGATCCTCCCCTACCGAAACTCCGCCGCCGAAGTGCAAGGCATCATCGGTGGCTGGATCGACATCAGTGAGCGACGCCAGCTGTTCGAGGAACTGCGCGCGTCCAAGCAACGGGCCGACGACGCGAACCGCGCCAAAAGCACGTTCCTGGCAACCATGAGCCATGAAATCCGCACCCCCATGAACGCGGTAATCGGCATGCTTGAGCTAGCCCTGAAACACGCTGACAAAGGCCACGTGGACCGCTCGACCATCGAAGTCGCGTACGAGTCGGCCTCAGGCATGCTCGAACTGATAGGCGACATCCTGGACATCGCCCGTATCGAATCCAGCCATTTGAGCCTGGCCCCCGAACGCGTCAATCTCAGGGCCCTGCTGCAATCGGTCATTAGAGTATTCGAGGGCGTGGCCCGGCAGAAAAACCTGGCGCTGTCCCTGCAGTTCGACGCTGCCGAGGGCAGCCCTGACGTGTTGATGGACCCGTTGCGGTTCAAACAGGTGCTGTCGAACCTGATCAGCAATGCCCTCAAATTTACCGAGCAGGGCCAGGTAGTGATCAAGGTCCGGCTGTCGCCAGCCGACCGGGACGACGCTCTGCAGATGCACCTGGAGGTCAACGACAGCGGCATCGGTATTGGCCCGGCGGACCTGCAACGTTTGTTCGAACCTTTTGCCCAGGTCGATAACACCAGCCGGATGGCCCGCAACGGCGCGGGGTTGGGGCTGGTGATCAGTCGCAACCTGTGCCAGATGATGGGCGGCAGCCTGCACATGAACAGCCAACCCGGCACCGGCACCCAGGTCCAGGTCCGCCTGCAACTGACCGTCCTGTCGACAGCGCCGGTTCGCCCCCCACCTGAACCGGTCATCGAAACGGCCCTGGCCACCCTGAACGTCCTGATCGTGGACGATCACCCCGCCAACCGCCTGCTGATGTCGCAGCAATTGGAATACCTGGGCCATCACTATCAGGTCGCCCATGATGGTGCCCACGGACTCGAGGTCTGGCAAAAGAACCATTTCGATCTGGTCATCGCCGATTGCAACATGCCCATCATGAGCGGCTATGAACTGGCCCGGTCGGTTCGTCGCGCTGAGTCCGAGCAGCAACGGCCGCCCTGCACCCTCCTGGGGTTCACTGCCAATGCCCAACCGGAGGAAAAACAACGCTGCCAGGACGCGGGGATGGACGACTGTCTGTTCAAGCCGATCAGCCTGAGCGCCTTGAGCCAATGGATCAATGCGGTCAAACCCACCGGCCGCCCAGCGGTTTTCAGCGTACAAAGCCTGCAGGCGCTGACTGGCGGCGACCCTTCGTCCAACCGGCGCCTGTTGGCTGAATTGCTCAGCAGCAGCCGCTCGGACCGCCAGGAGTTGCTCGACGTCGCCCGCGGCGCAAACCGCCAAGCGCTGAGCGAAATAGCGCACAAGATAAAAGGCGTCGCCCGCATCGTCCAGGCGACATCGCTGATCCAGCGATGCGAGGCGTTGGAGCGCGCTTGTCATCAGCCGCAGGCACCTGGGCGAATCAGCGATTGCATCGACGCCCTCGACCGCGCCATGAGCGAACTGGAGCGGGCCCTCGAAACGGAGATCGCCAAGGCAAAATAATCCAGCGTTTACTATGCTATTCGCTCAGCAGTGCGTACCTGGGGGGTTCTCGAGCGGTTTCCCCTGCACGCGGGAATACCCATCGAGAACACCCCCTGACACTTGGAGTGACTGCAATGCCCAGCGCACCGCGTCCGGAAAAACGCCGGTTCCCCCTGCACGTTCACATCAGCGTGATGTTTACCCTGCTTCTGTTGCTGACCGGGGTGGTGCTGGGGATTTTCAATTACCGGCAAACCACGCAAATCATCCTGTCCAGCAGTGAAAAGCTGTTCAACCGTATTGAACAGGATGTACGCCTGGATCTGTACGACACCTACGAACCCATCCGCCACCTGTTGAGCCTGCTGGCCGACTATCCAGCCACGCGCACGCCACAGATGGCGCAGCGCCTGGCCCTGCTCGTGCCCTTCAGCCAGGCACTGCGGGACAACCCGAACCTGGCGTCGTTGTACCTGGGCGATCATCAGGGCAACTTCCTGATGGTCCGGCCATTGCGCACCGCGGCCCTGAAAGCCGCCCTGCAGGCACCGGCCGACGCGGCCTACCAGGTCTGGACCGTGGAGCGGACAACCGAGCAAGGCCCGGTTCACTCCCAGTCGCTGTTCTACGACGAGACGCTGACGCTCATCGGGCGCCGGGATATTGCCGACGAAACCTACGACCCCCGCAGCCGCAGTTGGTTTCGCAGCGCCGCCGACAGCACCGAGCAGATCACCACCGAGCCCTACGTTTTTTTCTCCACCCATAACGTCGGCACCACCCTTGCCCGGCGCAGTGGCGAGCAGGCGGTCATCGGCGCCGACCTGACCCTGGCGGCCCTGTCCCAGACCCTGGCCAAGCATAAGGTGACCACCGGCACCGAAGTCGTCCTGCTCGATCCCACGGGCAACGCAGTGGGTTATCCCGACAGCAGCCGGCTGCTCGCCGACGCCCAGTCGGCACGCCTGACCAAGGCCCGCGACCTCAGCCCGGCTATCGCCGCCGCGCTCGACGACAACACCGACACCACGCGCCTGGAAGCGGCCGGACGCCAGTGGATCGTTTCTCGCAGCCACATGCAGGAAGGCGGGCCCCAGGGCCTGGAACTGGCGCTGCTGGTCCCTGAAGATGAGCTGCTGGACAATGCCTATCGCATGCGCTGGCAAGGCGCGCTCATCACCCTCGCCACCCTGCTGCTGTGCCTGCCCCTGGGCTGGCTGACGTCCCGGATCCTGGTCAAGCCCTTGCGTGAACTGGTGCAGGAAGCCGATGCCATTCGCAGCTTTGACTTCAACTACCCGGTGTCCCGTCGCTCCCCGGTGCTGGAAGTCGATCAGTTGGGCGTATCGATGGCGCGCATGAAAGAGACCCTGGCGAGTTTCTTTGAAATCACCGCCAGCCTGCGCGCCGAAACCCGCTTCGCCCCGTTGCTGGAACGGGTGTTATTTGAAACCGTGAAAATCGGCCAGGCCCAGGCCGGCCTGATCTATTTGCGCGAGAACGACGACAATCGGGTCAAGCCGTATGGGCTGATAATCAATGGGACACCCAGGGACCTCGACGCCTTCAAGCTGCGCAGTCATGAGCTACAGGCTGGCGACAGTCCGCAATGGCTCCAGCAACTGGCCACCTCAGACAACCTCGTCGCCCCCCTGGGCTTCGAACAGGCGGCCGATCTGCAGAGCGTCCTGCGGGCACTGGACTCGCCGCGGGTCCATTTGATCGGTATTCGCCTGCGCAATCGACACCAGGAAACCGTCGGCGTACTGGTACTGTTGATCACAGACAGCGGCACCGAAGCCGACCTGGAAAAACTGCAGCCCGACCGCATCGCCTTCCTGCAGGCCGTGTCCGGTGCCGCCGCCGTGAGCATCGAGGGCCAGCGCCTGCAAGCCAGGCAAAAGCAGTTGCTGGACGCCTTCATCCAATTGCTGGCCGGCGCGATCGATGCCAAGAGCCCCTACACCGGCGGCCATTGCCAACGGGTGCCGGTCCTGACCCTGATGCTCGCCCAGGCGGCCGCTGCCAGCCAGGCACCGGCATTCGACGCCTATCGGCCAACGGAGGATGAATGGGAAGCCCTGCACATCGCCGCCTGGCTGCACGATTGCGGCAAGGTCACCACCCCCGAATACGTGGTCGACAAGGCCACCAAGCTGGAAACCCTGAACGACCGGATCCACGAGATACGCACCCGCTTCGAAGTGCTCAAGCGCGACGCCTGGGTCGATTACTGGCAGGCCGTGGCAAGCGGCGGCGAACCGTCATCCCTGGCACAGCAGCGCGACGCGACATTGACGGCCCTGGATGACGACTTTACCTTCGTCGCCCGCTGCAACCTGGGCTGCGAAGCCATGGCCGAGGCCGATCTGCAACGCTTGCAACAGATTGCCCAACGCCCATGGACCCGGACCCTCGACGATCGCCTGGGGGTTTCCTGGGAAGAGCACCGACGCCAGAATCGCACGCCCAAGCCGACGCTACCGGTCACTGAGCCGCTGTTGGCAGACAAGCCCGAGCACCTGCTCGAACACCACCAAGCCGAACTGATCCCGGCGGACAACCCGTGGGGCTTCCAGCTCGACGTACCGGCCTGGAAATACAACCGCGGCGAGCTCTACAACCTGAGCATCACGCGCGGCACGCTGACCCGCGAGGAGCGCTACGTCATCAACCATCACATGGTGCAGACGATCATGATGCTCAGCCAGCTGCCCTTCCCCAGTCACCTGGACAATGTCGCGGAGATCGCTGGCGGTCATCACGAGAAAATGGATGGCAGCGGTTATCCCAAGCGCCTCAAACGCGAAGAGATGAGCCTGCCGGCGCGCATGATGGCCATTGCCGACATTTTCGAAGCGCTGACGGCAGCCGACCGCCCCTACAAGAAAGCGAAGAAACTGAGCGAGGCCCTGGGCATCATGGCCACCATGTGCCGTGACGCCCATATCGATCCCGAGCTGTTCGAGCTGTTCATCGAAGAAAAAATCTACGAGAGCTACGCCAACCAGTTCCTCGACCCGCACCAGATCGACGAAGTCGATCCCCACGGCTTGCTGGTCAAGGCAGGGTTGAAGCCATGAAAGCTATCCCTGCAGGAGCTGCTGTAGGAGCTGCCGAGCGAAGCGAGGCTGCGATCTTTCCACTGAAGATTGAGTCTCCAGCGAAAGATCAAAAAATCGCAGGCTTCGCCAGCTCCTACAGGAAGCGGTCAGCAATCCGTCAAGCGCAGGAATATCGCGGCCAACTGCTCGATGCCGGCTTGATCATGTTCGGTAAAACGCGCCAGTTTCGGACTGTCCAGGTCGAGCACGCCGATCAAGCGCCCGTCCTTGACCAGCGGTACTACCAGCTCGCTGTTCGACGCGCTGTCGCAGGCAATGTGCCCGGCGAAGGCATGGACGTCTTCGACGCGCTGGGTCTGCCGGGTCGCGGCCGCCGTACCGCACACGCCGCGGCCAAAGGGGATCCGCACGCAGGCGATCTGGCCCTGGAACGGTCCCAGGACCAGCTCTTCGTTGCGATTGAGGTAGAAACCGGCCCAGTTCAGATCATCCAGCTGACTGGACAGGAAAGCCGAGAACTGCGCGGCGTTGGCGATGAAGTCACGCTCATCGGCCAGCAAGGATTCCAGCTGTGCCGATAACAACGCGTAGCCGTCAAGGCCAACACCGGTATCCTTCAAATCGATCATGCCTTGTGCTCCAACAATTTCAGGCCCACCCAATAACGGGCAAACTGATAGGCGCAACGTCCGTTGCGGTTGCCGCGACCGGTTGCCCAACGCACCGCCAGCACATCCAGCGCTTCATCGCGCTGCCAGGCCAGCCCGGCCTTGGCTGCCAGTTCGCCGATCCAGTGCTCCACCACGTTGAGGAAATGCTCCTGGGTAAACGGATAAAACGACAGCCACAGGCCAAAGCGGTCGGACAAGGCGATCTTGTCTTCTACCGCTTCGCTGGGGTGAAGTTCGCCGTCGACCCGTTTCCAGTTCTCGTTGTCGCTTTCCTTTTCCGGCACCAGGTGACGACGGTTGGAAGTGGCATACAGCAGCACGTTGTCCGGCGCCTGCTCCAGGGATCCATCCAACACGCTCTTGAGCACGCGGTAATCGCCTTCACCGGATTCGAACGACAAATCATCGCAGAACAACACGAAGCGCTGGGGCAGTTTCGCAACCTGCTCGACCACCCGGGGCAAATCGGCCAGGTGATCGCGTTCGATCTCGATCAAGCGCAGGCCATGCGGGGCATGTTCAGCCAACAGGGCGCGTACCAGGGACGACTTGCCGGTGCCACGCGAGCCCCAGAGCAAGGCATGGTTGGCGGGCATGCCATCGATGAACTGCCGGGTGTTGCGGCCCAGTTGTTCGACCTGGCGGTCCACGCCGATCAGGTCCGACAGGCGCATGTCGAGGCTGACCTGCAGCGGCAGCAGGTAGCCGCTACGGCCGTCACGCTGCCAGCGGGCGGCCAGGGTCTGGGTCCAATCGATGGTGGGCCGGGGCGCCGGCAGCAAAGGCTCGATCCGGGCCAGCACGGCATCGGCACGCTCAAGAAAAGCATTCAATCGCGAGTCCACGTCTTCTCCTCGGACAGGTTCACAGTAATGATGGCGCTCGAGCTACGAAACGCCGTATCCAATGGCGGGTCTACTTCACACAATACACACTGGCTGCACCGGACTTCAGAGATGATCAGCTATGCTTGACCGGCGAAGGGAAACGTAAGTGGTTCATCACTCAATGGACATCAGATTCACCCAACGGCTTTCCTATAAGCAGGCCCGCCTGACCGTCCTGGTGGGCTTCGTGTTGGGCACCTTGCTCAGCCTGATGCAGATCGGCATCGATTATGCCAGCGAAGACGCGTCGATCAACCGTGAAATCCTCTCGCTGCTGGAAATCAGCCATAACCCGGCCTCGCGCATCGCCTACAACATCGACGCCGAGCTCGCCCAGGAGCTGTCCATGGGCCTGCTGCGCTCACCGGCCATCATCGGGGCCGAGCTGATCGACAACAACAATACCGTGCTCGCCAGCGTCAAGCGGCCCGAGCTGCAAAGCAGCTACCGGTTCATCAGCGACTTTCTGTTCGGCGCCCAGCGTCAGTTCGAAGACCGGCTCTACCTGGATCACTTGCCCAGCGAATCCTTGGGCATACTGCGACTGGACGTCGACACTTTTGCGTTCGGCAGTCGTTTCCTGCGCCGTGCCGAGGTCACCTTGCTCAACGGCTTCGCCCGCAGCCTGATCCTGACGGGCCTGCTGCTGGCACTGTTCTACGTGATGCTGACCAAGCCCTTGGTGCGGGTCATCCGCGAACTGAGCAGCCGCGACCCGAGCAGCAACGAACAGAGCCGCCTGGAATGCCCATCCGGCCACCAGTCCGATGAAATTGGCGTGCTGGTATCCGTCGCCAACCAGCAGTTCGAAAATATCTCCACCGAAATCCAGCAGCGGCGCACGGCCGAAAATCGCCTCACCGAATACCTCGCGCAACTGGAAAACATCGTTTCGGCACGCACCGCCGAACTCAAGGCCAGCAACGCCCGCCTCAGCCAGTCCAACGAGGAACTGGAAGTGGCCCGGCGCACGGCCCTGGACATGGCCGAGGCCCGCTCTGCGTTCCTCGCCAACATGAGCCACGAGATACGCACACCTCTCAACGGCCTGCTGGGAATGATCGCCCTGTCCCTGGACGGCCCCCTGACGGCCGAACAACAGCAACAGCTGTCGATTGCCCATGACTCGGGCAAGGTATTGGTCGAACTGCTCAACGACATCCTTGACCTGTCGAAATTCGACGCAGGTCAACTGGAGCTCGAACGCATCCCGTTCGACCTCGGCTCCCTGGTGGAGGATACCGCCAACCTGCTCTCCCAGAACGCAGCCCCCAGTGTCGAACTGGCCTGCCTGATCGACCCGCAGTTCCCGGCGCAGGTACTCGGCGACCCGACCCGGGTGCGCCAGATCGTCAGCAACCTGCTGTCCAACGCACTGAAATTCACGCGCTTCGGCCGGGTCGACGTGAAGTTGAGTCATTACGAGGGCGGGGTGCGCATCGAGATCCGCGACACGGGCATCGGCATTCCCCAGGAAGCCCAGGCAAGAATCCTGCAACCGTTCACCCAGGCCGGCGCCGGGATTACCCGCCAGTTCGGCGGCACCGGGCTGGGCCTGGCACTGACCTACAACCTTTGCGAAGCCATGCAGGGCCGGTTGACCATCAGTTCCGAAGCCGGCTTTGGCAGTCAGTTCTGTGCCGACCTGCCCCTGCCCTGCCATCTCCCGGCAACGCCGGTCGAACCGTTGCGCGGCAACGTCGTCGCCATCACCGGCAGCAGCAGCGGCCTGGCCGAATTGCTGGGCATGCTGTTGCCGGGATGGGGCCTGGATTATGTGCAGCGCTCCATCGATGACGGGTTGTTGGGGCTCACACCCGACGTACTGATTACCGACTGCCCGGAATGCCTGTTCAACCTGCGGCCAACCTTTGACGCACCGATCCTGCTGGTGACCGCCTATGGCAGCTTCATGCCCAGCGAAGAAGCCGCCGCCCTCGCCCCGTTGATACAACAGGCCCGGCCGCTGGCGCGCCATGCGCTGTACCAGATTCTGCGGCGCGCCATGCAGAGCGAGGCGACCGTCATCGATGACGCACAGATCGAAGCCCAGGCGCCGTCCAGGCGTGGACGGGTGCTGCTGGTGGAGGACAATCCGGTCAACCAACTGGTGGCCAAGGGGATGTTGGTAAAACTGGGCTGCGAAGTCACCGTCGCGGCCCACGGCGGCGAAGCCCTGGACCAACTGGAACAGGGGGTGTTCGACCTGGTGTTGATGGACTGCAACATGCCGGTGATGGATGGTTACGAAGCCAGCCGGCAGATCCGCCAAAGCGGGCGCTGGTCGGACCTGCCGATTGTCGCCCTGACGGCCAACGCGATGCCCGAGGAACGCGAGCGTTGCCGCGCGGCCGGCATGAACGATTACCTGTCCAAGCCATTCCGCCGCGAAGAACTGGCGGCAGTGCTGGACCAGTGGGTGCCGACTACGTCAGCGCTTTGATCTGGCCCAACAGGTGATCGAGACCGTCTCGCAACGTTCCGAGGCGGTCCAGGTCGATACCGCTGTCGCACAACAGGCGGGCCTTGAGCGGGCCGACCTGTTCACGCAAGGCTCGCCCTGCAGTCGTCAGGCTCAAGTGCACCTCCCGCTCGTCCCGGGCCGAACGCTGGCGCTGGACCAGATCCAGCTGTTCCAGGCGCTTGAGCAGCGGCGTCAGCGTGCCGGAATCCAGCAGCAAACGCTCCCCCAAGGCCTTGACCGTCGGCTGTGGCGGCGCCGTGTCCTGCCATTCCCACAACACCAGCATCGCCAGGTACTGCGGATAGGTCAGGCCGAGCTGATCGAGCATTGGCTTGTAGCCCCGGATCACCGCACGCGAAGCAGCGTACAGCTTGAAGCACAACTGGCTGTCGAGCTTCAGAGAATCGACTGACAGGTCATTCATTTGAGCAGCGCTTCGATCTCACCGGTCAGGTCCTGGGGCTTGGTGGTCGGGGCAAAACGCTTGACCACTTGGCCGTCCTTGCCGATCAGAAACTTGGTGAAATTCCACTTGATGCCTTTGGACCCCAGCACGCCGGGCGCCCGCTGTTTAAGCTGGACGAACAGGGGATGAGCGTTGGCACCGTTGACCTCGATTTTCTTGAACAGCGGAAAACTCACGCCAAAGTTCAGCTCGCAGAACTCGGTAATCGCCCCCTCGTTGCCCGGCTCCTGCTTGCCGAACTGATTGCAGGGAAAGCCCAACACCACCAGGCCCTGGTCCTTGTAGGTCTGCCACAGCGCCTCAAGCCCCTTGTACTGCGGGGTGAACCCGCACTGGCTGGCCGTGTTGACCACCAGCACAGCCTTGCCGGCGAAATCGGCGAGGGTCTTTTGCTCACCCTTGATGGTGGTGCACGGAATGCTCAACAGGTTATCGCTCATGGCAAGGCTCCGAAAACGTATAGGACAGGCGGCGAAGATAGCGAGCAATTAAATTGCATACAATTTAATTATCAAAAATACCCACACCACAAACTGTGGGAGCAAGGCTTGCCCGCGATGAAGGCGATACGGTCGTTCAGAAATCGAGATGCCCTGTTTCGCGAGCAAGCTTTGCTCCCACCGAATTACTCTCGGGGGACCAGATCCAGGCACACCGAGTTGATGCAGTACCGCAAACCCGTGGGCGGCGGGCCGTCGGGAAAGACGTGGCCCAGGTGAGCGTCACATTTGGCGCAGACCACCTCGGTGCGAATCATGCCGTGGCTGACGTCCCGGACCTCCACCACCGCGCTGCCCTCGATCGGTGCGTAGAAACTCGGCCAGCCACAACCGGAATCGAATTTGGTCTGCGAATCGAACAACGGCTCGTTGCAGCAGATGCAGTGGTACACGCCGTCGGTCTTGGTGGCGTTGTATTTACCGGAGAATGGCCGTTCGGTGCCCTTCAGCCGACAGACGTTGTACTGCTCCGGATCGAGCATGGAGCGCCATTCTTCAAGGGTTTTTTCCAACTTTTCCATCGTCCTACCTCGGCAATTGAAAAAGCCCGATCCGACGCTTTTCCGCAGATCGGGCGGCACGTATGATTGCGCCTCGTCAGGCGCCAGTCTGGCAGTCACGTCATGCACATTCAAACGGATTGTGGCGCCTATACCGCGTCAGGCCTGGGCACAGACGCAGGATTCCCAGTACGGTAGTTCATACGCCGCCTGGATCGTTCATTTTCGGGAACACATCGCCATGCAGGTCAGCAAATCGAACAAGCTCGCCAACGTCTGCTACGACATTCGCGGCCCGGTGCTCAAGCACGCCAAACGCCTGGAAGAGGAAGGCCATCGCATCCTCAAGCTGAACATCGGTAACCCGGCCCCCTTTGGTTTCGAAGCGCCCGATGAAATCCTCCAGGACGTCATCCGCAACCTGCCGACCGCCCAGGGCTACAGCGACTCCAAGGGCCTGTTCAGCGCCCGCAAGGCCGTGATGCAGTACTACCAGCAGAAGCAGGTCGAAGGTGTCGGCATCGAGGACATCTACCTGGGTAACGGTGTGTCCGAGCTGATCGTGATGTCCATGCAGGCCCTGCTCAACAACGGCGACGAAGTGCTGGTGCCGGCGCCGGACTATCCGCTGTGGACCGCCGCCGTGAGCCTGTCCGGTGGCAACCCGGTGCATTACCTGTGCGACGAACAGGCCAACTGGTTTCCCGACCTGGCGGACATCAAGGCCAAGATCACACCCAATACCAAGGCACTGGTGATCATCAACCCGAACAACCCGACCGGCGCCGTGTATTCCAGGGAAGTGCTGCTGGGTATGCTGGAACTGGCCCGCCAGCACAACCTGGTGGTGTTTTCCGACGAGATCTACGACAAGATCCTCTACGACGACGCCGTGCACATCTGCACTGCATCCCTGGCACCGGACCTGCTGTGCCTGACCTTCAACGGCCTGTCCAAATCCTACCGGGTAGCAGGTTTCCGTTCAGGCTGGGTCGTCATTTCCGGTCCCAAGCATCACGCCCAGAGCTATATCGAAGGCATCGACATGCTGGCCAACATGCGCTTGTGTGCCAACGTGCCGAGCCAGCATGCGATCCAGACGGCGCTGGGCGGCTACCAGAGCATCAACGACCTGGTCCTGCCCCAGGGCCGGCTGCTGGAACAGCGCAATCGAACCTGGGAACTGCTCAACGACATCCCCGGCGTCAGTTGTGTCAAGCCGATGGGCGCGCTGTATGCCTTCCCGCGGATCGACCCGAAGGTCTGCCCGATCCACACCGATGAAAAATTCGTCCTCGACCTGCTGCTGTCCGAGAAGCTGCTGGTGGTCCAGGGCACGGCGTTCAACTGGCCGTGGCCAGATCATTTCCGTGTCGTGACCCTGCCGCGGGTCGATGACCTCGACCAGGCCATTGGCCGGATCGGCAACTTCCTCAAGTCCTACCGCCAATAAGCCAGACAGCGTGCGGGGAGTCCTCGCCTCGCACGCTGTTTGATTCAGCAACATATCCGTTCTGCCGACTCCGCAACGCCTTCTACACTAGGGGTGAACAGCCAACGGGCACCCCTGGCTCAACGTTCACGGGGGGAAGGCGCCATATTTTTTTCCCCAGTCACTTTCAGAAAAGTCTTTCAAACATTTAGGACGGCTGTAGGACACAGTTTGAAATAGTCGGCGAGTTGAATAGCCAGCGGCGGCACCTTATATACCCCGCATAACGCTACATCTTTAGCACGAGGAGATTTTCACAACCATGATGCGCATCCTGCTGTTCTTGGCCACTAACCTGGCGGTCGTGCTGATTGCCAGCATCACCCTGAGCCTCTTCGGCTTCAACGGGTTCATGGCGGCCAATGGGGTTGATCTCAACCTCAATCAGCTGCTGATTTTCTGTGCGGTGTTCGGTTTCGCCGGTTCCCTGTTCTCGCTGTTCATCTCCAAGTGGATGGCGAAGATGAGCACCAGCACCCAGATCATCAGCCAGCCGCGCACTCGCCACGAACAATGGCTGCTGCAAACCGTCGAGCAGTTGTCCCGCGAAGCCGGTATCAAGATGCCGGAAGTCGGTATCTTCCCGGCCTACGAGGCCAACGCCTTCGCCACCGGCTGGAACAAGAACGACGCGCTGGTCGCCGTCAGCCAGGGCTTGCTCGAGCGGTTCTCGCCCGATGAAGTCAAGGCCGTGCTGGCCCACGAGATCGGCCACGTCGCCAACGGCGACATGGTGACCCTGGCGCTGATCCAGGGCGTGGTGAACACCTTCGTGATGTTCTTCGCCCGCATCATCGGCAATTTCGTCGACAAGGTGATCTTCAAGAACGAAGAAGGCCAAGGCATTGCCTACTACGTGGCGACCATCTTCGCCGAGCTGGTACTGGGCATCCTCGCCAGCGCCATCGTCATGTGGTTCTCGCGCAAGCGCGAGTTCCGCGCCGACGACGCCGGTGCACGCCTGGCCGGCACCAGCGCCATGATCGGCGCCCTGCAACGCCTGCGCGCCGAACAAGGTTTGCCGGTGCACATGCCCGACACCCTGAATGCCTTTGGCATCAATGGTGGCATCAAGCAGGGCCTGGCTCGCATGTTCATGAGCCACCCGCCGCTGGAAGAGCGTATTGACGCACTGCGTCATCGGGGCTGATCGTTAGCCTCAAGAGAAAACCCGCAGAAATGCGTAATGCTGGTTCAGCTTAGAGAAAACGGCGCTTCTTTCAGAAATGGGAAGCGTCGTTTTTTTTGCGGTATCTACTTGCTTTGGTGTGTATATCCGTTGCTGCGGTAACGGCGGCTTAGGGTTCCGCCCTGACGGCGGCTCACTTTTGAGAAGCGCAAAAATAAGCAAAACGCTTCATGCCCCGGCCGCCGCGAAGGGCCATCCATGGCCCAGCGCGGCTAACCCGGCATCCATGCCGGGTTGCCCACTGCGCAATACCTTCGTTCAGCCAGCGTGGTTAATGGGGCGCCGAGTGGTGGGGCAAGAGCGTTTTACTTTTGCGCTTTTCAAAAGTGAGCCGCTGTAAAAGCGGAACCGCCAGCAGCCGTTACCGCAACAACGGATATGTACTCGATCAACAAAATCCAGGCCACCCGTCAGGCCGCCTTCGCGAGCAAGCCCGCTCCCACAGGGGAACTTGGGTGACCACAGGTTTTGTATTCACAGCAGATCAAATGTGGGCAAGGGCGTCAGCACAACCACCGCTTCAACCTCTGGACAGCCGATAAACACGCTCATCCAGCCGCTTCACACCCGCCTGCAAAAACTTCCAGCTCTCTCCCAGTACATCCTGTTCCTGCAAGACCTCCAACTGCCAGACACCTCCCAGCAGCCGCTGCACCTCTTCATCACCGACGGAAAACGGTGGGCCAGGCATTTCATCCTGGTTGTAATCCAAGGTAATCAACAAGCCGACCCCATCGGGCAAGATCTTCTGCAGATGGGCCGCATACCGCTCGCGCATCGACAGGGGCAAAGCGATCAACGCAGCGCGGTCGTACAGTCCCACGCAATCGACCACATCCTTCGGGCCCAGGGCAAAGAAATCACCGCAGCGAATCTCGATATCACCGGCACGGAACACCCTGAAAGCGCCCTCTTCACTCACAACCGGCTCAAGCTGATGCTCAAGGAAAAAATCAGTGGCGGCTTTTTCCGACAACTCCACGCCCAGCACCGAATAGCCCTGATGGGCAAGCCACAGCAGATCCAGGCTTTTCCCACACAACGGCACCAGCACCCGACTGCCCTGGGCCAAGCCCAATTGCGGCCAGAAACGTTGCAGGTAGGGGTTTACCTCCGGCAAGTGAAAACCAATCTGGTTCGATGACCAGCGCTTGTGCCAAAACTCAGGCTCCATGATTCACTCCAGAAAATTCGATAAAAACAGGCTAAAACTTATATTAGATTTAGATCATTGACCTGATGGAAGATAACCCCATCTTAACGCTCAGGAGTCCGTTCATGCTGCCCAGCCTGTTTATCTCCCATGGCTCACCGATGCTCGCCCTGGAACCCGGCGACAGCGGTCCGGCATTGGCTCGCCTGGCCGCTCAATTGCCCAAGCCCAAGGCCATCGTCATCGTGTCCGCCCACTGGGAAAGTAACGAACTGCTGGTCAGCGCCAATCCACAGCCGCGCACCTGGCACGACTTCGGCGGCTTTCCACCGGCGCTGTATGAGGTGCAGTACCCCGCGCCTGGCGATCCTAAACTGGCGACGCAAGTCGCAGACATGCTCAACGCCGCGGACCTGCCGGTACGCCTCGACCCTCAACGGCCGTTTGACCATGGTGTCTGGGTGCCATTGTCCTTGATGTACCCCGAGGCCGACATCCCGGTGGTGCAGGTTTCCCTGCCCAGCCGCCAGGGACCGATGTTGCAAACACAGGTCGGCCAGGCCCTGGCGAACCTGCGCCAACAGGGCATCTTGCTGATCGGCTCTGGCAGCATCACCCATAACCTGCGCGACCTGGACTGGAACGCCGGTCCCGACAGCATCGAGCCCTGGGCCAAGGACTTTCGCGATTGGATGGTCGAGAAGCTGGCGGCCGACAACGAGGCCGCGCTGCATGATTACCGTCGCCAGGCGCCGAACGCCGTGCGCAGCCACCCCAGCGATGAGCACTTGCTGCCGCTGTATTTTGCCCGGGGTGCGGGGGGCAAGTTCAGTGTTGCCCACCAAGGGTTCACGATGGGGGCGTTAGGGATGGACATATATCGATTTGACTGACTGATTGACCGCGTCGCTGCAATCGCGAGCAAGCTCGCTCCCACAGGGGGTTGTGAGCGGCGAAAATCCAATGTGGGAGCGAGCTTGCTCGCGATTGGCCTCCACACCACTCTCCCTGACAGAACACCAAACGACAGGCGAAAAAAATCCCCGAACCAGTCGGGGATTTTCCATGTTCGATCAATCAGCCCAAGAGCCGATCAATCTTCGCGATAGCGACGCAGCTTGAGCTGCTTGCCAGCCACACGAGTGTCCTTCAGCTTGGTCAGCAACTTCTCCAGACCATCTTCCGGCAGCTCGACCAGGCTGAAGCTGTCACGCACCTGGATGCGGCCGATAGCTTCGCGGGCCAGGCCGCCTTCGTTGAGGATGGCACCCAGCAGGTTCTTGGCAGCGATGCCGTCACGGGCACCCAGCGCGGTACGGCAGCGAGCACGACCTTCGGCCAGCGGGATCGGCGCACGACGCTCGCGATCACCACGGTCCGGACGATCACCAGTGCGCTCAGGACGATCGCCACGCGGTGCGTTGTTCGGCACCAGGGGACGTTCCTTCTCGATTGCAGCCAGGTTCAGCGCTTGGCCATTGGTGGCCTTGCGCAGCAGTGCGGCGGCCAGTGCGCGTGGGCTGCAACCGATGTCGGCAGTCAGGCGATCGAGCAGATCACCGTGGGTCGATTCGGCGTCAGCCACCAGTGGCGACAGGCTGTTGGTCAGTTTCTTGATGCGGGCATCGAGAACGGCCTGGGCGTCCGGCAGGCGAACTTCAGCTACCTTCTGGCCAGTTACACGCTCGATCACTTGCAGCATGCGGCGCTCACGCGGGGTGACCAGCAGCAGCGCACGGCCTTCGCGACCGGCACGGCCAGTACGGCCGATACGGTGAACGTAGGACTCCGGATCGTACGGCATGTCCACGTTGAATACGTGGGTGATGCGCGGAACGTCCAGGCCACGGGCAGCGACGTCGGTCGCCACAACGATGTCCAGGCGGCCATCCTTGAGGGAGTCGATCACGCGCTCACGCTGGTTCTGGGCAATGTCACCGTTCAGCGCAGCGGCTTTGTAGCCTTTGGCTTCCAGGGCGCTGGCCAGGTCCAGGGTCGCTTGCTTGGTGCGCACGAACATGATCAGGGCGTCGAAGTCTTCCACTTCCAGCAAGCTGAGAACGGCAGACGTCTTCTGGTCAGCGTGAACCAGCAGGTGAGCCTGTTCGATCGCGGTGACGGTCTGGGTCTTGGTCTGGATCTTCACGTGTTGCGGATCGCGCAGATGGCGCTCGGCAATGGCACGGATCGATTGCGGCAGGGTGGCCGAGAACAATACAGTCTGGCGAGTCGCTGGCAGGGCCTTGAAGATGACTTCCAGGTCATCCATGAAACCCAGCTTGAGCATTTCGTCGGCTTCGTCGAGAACCAGGTGGTTCACGGTAGCCAGGACTTTTTCGTCACGACGCAGGTGATCGCACAGACGACCCGGGGTGGCGACAACGATCTGCGCGCCATTACGGATGGCTTTGAGTTGTGGGCCCATCGGGGCGCCGCCGTAAACGGCCACAACAGTAACGCCAGGCATCTGCTTGGAATAGGTTTCGAAAGCGGTTGCTACTTGCAGCGCCAACTCCCGAGTTGGCGCCAGGATCAGGGCTTGCGGTTCGCGCTTGGCAGGATCGATGCGATGCAGGATCGGCAGGGCGAACGCAGCGGTTTTACCCGTACCGGTTTGCGCCTGGCCAATCATGTCGTGGCCGGCCATGATGATCGGGATCGATTGCTGCTGAATCGCCGAAGGTTCTTCGTAGCCAGTCGCAGTGACGGCAGCAAGAATGTTCGGGTTGAGATTAAAAGCGGCGAAGCCGCCGGTTTCCTGGGTCATGGGTCTGCCTCTAAGTGCATCCGCAAAGACCCATGCTCCAAAGCTGCGCATGCCGTGTTGAGACTCAAGAGTCGCCCTGGCTGCTTTGTCGGCGGGGATTTGCGAAAACGAATGAATGAAAAAGAACGTCGTGGAAGCATCCGTTGTGCGGACATGCAACCGAAGCTGACTTCGGGGAATTGCGCTACCTTGACGCGGCCCGGCTAAAGGCCGGCGCGCACTATACCGGAATTCGCCCAAAAAGGGAGCTTTTTTTATTGCCAGACCCCGTTATGGGGCTCGCTGTCACAGGTCCAGGGGTTAACGGTACAACCGTTTGTTTTACAGAGGCCCAGCGTTGCGGGGATGGGATGCTAAAACGGTTCATCTTTACCTGTGGGAGCAAAGCTTGCTCGCGATGCGGACACCGCGATTTGCGCAGGTACTGAGTCGTGTTCATCGCGAGCAAGCTTTGCTCCCACAGGAGTTGTCGCACCTTGGACGGGGGTCACGTTGCCGGGCGAATGGCCTTGATCAACGACTGCAACGAATAACCCAGTCGCGGCGCCAGCCCTTCGGCCCTGGCGACCAGTCCCTGCATGTCCAGCTCCTGATCCAGGTCCGCCGGCACGATCAGGATCACATTGCCCTCCTTCACCGGCAGCTCCCAATAATGCCGGTGGTACAAGCCGCGCAACAACGCCGCCCCCAATGGCTTGCCGTCATCGGTGGCCCACTGGTTGATCACCAGCCAGCCGCCCGGGTTGAGGCGTTTCTGGCAGTTTTCCAGGAAACCCCAGGCCAGGTGCCCGACGCCGGGACCGACATCGGTATAGAGATCGACGAAAATCAAGTCCGCCGGCTCGGCGCTTTCAAGCAGTTCCAGTGCATCGCCGACGCGAATGTACAACCGCGGATCGTCATCCAGCCCAAGGTATTCGATGGCCAGGCGCGGCACGTCGGGGCGCAATTCGATGGCCTCGACATCTTCCAACGGCAGGAACTTGAGGCAGGCCTGGGTCAACGTACCGGCGCCCAGCCCCAGAAACAGCGCACTTTCCGGCTGCTCGTGACACAACGCGCCGATGAGCATGGCGCGGGTATAGTCATATTCGAGCCAGCTTGGATCGGCTGTGAACACGCAACTCTGCTCGATGGCATCGCCAAACTCGAGAAACCGGTAATCGGCCACTTCGAATACGCGAATCATGCCGAACTCGTCGTGCACCTCGGCGAGCAAATGCTCGACGCGCTCCTCTGTCATTTCATCTCCTGATGGTGACCGTGCCGGCTTGAGCCTGCGAATAAGGGGCAAAGGCGCGATTGTCCGCGAAGCAACCGGAGCAGGTCACGCACTAATTTGCTGATAACATGGCCGTCCGAGCGTAAATCACCTAGAGATCATGATGAGCCAACCCTGGAGCCCTGACAGCTGGCGCGCCCTGCCGATCCAGCAACAACCCCGCTACCCCGACGCCGCGCACCTGTTGCAGGTGGAGCAGACCCTGGCCAGCTACCCGCCTCTGGTGTTTGCCGGTGAAGCCCGGGAGTTGCGCCGTCAGTTCGCCGAGGTGACCCAGGGCCGGGCGTTCCTGCTGCAAGGCGGCGACTGCGCCGAAAGCTTTGCCGAGTTCTCGGCGGCCAAGATCCGCGACACCTTCAAGGTGCTCCTGCAGATGGCGATCGTCATGACCTTTGCCGCTGGCTGCCCGGTGGTCAAGGTCGGGCGCATGGCCGGGCAATTTGCCAAGCCGCGTTCGGCCAACGACGAAACCATCGACGGCGTGACCTTGCCGGCCTACCGGGGCGATATCGTCAACGGCATCGGTTTCGACGAGAAAAGCCGCGTACCTGACCCGGAGCGGTTGCTGCAGTCCTACCACCAGTCCACCGCCACCTTGAACCTGCTGCGCGCCTTCGCCCAGGGCGGGTTCGCCGACCTGCACCAGGTGCACAAGTGGAACCTGGACTTCATCGCCAATTCGGCCCTGGCGGAAAAGTACAGCCACCTGGCCGACCGCATCGACGAAACCCTGGCATTCATGCGCGCCTGTGGCATGGACAGCTCGCCGCAACTGCGCGAAACCAGTTTCTTCACGGCCCACGAAGCGTTGCTGCTCAATTACGAAGAAGCCTTCGTGCGCCGTGACAGCCTGACCAACGACTATTACGACTGCTCGGCCCACATGCTGTGGATCGGCGACCGCACCCGTCAGTTGGACGGCGCCCATGTCGAATTCCTGCGCGGGGTGAACAACCCGATCGGGGTCAAGGTCGGCCCGAGCATGGACCCGGACGATCTGATACGCCTGATCGACGTGCTCAACCCGCAGAACGACCCCGGCCGGCTGAACCTCATCGCCCGGATGGGTGCCAACAAGGTCGGTGAACACTTGCCGCCGCTATTGCGCGCCGTGCAGCGTGAAGGCAAGCAAGTGCTGTGGAGCTGCGACCCGATGCATGGCAACACCATCAAGGCCAGCAGCGGCTACAAGACCCGGGACTTTGCGCAGATCCTCGGTGAAGTGAAGCAGTTCTTCCAGGTCCACGAAGCCGAAGGCACCTATGCCGGCGGGATTCACATCGAAATGACCGGGCAAAACGTCACCGAATGCATCGGCGGCGCACGCCCGATTACCGAGGACGGGCTGTCGGACCGCTACCACACCCACTGCGACCCGCGGATGAATGCCGATCAGTCGCTGGAGCTGGCGTTTTTGATTGCCGAGACGTTGAAGCAGGTCCGGCGGTGAGTCAGTAGGTCCTTCTTCGCCTGTTCAATCGCTTCGCGAGCAGGCTCGCTCCCACAGGGATCTGCGGTGACCACAGCTTTTGTGTCCACAGAAAATCAAATGTGGGAGCGAGCTTGCTCGCGAAGGCGTCGGCTCAGTCACCATCAATTTGCGCTAATGCCATAGCCAACCGAACCCCACTCACTCGCTGGCAATTGAGCTGGACCCGCTCCAACCCCAGCCACCGGGCCATGCTCTTCAAGTTCAGCGCCAGGGCCTGCATCCCCTCCTCGTCCAGCCCAGATGCATCCTCGTGCACGGCATGCACGGCCAACTGCCCCAAGGCCCGCTCTGCCCGCAGGTCCACCCGCGCGGCAATGCGTTCGTGGTGCAGGAACGGCAACACGTAATAGCCATACACCCGCTTGTGGACAGGCGTGTAGATCTCCAACCGGTAGCGAAAGTCGAACAAGCGCTCGGTACGGCCGCGCTCCCAGACCAACGAGTCGAACGGCGACAGCAAGGCACTGGCGGCGACCTTGCGAGGAATTTTCGCCGCGGGTCGGCACCAGGCCGCTTGCTTCCAGCCTTGCACCTGACAACGCAGCAGTTCCCCGGCCTCCTCCAGCTCGGCCAGGCGCCCGCGACAATCGGCCGGGTCGAGGCGAAAGTAGTCACGCAGGTCTTTCTCGGTGGCAATGCCCAAGGCGTCGGCAGCATGCACCAGCAAGCCGCGTTGGGCCTGGGCCTCGTCCGGCAACGGTTGTTGCAGGATCGCGGCCGGCAGGACCCGTTCGGGCAAGTCGTAGAGCCGCTCGAACCCGCGCCGCCCCGCCACCGTGACTTCGCCCGCCGCGAACAGCCATTCCAGCGCATGTTTCTCCGCGCTCCAGTCCCACCATGGCCCGGCCTTTTCCTTGCGCGTAGACAAACTACCTGCGCCAAGGGCGCCCTGTTCCTGGACCGCGGCCAGGACGCGGCGGATGACATCCTGGCGTTCTTGGCCGAAACGCGCCAATTGCTGGTAGATCCCTTCGCCACCCGACGCCCGATCCATGCGCCAGCGCATCAGCGGATACATCGACATCGGCAGCAGCGACGCTTCATGCCCCCAATATTCGAACAGCGTACGACGTCGGCCCTGGCTCCAGGCTGCTTGATCGAGCAAATCGCGATTGTAGTGACCGAGGCGGGAGAACAGCGGGAGGTAATGCGAGCGCACCAACGCATTGACTGAGTCGATCTGCAGGACGCCGAGGCGTTCGATCAGGCGGTTGAGGCGTGAGGGTTGCACCGAAGCTGGCGGTGAGCGCCCATCGAATCCTTGGGCGGCCAACGCCAGACGCCGGGCCTGTTTGAGGGTAAAGGACAGAGTCGCGGGCATGGAGATCTCCTTGTCTGCTCGCAACCTACCTCACCAGTAAGGGGTTTGTGTAGGAAAGGATGGCTCATTTGTGCATTGGGTCGTCCCAGAATGGCCGAACCACTTCCTGCTCCACGTCGGCACGACTCACGCCAATGTCCTTGAGCGCCTCGTCGCTCATTCCAGCCAGCAGTTCGCGCTCGTGGTGCAATTCGTACCAGCGACTAAACTTGTGCAGCAGGGCGCTGACGGAAAAGCCGTGGGAGAGTTTGTCTATCAGTAGATAACCTTTTTGACCTTTCATCGTGATGTCCTCCGTTGGGGATGGATCAAGTCTCGCGCTAACGATAAGATCAATCCAACGAATGTTTCTTATGCAATACATCTCGGAGATTGATCAATTGTCGAGTTACCCGAGCATCGATACGGAAGTGCTGCGTACCTTTGTCGCCATCGCCGACCAAGGCGGTTTCACCCGGGCCGGGGAATTGGTCAATCGCACCCAGTCTGCCGTCAGCATGCAGATGAAGCGGCTGGAAGAAGACGTGTTGCAGCGCCGGCTGTTCGAGCGTGATGGGCGCCAGGTCAAGCTCACCGCCGAAGGCCAGGTGCTGCTGGGCTATGCCCGGCGGATCCTCAAGCTGCACAGCGAGGTGTTCAATACCCTGCGTGAACCACACATGGTCGGCACGGTGCGCATCGGCACGCCGGACGATTACGTGATGCGCTTCCTGCCAGGCATCCTGCAACGCTTCGCCCAGTTCTACCCGCTGATCGAAATTGAAGTGCACTGCGAATCGTCCAAGCAGTTGCTGCTGCGCCAGGACCTGGACCTGTCCATCGTCACCCGCAAGCCAGGGGACGAAATCGGCCAGTTGCTGCGCAAGGAGCGTTTTGTCTGGGCCGAAGCCGCCTGCTTCAACGTCCATGAACAAACACCGCTGCCGCTGGCGATGTTCAACAGTGACTGTTTCTGCCGGCAATGGGCCTGCAATGCGCTGGATGCCATGGGTCGCGATTATCGCGTGGCATACAACAGCTCGAGCCTGTCGGCGCTCATGGCGGTGGTGGGCGCCGGCCTGGCAATCACGGCGCAACTGGAAAGCCTGCTGACCCCGGACATGCGCGTACTGGGCGAAGCTGAAGACCTGCCGGAACTGCCCGAGGCCAGCATCATGCTGATCCGCAACCTGCATAACCCCTCGCCGATCACCGAGTGCCTGGCCGAGCACATCGTCGAAGGCTTCAAACTTTAAAGGCGAGCAGCACCGCGCAGAGCACCAGGAAACCGCAGAACAGCCCGCGCAACAGCCGCTCCGGCAAGGCGTGGGCGACTTTCACCCCCCAACTGATGCTCAGCAGGCCACCGACGGCCAGCGGCAGGCCGATGCTCCAGTCCACCTCATGGTGAAACGCATAAGTGGCGAGGGTCACGCCGGTACTGGGCAAGGCCAGCGCCAGGGATAACCCTTGGGCCACCACCTGGCTGGTGCCAAAGATGCTGGTCAGGATCGGCGTCGCGACCACGGCCCCGCCAACACCGAACAGGCCACCCATGGTGCCGGATGCCGCCCCCAGTACGGCGAGCCATGGCCAGCCATAACGCATCTGCGCCGAAGCCGGTGCATTGGCGGCGAACATGCGGGCCAGGTTGTAGAGGGTCAACGCGATCAGGAACGCGACGAAGCCGAGCCGCATGCTGTTCGCGTCGATCCCCACGGCCCAGATCGAACCCAGCCAGGCAAAGCAGAACCCCATGGAAGCCAACGGCAGGACATGGCGCAATTCGATGCGATTGCGCTGGTGATAGCGCCACAATGCGAGCATCACGTTGGGCACCACCATGACCAGCGCCGTACCTTGGGCCAGTTGCTGGTCGAGGCCGAACCAGACGCCCAGCACCGGAATGGCAATCAGGCCGCCACCGATCCCGAACAATCCCCCCAGGGTGCCCAATACGGCACCAAACACCAAAAACTGCACAAATTCGAACAAGACGATTCCCCTTTCCTTAGGGGCCATATCCTACGCAGTCGGCGTCGGCGGGGAAACGTAACATTGGTTCAGGAAAGCAGAATTATCTGGCGCATTAAAGATTCGCCCGCTAGATTCGTAACGATCATTGATTGAAGGTTTTGCCATGAACACCCTGCGCGACACCCCCGAAGCCTGCGAAGCCCTGCTGCTCGACAACCAGGTCTGTTTCGCCCTGCACTCCACCTCGCTGCTGATGACCAAAGTCTACAAGCCGCTGCTACAGGCCCTGGGCCTGACGTATCCGCAATACCTGGCGATGATGGTGTTGTGGGAAAAGGACGGATTGACCGTCGGTGAAATCAGCACACGTCTGCTGACAGACCCCGGCTCGCTGACGCCACTGCTCAAGCGCCTGGAGGCCGAAGGCCTGCTGAGCCGCACCCGCAGCCGTGAAGACGAGCGTGTGGTGATTGTCGAGCTCACCGAACAGGGCCGCGCCCTGCGCGAAAAAGCCCTCGACATCCCCCAGTGCATCCTCGCCGCCAGCGGCCTGACCCTGGAGCAGTTGAAGAAGCTGCAACTTGACCTGCAGGCACTGCGCGGGCATTTGCAAGACAGCCTCTGACTTACCTCCAACTGACCCACCGCTATCGCGAGCAAGCTCGCTCCCACACTTGATGCCCAGACGCAAATCTAATGTGGGAGCGAGCGTGATGACGGCAATCCTGCCGCTTCCTGATCTGTAACTCGCCCATCTAAAAATTTTTTCGCTGCGCTAAAACGCTCTAGTTCAAGGGTTACACGCCCTTTCAGTGGTGCAAATTCAACTCGCATCGAAAATTTATCTTGCGCACAAAATATTAGCGCTATACATTCTCTTCACACCTACTTAGCGCGCAAACATTTAGCGCAACAAAACCAACCCAGAAACGAGGCTCTCATCATGCAAACTCTCTACACCGCAATCGCAACCTCCACCGGCGGCCGTGATGGTCGTGCGATCTCCAGCGACAACATCCTCGACGTCAAACTCGCCACGCCCAAGGAACTCGGTGGTGCAGGCGGTGCGGCGACCAACCCTGAGCAACTGTTCGCCGCCGGCTACTCGGCCTGCTTCATCGGCGCACTGAAATTCGTTGCCAGCCAGAGCAAACGCAAGATCCCCGACGACGCCTCGATTACCGCCCATGTCGGCATCGGCCAGATCCCCGGCGGTTTCGGCCTCGACATCGACCTGCACATCAGCCTGCCAGGGCTGGACCAGGCCGACGCACAAAGCCTGGTGGATGCGGCTCACCAGGTCTGCCCGTACTCCAACGCCACCCGCGGCAACGTTGATGTGCGCCTGCACGTCACCGTCTAACCACCGACCCTGGACCCGAACCTAAGGAAATGCACATGAACACGCTCAGCAAAGCCTTGACCGCTACCCTTCTCGCCCTCAGCGTCAGCAGTGCCTTCGCCGACGGCATCGTCGAACACAACACCCAGGCGTTTCTCGACGCGCTGAATGCCGGCACCGGCAAGCCCCTGGAGCAACTGTCGCCCAAGGACGCCCGCGCCGTATTGGTGGGTGCCCAGGCGGGGGTGAAACTGACCTTGCCCAAGGCCGACATCAGCGAGAAAACCATCCAGGTCGATGGCCAGCCGATCAGCCTGACCATCGTTCGCCCAGCCGGGGTCAAGGGTGAGTTGCCCGCGTTCATGTTCTTCCACGGCGGTGGCTGGGTATTGGGTGACTTCCCGACCCACGAACGCCTGGTTCGGGATCTGGTGGCGGGCTCGGGTGCCGTGGCAGTGTTCGTCAACTACACACCCTCACCCGAAGCGCATTACCCGGTCGCGATCAACCAGGCCTACGCCGCCACGAAATGGGTGGCCGAACACGGCAAGCAGATCAACGTCGACGGCAAGCGCCTGGCCGTGGTGGGCAACAGCGTCGGCGGCAACATGGCGGCGGTCGTGGCCTTGATGGCGAAGGACAAAGGCACGCCGGCGATCCGTTTCCAGGCGTTGCTGTGGCCAGTGACCGATGCCAGCTTCGAGACGGCGTCCTACAACCAGTTCGCCGAGGGGCACTTCCTCAGTAAAAACATGATGAAGTGGTTCTGGGACAACTACACCACCGATGCCGGGCAACGCAGCGAGATCTATGCCTCGCCATTACGCGCCAGCACCGCACAACTCAAGGGTCTGCCGCCCGCGCTGGTACAGACCGCCGAGGCCGATGTCTTGCGCGATGAAGGTGAAGCCTATGCCCGCAAGCTGGACGCGGCCGGTGTACCCGTCACGGCCGTACGCTACAACGGCATGATCCACGACTATGGCTTGCTCAACGTGGTCAGCCAGGTGCCCGCGGTGCGTTCGGCGATGTTGCAGGTGTCACAAGAGCTCAAGCAACACCTGAAGTGACTTGTGGCGAAACACTGTGGGAGCAAGGCTTGCCCGCGATGACGACAGCACGGTGTCTCTGGAACCGAGGCGCCTGTATCGCGAGCAAGCTTTGCTCCCACAGGGCAAGGATCAATCCCCTCACCACAGACCCCATCCTGTCCCTTGGTCTGAACATGATTCGCAGACATAAAAAAGCCCGACTCAATGGTCGGGCTTTTTCATACAGAAGGCTTCGCTTACTTAGCGCGGCCTTTGTACGAACCGCCTTCGCGGGTATCGATCTCGATCATGTCGCCGATTTCGATGAAGTCAGCTACCGACAGCTCGGTACCGTTCTTCAGTTTGGCAGGCTTCATCACCTTGCCGGAAGTGTCACCGCGAGCGGAGCCTTCGGTGTAGTCAACCTGACGCACGATAGTGGTCGGCAGTTCTACGGAAACCAGGCGCTCTTCGAAGAACACGGCTTCGCAGACGTCGGTCATGCCTTCTTCGATGAACGGCAGAACGCTTTCGATGTCTTCGGCGTTCAGCTCGTACATGGTGTAGTCAGTGGTGTCCATGAACGTGTAAGTGTCGCCGCTGATGAAGGACAGGGTCGCTTCTTTGCGGTCGAGGATCACGTCGTCCAGTTTGTCGTCGGCGCTGTAGACGATCTCGGTCTTGTAACCGGTCAGCAGGTTCTTCAGCTTGGTCTTCATGATCGCGCTGTTACGACCCGACTTGGTGAACTCAGCTTTCTGAACCAGCCAAGGATCGTTTTCGAGACGGATCACGGTCCCGGGTTTCAGTTCTTTACCAGTTTTCATTGCGAATATCCGAATTTGGATGGGATTTACAAAAATCTAGGCCGCGTATCATATCCAATTTCCATAAAACTTCACCAGCGCTGCGGCAAGATCGGCTCGCGAGGCCTGTTCCAGACACCACGCCTGGGCATGTTCGGCCAGTTCCTGCTGCTGTTCACGGGTGGCTTTCCAATGTTCGGTCATGTCCTGGCCGGCATTCCAGGCCCGCCAAAGACCGCTGATCGCTTTTTGCGCCGCCTGGGAAAGCCCCTGGGTGTAGAGCCTGAGAAACGCCTCGAGTTTTTCCAGGTGGACGTCTTCTTCCTGCTGGTAGATGTGCCAGAGCAACGGCCGGCCCGCCCATTGGGCGCGCACGAAGGAGTCTTCGCCACGCACGGCGTTGAAATCGCAACACCATAACAATTGATCGTACTGGTCCTGGCGGATGAACGGCAACACCTGCACCGTCAGTGCGCCGCGTCGATGTACCGCACCGACCTCAAGGCCATCGACCCCAAGCCAACGCTCGACGTCGCCCAGCACCCGTCCTTCGGGAACCAGCACATGAAACGCCTGGGCATCGGCGGCCATTGCGTCAAACCAGCTCGCCAGCCCGGCGTTCTCATAGGCAAACAGCGAGATCAGGCAGGCATTCGGCGCCCGCTCGACGCCCAGCCCTTGCAGGAACACTCGTTGCGCCTCGGCATCCTGCTGAAATTGCTGACAGCGCTCCAGAAGACCCGCTTCACGCAGCAGGCCACCTGTTCCTTCCTGGAAGCCCGGGAAGAAGAAATATTTCTGCACGTGTTTGTATTTGACCGACGGTAGGCCGTGACAACCGATCACCCAGTCCTCGGCGCTCAAATAATCAAGGTTCATCCACAGGGGCGTCGTCTGGCGCGCGGCCATCGCATCCATGTAGGCGCTCGGCAGCTGGCAGGCAAACGCGGCGATCACCACGTCGGCGGCGTCGGTGGCCGCCCACTCCCCGGGCCAGTGACGCACTTGCACGCCCTGCTGCCGTTGCTCGGACAGGGTGACGTCGATTTCCGGACACAACCGTTCGAAGGCACGCAGGTCATCGACCCATAGCCGCACCGCGCATCGATGCTCGGCCACCAACTGCCGAGCCAGGCGCCACGTGACACCAATGTCGCCATAGTTATCGACGACGGTGCAAAAAATATCCCAACGCACGGTCATTCCCGACTCCCTGTGGCAAAGGCCTGATTGTCCCGAATAAACCGATCACGCAGAAGAGCCGACGGCGATTAATCTTCATGCGACAATCACCGCCTGCCCATGACCCTGCCAGGAAGCAGCCATGCCCGATCACTCGACACCCTCGCGCCTCACGGCTTTGCAATTGACCTTCAGCATCGCCCTGGGCCTGTGGCTGGGGTTCCTCGCCATCGTGTTGACGGGCTGGCTGCTGTCCAGATTTCTGTTCAATGAACAACTGGCACCCGTGGCCGCCGCCGTCCATCAACTGGCGCAACCACCGGCGGTGCAACCACCCCCAGAGCCGCCCACGCCGATGTTCGAGCAATACCAGCAGAACCTGCAACGGAACGAGCAGCGCCAGGCGCTCGATCAGGTCCGCAACAATCCGCGTAACCTGTCCAACCCCAAGTGCCAGTTCTGGCTGCAACAGGACCAGACTGCGCCCAGTGAAAAAAGCCGCGCCAACGTTCTGCAATTCTGCGAATGACCATGAACAAACAGACCGTCCACCAGCTGATTCTCGACAAGCTCAAGATTGATCTCGACATCGCCGAACGCGCCGCGCAGACCGCCTACGAAACCGCGACCCACGAAGAAAACATCGCCGAGAACAAGTACGACACCCTGGGTCTCGAGGCGTCCTACCTCGCCGCCGGACAAGCCAGGCGCGTGGAAGAAATTCGCCAGGCCCTCACCCTCTGCCAGAACCTGACGCTAAGGCCTTACGACGAACAGCGCGGTATTCAGGTCGGCACCTTGATCGGGCTGGAAGATGAGGACGGCCGTCAGCAATGGCTCTTCCTGGGGCCGGATGCGGCGGGCTTGAAGGTCTCGCTGGTGGGCCAGCCGATCACCGTCATCACCCCTCGCTCACCGCTGGGCCGCGGCCTTCTGGGCAAGTTCGAAGGGGATGAAGTAGAGATCGTGGTAGCGGGTGCCCGGCAACAGTTCGCTGTCACCGAGGCGATCTAGAAGGGTCTTAGTGCACCGGTAGTTCGACGCCGTCGAACAACTCTTCGAGTTCTTGCTTGTTGTGGCACTGGATGGCCTTGGCCATGACTTCCCGGGTCAGGTGCGGTGCAAATTTCTCGATGAAATCGCACATGAAACCCCGCAGGAAAGTGCCGCGACGGAAGCCGATCTTGGTCACGCTGGATTCGAACAACTCGCTGGCATCCAGCACCACCAGATCACCGTCGAGCTTGGTATCGACGGCCATCTTCGCGACGATGCCCACGCCCAGACCCAAGCGAACGTAAGTCTTGATCACGTCGGCGTCGGCGGCGGTGAACACCACTTTCGGCGTCAGGCCACGATGGCTGAAGGCTTCGTCAAGTTTGGAACGACCGGTGAAACCGAATACGTAGGTCACGATCGGGTATTCGGCCAGGGCTTCGAGGGTCAGCTTCGGCAGCTTGGTCAACGGATGGCCCTGGGGCACGACCACGCAGCGGTTCCAGCGATAGCACGGCATCATCACCAGGTCCCCGAACAACTCCAGGGCCTCGGTGGCAATGGCGAAATCCACCGTGCCATCGGCCGCCATCTCGGCGATCTGCATCGGCGAGCCTTGGTGCATGTGCAGTGCCACGTCGGGGTATTGCTTGATGAAGTTGCTGATCACCGGCGGCAACGCATAGCGGGCCTGGGTGTGGGTGGTAGCGATCGACAGGGTGCCTTTTTTCTCGTTGGAGAATTCCTGGGCGATCTGCTTGATGCTCTCGACCTTGCGCAGGATCTCGCCAGCGGTGGTGATGATGCGCTCGCCGGCCGGAGTCACGCGGGTCAGGTGTTTGCCGCTGCGGGCGAAGACTTCGACGCCCAGTTCATCTTCCAACAGGCGGATCTGCTTGCTGATGCCGGGTTGCGACGTGTAGAGGCTTTGGGCAGTAGCGGAAACGTTGAGGTCGTGGTGCGCCACTTCCCAGATGTAGCGCAGTTGTTGAAGCTTCATATGTATCCCTCAAAGCAGTTGGACGCCACGGGCATCAGCGACGGTATATAACTATATGAAAGGTTACGACAATAAATCTAGAACTTTTTATAAGAAGCCATCATTTAGCCTCAAGCCTCTCCCTGGCGTCGGCGCTGTACCAGCGGTACCAGGTAGACCGGTACCCGGGATAACTGCAATACCCGTGCAGCGGTTCTGCCCAAGGGGGTTTCACCGCTTGCCCCTTGGCAATGACTGCCTACGATCAGCAAGTCGACGGAGAGTTTCGCAGCCTGCTCCAGGATGACCTGGGAAGGATCGCCCTGGTACACCCTGACCGACTTGATCAGTTTCAAGTCCTGCTGCCCGTCCCCCAACTCCTCGCGGAAACTGTCGAGCACCCGCTGTTCGATATTGGCCATCACCGTATTCAGACCTTGGCGGTGGAATTCGTTCAGCGCCTGCTCGTCCAGATAGCTTTGCAACACCGACTCGGCGAACAGCCCCATCGGTTCTACCGCATGCACCACATACAACTCGGCTTCAAACGTCCGTGCTAACGCCAAGGCATGCTGCATCACATAAGGGGCGTACAGGCCCAGGTCTGTGGCGTACAGCATCGAACGAATCATGTGACCTCCTCGCGTGCCAAAATGGCGGAGATTGATTCAGCTTAGCAGCGCCTTGGAGACTGCGACGTGCGGCTTGACGTCCCGGACCAAGGGCAGTCAGGGCTTCATTTCGTTACTGATACCGTGGGGCACGTGACCGGTGGCGACCACCTCTCGGGCCAGTTCGCAATGGCCGGTCTGGTCATCGAAAAAAACATCGGCGGCGAAGGCTTCGAGGAAAGCCGATTTGGTCAGGCCACCCAGGAACAACGACTCGTCCAGGCGAATATCCCACTCACGCAAGGTCCGGATGACCCGCTCGTGGGCCGGTGCCGAACGGGCCGTCACCAGCGCCGTACGAATGGGGCAGGCGTCCTCGGGAAACTCGCGCTGCAGGGCATTGAGCGCTGCCAGGAAGCCCTTGAATGGCCCGCCTCGCAGTGGCTCGCGGGCGGCCTGTCGCTCGCTGGCCTGGAAGGCTTCCAACCCATCGGCCTGATAGACGCGCTCCGATTCGTCGGAAAACAGCACGGCATCGCCGTCGAAGGCAATGCGCAGTTCCTCGCTGGCCGCGCGACTGGCACCACCCGACAGGATGGTCGCGGCGGCAAACCCGGCGTCCAGGGCGCTGCGCACGTCTTCAGCGTGGGTCGACAGGAAGAGGTCGCAACCGAACGCCTTGAGGTACGGGTAAGGACTGCGACCGCCAACGAAAGCCGCGCGCGAGATCGCCAGCCCATAATGATGAATCGAGTTGAACACTCGAAGGCCGGTGTCGGCGCTGTTGCGCGAAACGAGAATTACCTCGACCCGGGCACGCCCCAGGTGCTCGTTGAGGTTCAGCAGCTTTTGCACGAGGGCGAACGCATCACCGGGCGCCAGGACTTCGTCTTCATGCTCGATCTGGTATTGCCGATAGGCTTCGACGCCACTGGACAAGTACACCTTGTGACTTTCCCGCAGGTCGAACAGCGCCCGCGACGAAATCGCCAGCACCAGTTTGTCGTCGATGTTGTTTGCCATACCGCTCCCCTTTCGCCCGCTCAGCGGTTATATCGGTCCACGAACGCCAACGCCTGGTACAAGGCTTCGATTTTCGGCAGCTCACACCCTGCCGCTTTCGCTGCTGCCAATGGCCGGCCGTAGATCGCGTCCAGCTCCAGCGCACGCTTGTGGGAATAATCGTGGTACATGCTCGGCCAGTAGTCGGGCATTTTCTCGGTCATCGTGAACAGATACTCGGCATAACCCGGCGCGATGTGATGCCCGCAGGCTTGCGCGCCGCGGACCACCTCCCCCATCAGTGCCTGGATCAATTCGCGGCTATGGTCGTTGGCCATCAACGGCGTGGTACTGGCACCCAACAGAACCGAAAGACCGTTGTACGGTACATTCCACACCAGCTTCTGCCAGCGGGCCTGTTGCAGGCCCGGCATGGCCTGGGCATCGATACCGGCGCTGCGGAACAACGTCGCCGCCTCTTCGACGATCACCATGCGTTGTGCCTGATCGGCGCAAGGCCCACTGTGATAACCGACGTTGACCGCACCGAGGGCCTGGTGGGTGACAACCCCAGGGCCGACGCGATGCACGCAGATCAGGCACAGGCCACCCAACAGGTGCAACGAATCGGGCAACAAAGGTCGAAGATCGTCTTCGACATCCAGGCCGTTCTGCAGCAGCAGGACTTTTGCACCGTCAGCGGCAGCCTGGGCAATGGCCGGGGCCAGCTCGGCATTGCTGGTGGTCTTGGCGCCGACCAGCAGCCAGTCGCAGGGCGGCATGTCGGCTGCCGCGCGATACGCCTGGACGGGGTTGAGGGCCAGCGTACCGTGAACCGCGCTGTCGATCCGCAAGCCGGCTTCGGCCACGGCAGCAAATTCGCTGCGCAGTAAAAAATGCACGTCAAAACCGGCACGCGCCAGCATCACGCCGTAGAACCCACCGATCGCCCCGGTGCCGATCATCCCGATCCGCGGTTTCACGCCTGCCTGCATCTTTGCAACTCTCCTGGTAAAAGTCCCTGCACACTATCAGCGCGAGCGGCATGGCATGCAATCATCATTACATCTGCTCACGAATCTGCTGCAGAGCCATGCCCAAGGCCTTTTCCCCAGCCTTTAGGGCATTAAACCCGACCCAGCCCATTGTCGAGCCACCTCGTAACGCGCTAAGGTTCGGCTCCCCGACGCGCTTAAAATCCGCTGTGCACCGCCGCGCGGGGATCGCTGGCGGCCGGCACCCGTGACCTGACGAGTAACACGATGGCTGATTTACCGATCAACGACCTTAACGTCGCCTCCAACGAGACCCTCATCACGCCTGACCAGCTCAAGCGCGATATTCCCCTGAGCGACGCTGCCCTGCGCACCGTGACCAAGGGCCGGGAAGTCATCCGCAATATCCTGGACGGCACCGATCATCGCCTGTTCGTGGTCATCGGGCCCTGCTCGATCCATGACATCAAGGCCGCCCACGAATACGCCGAGCGCCTCAAGGTGCTGGCTGCGGAAGTCTCCGACACCTTGTACCTGGTCATGCGGGTGTATTTCGAGAAGCCTCGGACCACCGTCGGCTGGAAAGGCCTGATCAACGACCCGTACCTGGACGACTCCTTCAAGATCCAGGACGGCCTGCACATCGGTCGCCAATTGCTGCTGGACCTGGCGGAAATGGGCCTGCCCACGGCCACCGAAGCCCTGGACCCGATCTCGCCGCAATACTTGCAGGACCTGATCAGCTGGTCGGCCATCGGCGCGCGCACCACCGAATCCCAGACCCACCGCGAAATGGCCTCCGGCCTGTCGTCGGCAGTGGGCTTCAAGAACGGCACCGACGGTGGCCTCACCGTGGCGATCAACGCCTTGCAGTCGGTCTCCAGCCCACACCGTTTCCTGGGCATCAACCAGGAAGGTGGCGTGTCGATCGTCACCACCAAGGGCAACGCCTACGGTCACGTGGTACTGCGCGGGGGCAACGGCAAGCCGAACTACGATTCGGTCAGCGTCGCGCTGTGTGAACAGGCGCTGAACAAAGCCAAGATCAAGCCGAACATCATGGTCGACTGCAGCCACGCCAACTCCAACAAGGACCCGGCACTGCAACCGCTGGTGATGGAGAACGTGGCCAACCAGATCCTGGAAGGCAACCAGTCGATTATCGGCCTGATGGTCGAAAGCCACTTGAACTGGGGCTGCCAGGCCATCCCGAAAGACCTCGCAGACTTGCAGTACGGCGTCTCCATCACCGATGCCTGCATCGACTGGAGCGCCACTGAGAACACCCTGCGCAGCATGCATGCCAAGCTCAAGGATGTTCTGCCTAAGCGGCAGCGTGGCTAAAAAGATCGCAGCCTCGTTTCACTCGACAGCTCCTACACGGCTCCTACACAGCTCCTACACAGCTCCTACACGCTCCTACGTAGGTTCTATACATATTTGGAGCGGGGATGTAGGAGCTGGCGAAGCCTGCGATCTTTTACTTTCCTCAAGCCATGAAAAACGCCGGGCTCTTCAGCCCGGCGTTTTTTTTGGGAATCCGTTTTCTCAGAGTTTCGCCGCGTGCCGCTGGTGACGCTCCATGTAGCGCTCCACGTAGGAACAGGATGGGATCACCGTATAGCCCATTTCTTCGGCGTACTGCAGCGCACTTTCGGTCAACGCCGCCGCGATGCCCCGACCGCGCAAGGCGTTGGGCACGAAGGTGCGATAGATATCCAGGGTCTGCTTGCCCAGGTCCATATAGGTCAGATAGGCACGATGACCGTCCACATTGGTCTCGAACTGATGACCAGCCTGGTCATGGTGGATGGTAACCGCCTCGCTCATCACTACTCCTCGCGGGTCTGAATGCCGACCCCTACCTTACCGATGTTTTTCCGGCGAAGGAACATCTACGCCACCCCGTGCCTTCCTGGTCACCGAGCGCCAAAACCGATCCGCTCAAAACCCGAGCACGTCGTGAATAGTAGGCACCAATGACGCAAATGCTCAAGGCACGCCTGTCATCGAAGGGGTAAACCTCGTCCGGTTTATCGATTGAGCGCCATCGTCGCGCTGTAGTCGGTCACGGTGCAATAGCTGAACATCGCCAGTTGTTGAGTCTTGAGACGAGCGCGCGTAGTTAAAGTCACCGCCAATACCAATAAAGATGCCTGGAGCATTGCACAAAAAATGTACAAAAGTGTAGGTGAATCAATAAACAACGGTGTTAGCGAGGGCTGCTAGAGTTCTCCGTCGCTACGGAACTTTTTTTCGTTGACACGCTCCAGCCAAGGGCTTCGGGCTGTATATTTTTTAAACACCCCTTAGAAAAGTTGCTCGAAAAAGAATCACCGCCTACAATTTTTTTGCTTCTTGCGCTACGTCAGTTTACTTACTACAAGTAATGGGTAGTATGTACGCCGGCTAACTCCTCAGTCTGGGGAGACAGTCACTAATAGAATGTCCTTGAAGGGGAACACGATGAACAACGTTCTGAAATTCTCTGCTCTGGCCCTGGCCGCAGTTCTGGCTACCGGTTGCAGCAGCGCATCGAAAGAAACCGAAGCACGTCTGACTGCTACCGAAGACGCAGCAGCTCGCTCCCAGGCTCGTGCAGACGAAGCTTACCGTAAAGCTGATGAAGCTCTGGCTGCTGCTCAAAAAGCACAACAGACTGCTGACGAAGCTAACGAGCGTGCTCTGCGCATGCTGGAAAAAGCTAGCCGCAAGTAATAGTCCTTCGGGATTGTTATCGAGCCGACCCATTTTTGGGTCGGCTTTTTTTTTGGATTCAAGAGCTATTGCCCGGTGTTTTTCCAAGCAATAAAAAACCCGCCGACATCGCGAAACGTCGGCGGGTTGTTGTCGAGTCTTTTACTGCTGCAAGTCGATCGGCGCGCTCGTGACCATCGGTGCCGAGGTATTCGGAACAGCGATTTCCACCGGCATGCCATCTTCGGCCGCCACCACGTCCCGCACCACGTCCCAGTTCATGCGCAAGTTGCTGGTGATGTCTTCACGCTTGAGCATCGCATTGATCACTGAGGTGTGCTTATCCACCACTGACGGGTTGCCCTTGTCGTCCAACGGTGTGTGAGCTTCCAAGTACACCTTGCCACCGCTCAAGCCCAGCTTGTAGGGGTCGTTGATGATCCGCACCGATGTACCCACCGGCACCATGCCAGCCATTTCCAGCACGTTGTTGTTGAACATCCGGAAGCAGCCGTGGCTGGTCCGCATGCCGATGCCGAACTTCTTGTTCGAACCATGGATCAGGTAGCCCGGGGTGCCCAGGGTGAACTTGAAGGGACCCAGCGGGTTATCAGGGCCGGCGGGCACGACATTCGGCAGCGGGTCGCCGTCGGCGGCGTGCTCGGCCTTGATCGATGCCGGCGGGGTCCAGGTCGGGTTCGGCGTCTTGGCGATGATGCTGGTGTGGGCGATCGGCGATCCCCAACCCTCACGCCCAATCCCCAGCGGGAAGGTGTAGACCACGTTCCGCCCCTTGGGGAAATAGTAGAGACGGTACTCGGCAAGGTTGATCACGATGCCTTCGCGCGGGCCCGGCGGCAGGATGAAGCGAGTCGGCAGCACGATCTCGGTGCCAGCGCCCGGCAACCAGGGGTCGACCCCCGGGTTGGCGGCGACCATCTCGCTGTAGCCCAGGTCATAGGTGGTGCCCAGGTCGGCGAAGGTGTCTTCGTATTTGGCCTTGATAACCTGCACCTGGCCAACGATGTCTTCACCCGGCGGTGGCAGAGGCAGCTCCAGGGCGGCAACGGGCCCCGCCATACACAGGGCGGCAAGAGACAGGCAGCGGGCGACGGCAGGCAAGCGCGGCAACATCCGGGAAATCCTTCGCAGATCGAACAGGGGGTTATGAAAATGGCGATTGTACACTGCCACCTGTTATTTCGGGGAGAGCGGTACGCAGGCGTCCGATGCGCAGCATTGTTTCAGGCGTTCACATTTATGGATGGTTCGACCAAATCCCTGTGGGAGCGAGCCTGCTCGCGATAGCGGTGGGTCTGCTTGCATTAATGTTGAATGTACCGCCGCCATCGCGAGCAGGCTCGCTCCCACAAGGGACATGTCGGAAATCTGAGGGATTACAACTCGAACCGCAGCTCCGGCCAGATTGGCGAGGTGCCGCGCTTCTGGGACTCCAGGATCGCCCGGCACAACGAGCACAGGCGATGATCCTGGAAAATCTTGCGATCGACGCTCGACCAGCGTGGCTGGGCCGGCAGCAGGCTGCCGCAGAGGGTCCGGTCGGCCGAGCCACCGAGCTCCAACTGCCGGGTTACCAGGTGCACCCGTACTTCCTGGCAGGCGAACAGATCCAGCTGCTCGTCAGGCTCGATCAGTTGGTAGGCAAACAGGGACCAGGCGGGACGCGGCATCGGGGGCTCCAAATCGGGGGCGCCACATTAGCCGAAAGCCCGCCGGTAGAAAAGCGTCAAAGCAGCGGTTTCAGTGTCGGCCAGACATTTTCCAGCAACTTGCCCTGGGCCGCGACGGACGGGTGCAATCCGTCGCCTTGCATCATGGTCGGGACGCCACCGACGTCCTTGAGGAAAAACGGCACCAGCGGGACTTTTTTCTCCTCGGCCAGGGTGCTGTAGACCCGGGCAAAGGCATCGGTGTAGCGCCGTCCGTAATTGGGTGGCAGTTGCATACCCAGCAAAAGTACCTGGGCACCGCTGGCGCGGGCGCTGTCGATCATCGCTGCAAGGTTTTGTTGCAATTGTGTTGGTGGCTGTCCGCGCAAGCCATCGTTGCCGCCCAACTCCAGGATCACCAGGTCCGGCTTATGGGCTGCAAGCAGCGCCGGCAGCCGCGCCTGGCCTCCGGCACTGGTGTCGCCACTGATGGAAGCATTGACCACTTTATCGTCAAAACCCTCGGCCTTGAGCCGTTGTTCGAGCAACGACACCCACCCTTGCCGGGTATCCAGGCCGAAAGCCGCGCTGATACTATCGCCAACGATCAGGACTGTACCCGCCGCTGCGTTCTGGGCCATGCACATCAAGGCCAGGCCGGCACTCAAAAACCACACACGCATCGGATTCTCCATGGGCTCAAGCATTCTCACCGCGACGGACCTTAGCAAAGTGGTCTCCAGCGCGGAAGGTGAACTGACCATCCTGCACGAACTCAGCCTGGAACTGAACAAAGGCGATAGCCTGGCTATCGTCGGCGCGTCCGGTTCCGGCAAATCCACTCTCCTGGGCCTGCTGGCCGGCCTCGACCTGCCGAGCAGCGGCGAGGTGACGCTCGCCGGCCAGGCGCTCAGCGCTCTGGATGAAGACCAGCGTGCGCGGATCCGCGCCGAGCATGTCGGCTTCGTCTTCCAGTCGTTCCAGTTGCTCGACAGCCTCAATGCACTGGAAAACGTCATGCTGCCGCTGGAGCTGGACGGGCGCAAGGATGCCCGCGAACGGGCCACGCAACTGTTGCAGCGCGTAGGCCTGGGCCAGCGCCTGACCCACTCGCCACGCCAGCTCTCCGGCGGCGAACAGCAACGCGTGGCGATAGCCCGCGCCTTTGCCGCCGAGCCCGACGTGCTGTTTGCCGACGAACCCACCGGCAACCTCGACAGCCACACCGGCGAGCGCATCAGCGACCTGTTGTTCGAATTGAACAAGGAGCGCGGCACGACCCTGGTGCTGGTGACCCATGATGAACGCCTGGCCCATCGCTGCCGGCGCCTGATCCGACTTGAAGCCGGCGAGATGGTCGCCCCTCTGGAGCCTTGATGGCACGCTTGCCGCTGTTGCGCCTGTTCAGTCTCGCTGTCCGTCAATTGCTTCGCGATGCCCGCGCCGGTGAGTTGCGGGTGTTGTTCTTCGCCCTGCTCGTGGCAGTGGCGGCAAGTACCGCCATCGGTTACTTCGGTGCCCGCCTCAACGGCGCGATGATGATGCGCGCCACCGAGTTCCTTGGTGCCGACCTGCTGCTTGAAGGCAGCTCTCCCGCGCGCCCGGAGCAGATCCGCAGCGGCACCGACCTGGGGCTGGAACACGCCCGGGTCGTAGAGTTCTCCAGTGTCGTGGCCACCGACAATGGCATCCAGCTGTCCAGCGTCAAGGCGGCCGATGACAGCTACCCCCTGCGCGGCGAGCTGAAAAGCACCCCAACCCCGTTCGCCCCGGAAGAAATCGGCGGACGCCCGAACCCTGGCGAGGCCTGGGTCGAAGCTCGGCTGCTGACGGCACTGGACCTGAAGATCGGCGACAGCATCGACGTCGGCAACCAGACCTTGCGCCTGAGCCGCGTGCTGACTTATGAGCCCGATCGCGCCGGCAACTTCTACAGCCTCACCCCTCGGGTGCTGATCAACCTCAAGGACCTGGAGGCCACCGGTGTGGTCCAGCCGGGCAGCCGTGTCAGCTATCGCGACCTGTGGCGCGGCCCGGCATCGGCGCTGCAAACCTACCGCGACCTGGTCAAGCCTGGCCTTGAAGCCAACCAGCGCCTGCAGGATGCCCGCGACGGCAATCGGCAGATCGGTGGTGCCCTGGGCAAGGCCGAACGCTATCTGAACATGGCCAGCCTGGTGGCGGTGTTGCTGTCCGGTGTCGCCGTCGCGCTCTCGGCCAACCGCTTTGCCACCCGACGGTTCGATGCCAGCGCGCTGCTGCGCTGCCTGGGCCTGTCACGCCGGGAAACCATGGTGCTGTTCAGCCTGCAATTGACGGTGTTGGGCCTGCTCGCCAGCATCAGTGGCGCCCTGCTCGGCTGGATCGCCCAACTGGGCCTGTTCGCCCTGCTGCATGACCTGCTGCCCACCACCGTTCCGCCGGGTGGCCTGCTGCCGGCGATCGCCGGGATCGGCACCGGGCTGGTGGCATTGGCGGGGTTCGCCCTGCCGCCATTGGCTGCGCTGGGTCGGGTACCGCCGTTGCGCGTGCTGCGCCGGGACATGCTGCCGATCCCCTCAAGTTCCTGGGTGATCTACGGTGCCGCGCTGGGCGCCCTGGGCCTGATCATGTGGCGCCTGAGCCTG
Source organism: Pseudomonas sp. Root401 (assembly GCF_001425105.1). Classification (NCBI taxonomy): domain Bacteria; kingdom Pseudomonadati; phylum Pseudomonadota; class Gammaproteobacteria; order Pseudomonadales; family Pseudomonadaceae; genus Pseudomonas; species Pseudomonas sp. Root401. The sequence goes on along the minus strand of NZ_LMDO01000028.1, from coordinate 2,660 downwards.
GATCTGGTCCTCACCTTCGCCCTGCTGGGTGGTGGCGTCGTTGCCGCGCTGGTGCTTGGCGGCTTGTTGTTGCTGCTGCTCCAGAGCCTGCGTCGCCTGCTGGCCCGCGCTTCCCTGCCCTGGCGGCTGGGCCTCGGCCAATTGCTGCGTCATCCCTTGGCGGCAGCTGGCCAGGCCCTGGCGTTTGGCCTGATCCTGTTGTCCATGGCGTTGATCGCGCTGTTACGCGGCGAGCTGCTGGACACCTGGCAAAACCAGTTGCCAAAAAACGCCCCGAACTATTTCGCCCTGAACATCCTGCCCAACGACAAGCAGGCCTTCACCGACAAGCTGCTGGCATTGTCGGCGCAATCGGCCCCGCTCTACCCCGTGGTACCCGGGCGCCTCATCAGCATCAATGGCGAACCGGCCACAGAGTTCGTCACCAAGGACTCCGCGGGGGACCGGGCGCTGCAACGTGACTTGAGCCTGACCTGGGCCGCGGACCTGCCGACGGGCAACATCGTCACCGCAGGGACCTGGTGGCCGCAGCAACCATCGGACGATATCCCGGGGGTTTCGGTGGAAGGCAAAGTGGCCGAGAACCTCAAGATCAAGCTGGGCGACCGCCTGGTGTTCAGCGTGGGCGGCGTCAACCGTGAAGCGAAGGTCACCAGCCTGCGGGAGATCAACTGGGACAATTTCCAGCCCAACTTCTTCATGATCTTCCAGCCCGGCACATTGAAGGATCTGCCTGCGACCTATCTCACCAGTTTCTACCTGGCGTCGGGCCACGACCAACAGATCGTCGACCTGTCCCGGGCCTTTCCGGCAGTGACGATCCTGCAAGTCGAGGCCCTGCTCGAGCAACTGCGCAGCATCCTGGCCCAGGTCACCCTGGCGGTGGAGTATGTGTTGCTGTTTGTGCTGGCAGCGGGAATGGCGGTGTTGTTTTCCGGCCTGCAGGCGACCCTCGACGAGCGCATTCGCCAAGGCGCGCTATTGCGCGCACTGGGCGCCGAGCGGCCCCTGCTGGTCAAGGCCCGGCGCATCGAGTTCGGCCTGCTGGGCGCGGTCAGTGGCCTGCTCGCGGCCCTGGGTTCGGAGCTGGTGAGCCTGGTGCTTTACCGGTACGCCTTCGACCTGCCCTGGCATCCGCATCCTTGGCTGTTGGCATTGCCGCTGCTGGGGGCCTTGTTGATCGGCGCGGCCGGGGTGTTCGGCACCCGTCGAGCGCTCAATGCCAGCCCGCTGACAGTATTGCGCGAGGGTTGATAGACTCCCGGCTTCGCTATTACAAGAAGTTGCCATGAGCCGTTATCGCCCACCCCGCACCGCCGGCACCGCGCTGATCACCCCCGAGGGTGAAGCGCGGATGCGCGCTGAGCTCCATGAACTGTGGCATGTGCGCCGCCCCCAGGTAACCCAGGCGGTCAGTGAGGCGGCGGCCCAGGGTGATCGTTCGGAAAACGCCGAATACACCTACGGCAAGAAAATGCTGCGGGAAATCGACAGTCGCGTGCGCTTCCTCACCAAGCGCCTTGAAGCGCTCAAAGTGGTCAGTGAAAAACCCAGCGATCCAAACAAGGTGTACTTCGGTGCCTGGGTGACGGTCGAAGATGAGGATGGCAAGGAATCACGCTATCGCATCGTCGGCCCGGACGAGCTGGACCTGAAACAGAACCTGATCAGTATCGACTCACCGTTGGCACGAGCCCTGATCGGCAAGGCCCTGGATGCCGAGGTCAGCGTCCAGACGCCTACCGGCGAGAAACGGGTCTACATCGTGGACATCGCGTATCCGTAATCCTCGCCTCAGCGGCGCGTGATCAATCCCTGCCGGGCGACACGGGTCAACTGCCGGATCATTTCAGGAGCGTCCATCGCGCTGGGGGACTGGATGACGGCCAGGTCGAAACTGTCATTGGCGAACCGCGTCAGTGACTCGCCGTCTTCGACAAACTGGATCAGGAAAGCTGCGGGCCCATGATTACGACGTGGCCAGCCGTCGAGATAGCGCAAGAGCGTTGGCTGGTGAGTGCCGCCCAGAAGAATTTTCGGATTGCGTTGCACAAGGTTCGCCGTGATCGGCGCAAGACGTACTAGGGGGCTGGGTGCGTTCATCGTGTCGTGTCTCTGCCTCAAAAGTCTGCATGGCAGGTGAGAGGCAACACCGAACCAGCGCTTTAGCGGTATTTCGAAGCCTTTTCTTCGGCTTCTATCGGCGACTGGATTGAGTCACCTGGCGCCCCGCAAGTAGCTGTTTAAATCGGCGCATGAGCGGCATCCTAGAGAAGCTGACTGGCCAGTGTCAAGAATCACTTCCCATAAAAAGGCCGGACTTAAGGAAACGGCGCTTTTCCGAGAGAGCGTCGTTTCTTTGAGGTTGGGTTGAGTTGGATTGGGTACATACCGTTGCTGCGGTAACGGCTGCTTATGGTTCCGCTTTTACAGCGGGTCACTTTTGGAGAGAGCGCCAAAAGTAACCAAAAGCGCTTTGCCCCACCACTCGGCACCTCGCCTAGGCTCGGTGTGCCCTCACTCCGGCATTACTCCGTGGGCCGCCGCGAAGGGCCATCCATGGCCCAGAGTGTGTAAAAACACCGAAGCCAACCCTTGCTATGATTCCCCCAGGATTTCATCGCAAGGGCTGCCCATGAAACGCTTCATCCAAGGTGAAC
>NZ_LMDO01000027.1:0-53953 GCF_001425105.1 Pseudomonas sp. Root401 | reverse complement strand
CCTGCCGTTTTGCCCCGTTAATCAAGCCTACGGAGCCTTGCTAGCGCTTGTAGGGGCCGTTTGGAGCCACAAGAGCGCTTCAGGTTTTAATCAGTTGGCTAACACCTGTCGGCACTACGTGCCGACGATGTTTTTATCGGTTTTTACACACTCTGGGCCATGGATGGCCCTTCGCGGCGGCCCACGGAGCAATGCCGGAGTGAGGGCACACCGAGCCTARGCGAGGTGCCRAGTGGTGGGGCAGAAGCGCTTTGGTTACTTTCGCGCTTTTCGAAAGTGACCCGCCGTCAGGGCGGAACCATAAGTAGCCGTTACCGCGAAAACGGATATGTACTCAGTCAGCAAGAGCAAGGTCGGCTGCCAGGCCGCCATCGCGAGCAAGCTCGCTCCCACAGGTTTTGCTTCGTCCGGCACAGACGCCTGATAAATCCCAGGCAAAGAAAAGCCCGGCCTAGGCCGGGCTTTTCCAAAGCTGTGGGCTAATTACTTAGCTTGGGCTTCAACCTGCGCTTCTACGCGACGGTTAACTGCACGACCAGCGTCAGTGGCGTTGTCAGCAACTGGGCGGGATTCGCCGTAGCCAACAGACTGAACGCGGGACGATTCAACACCGTACTGGTTGGTCAGAACTTGCTTAACGGCGTTTGCACGACGCTCAGACAGTTTCTGGTTGTAAGCGTCAGGACCGACGGAGTCAGTGTGACCTTCAACAGTGGTGCTGGTGGATGGGTACTGCTTCATGAAGTCAGCCAGGTTCTTGATGTCGCCGTAGCTGTTAGGCTTGACAACCGACTTGTCGAAGTCGAACTTCACGTCCAGCTCAACACGTACGACTTCAGCAACAGCTGGGCAGCCGTCAGCGTCAACGGTTACGTTGGCTGGGGTGTCAGGGCACTTGTCGACGTTGTCGCACACGCCATCGTTGTCGCTGTCGGAGCAGACTTCAGCCGGAGCTGGAACTGGAGCAGCAGCAGGCTTGGAGCCGCCACCGAAGTTCACACCGATACCGACGCTTGGAGCCCACTCGGTGTCGCCCTGGTCGATGTTGTACTGAGCTTCAACGCCGGCACGGGCGTAGAAGTTCTCGGTGAAGTACAGCTTGGCGCCGCCGCCAACGTTGGCGAAGGTGGAACGGTTACGGCCGTTGCTGCCATTCTGGTCGATGCTCTGGTCGGAGAAACCGGCAGAGACGTAAGGACGCAGCATGTCGCCTGGGTTGTTGAAGTGGTACAGAGCGTCCAGAGCGGTGTTGGCGCCTTTGACGTTGGTGCCGTCGTCAGTACGGGCGTTGTGCACTTCGTCGTAGGCCAGACGCAGCTCAACGTCGTCGGTCAGGAAGTAACCAACCGAACCGCCGAACAGGTTGCCGTTGTTCTTGAAGTTACGAGCGCTGTCGAATTGTTCTTTCTTGGCGAAGCCTTCGATTTCAACTGCGCCTTGGCCTTGTGCCAGAGCGCCGAACGAAGTGGCAGCAATCAAAGAACCAATGGCAAAGCCCAAGGTGTTTTTCAGTTTCATCCGTTAAATCCCCATCTGGTGATTGTGAAGCAGTCCCGCAAACCGGGGGACAACTCGGCGGCAAGTCTATCAGAACTTGCCTACACGTAAGAGATATTTGCGCCGAACTTAAGTTTCAGCAATACCTGCAAATTTCTCACGCAATTTGTCAAGAGCGCGCTTGTAGCGCATTTTTGTCGCGCTCAAACCCATATGCATTATGTCTGCGATCTCCTGGAACTCCAGCTCTGCGACAAATCGTAGCACCAGAATTTCCCGATCGATCGGGTTCACATAGACCAGCCAGCGATCGAGTCCCCCCTTCTCCTCGGGCTTGGGCGCCTTATCTTCCGACGCTTCCTCCAGAGGATCCAGGCTCAAAGCGTCCATCAAGCGACGCTTTCGCCGTTCCTTACGATACTGCGTGATGCATTCGTTGTAGGTGATGCTGTAGAGCCAGGTCTTGAACTTCGATTTCCCCTCGAAGTTCTTCAACCCATACAACACCTTCAACATCACCTCCTGACAGACATCGTCAGCATCGCGATCGTTCCCGAGATATCGTGCACAAACGTTAAATAATGTTCTCTGGTAGCGGCGCATCAATTCTTCATAGGCGCGCGTTACGTGAAACAGCTCGGTATGCGCGCGCGCGACCAACTCCTCATCGGAGAGATCACGGGGGTCGTAGCGCGTAGATAGCGATTGGGGTTTGTTCAAAACAAGTCGGGCCGACAGTCTAGGTCAATGTGCGCCGCAGCCTGCGATAGCAGGCATTTTGCGGCGGCATACATTAGCAGGGTTTGCCGGGTTAGCGGCTACTCACATGCTGTTCCAGCAGGATCCGATTGGAAAGCGACACCAGCTCGCCCTCCTCGGTCAGCAATGTGGTCTTCACCGTGCCAATTTCTTCGATCTGGCCTTCGACCTCGCCAACACGCACTTGTTGCCCAACCTCATACAATTCACGCACATAGATTCCCGCCAGGATCTGACCGGCGATTTCACGACTGCCCAATCCCATTGCCAGCGCAACCGCCAGACCAACGGTAATCAAAACGATCACGATCACGTGGTTGAGCAGGTCGGTCTTGACCTCCAACTGGCTGATCGCCACCGAAATACTGATGATGATCACCAGGCCCTGGGCAATTCGCCCTACGCCAGCGGCGTAGTCCAGCCCAACGCCCTCGGCCGCGCCGCGCACCAGCCCATTGGCCAGTTGCGCCAGCAGAACGCCGACCAGCAACACCAGCGCAGCACCAAAAACCTTCGGCAAATACAATGCGAGCATATCGAGCGTAGCCGAAACTCGCTCAAGGCCAAGGGATTCTGCTGCCGAAACCAGGAAAATCAGCAATACGAACCAATACACGATCTTGCCGACCAGGGTCGAGATCGGTACCTGGATGCCGCCACGGGACAGCAACTTGGTCAGGCCGGTGCCGCCCATCAGGCGATCGAGGCCCAGCTTGGCGAGCAGCTTGGACAGCAGCGTGTCCAGCAGCTTGGCCACGACAAAGCCCAACAGCAGCACCACCAGGGCGCCGAAGAGGTTCGGGATGAAGTTAGCTACTTTGGTCCACAACGCAGTCATTGCCGTGACGAGGCTCTGGGTCCAGAGATCAAGTTCCATATTCAATCAGCCTTATCAGCGGTGCGAGTAACAGGTTTACGGCGGGAAACCGGCGAAAGATGGGCCGATCCGTTATTCAGGGCGATCATCAGCGCGGGCAACCAGCGGCCCAGCAGGCTGAACAGATCGCCTGCGCCGACCTGGCGGTTGGCGGTTTTCAGTACACGTCCCAGGCATGCATCGTCGTCCCGGCTGGACGGCGAAGCCTTGAGCATGTCGCGCAAAGACTGTTCAAACGGATCGTGCATACGCACCTCTCGTGATGTCTGTGGAAGACGCGATCAAATTTCGTCGGGTCACATGAAACCCCATCACACCCAGCGCAAACGACGGAACAACCACCACTGCCCCATCGCCACGCAGATCATCAGCAGGCAGGCGACCATGAAACCGTAGGGGCTTGCGGAAAACGGAATGCCGCCGACATTGATCCCCAGAAGGCCGGTAAGAAAACTCATCGGCAGGAAAATCCCGGTGATGATGCCAAAGCGGTACATGGTGCGATTCATGCGCACCGAAAGGCGCCGGTCTTCGGCCTCCAGCACAAGCCCCACGCGCTCTCGAGTCAATTCCAGCTCCTCGAGGTAACGGGTCAGACTGTTGTTCAATTCGTTCCAGTAGTCGCCGTCATCGTCGCAAAACCATGGCAGTTTGAGCCGCGTCATCTGGCCGAAGATATCCCGCTGTGGCGCCAGGAATCGCTTGAGCCCGGCGGCCCTTCGACGGATGTGCAAAATGGCGTCGTGCTCGGGAGTATACCGTTCGTCGGTATCGATTTTTTCTTCCTCGGTATCGACGATTTCGGAGAGGCAGGTGACCAGGTCCTGCACCTTATTGGTGAGGTATTGCGCCATGTAGAGGATGAGTTCGGACGCCGTTTTCGGGCCCTTGCCCTCGGCCAGCTGCGCCAGCAGCTCATCGGTGGCGCGCAACGGACGCAGGCGCAGGGAGATCACCCGCTGGGCGGACGCAAAGATCCGTACCGACACCATGTCTTCAGGCTCGGCACCCGGGTTGAGGTTGATCCCCCGCAGGAACAGCAGCAGTTCGGCGTTGGGCAACGGCAACAGCCGCGGCCGGGTGTTCTCTTCGAGCAGCAGGTCGCAGTTGAATTCACTCAGGCCGCTGGATTTTCGCAGCCAGGTGTGGGTTTGCGGATGACTGCGATCCCAGTGCAGCCACAGGCTTTCATGGGCCTGCAGCTGCAAATCGTCGAGTTCGGTCCGGGCTATGGAACGCGCGCCGCCTTTACCGTCCAGCACCAGGGCATGCACCAGCCCCCATTGCGCGTTTTCTTCCTCGAACATCCTCATCCCTTATGGCTGTACTGCTTCATTCAGGCATTTTCAGCGGGCTTGGCGAGACGATCACGCCGTTATTGTCCGCATAGACATACTCGCCCGGGCGAAACGTCACGCCGGCGAAGGTCACCGGCACATTGAGTTCGCCGACGCCACGCCGGTCGGTCTTCATAGGGTGACTGGCCAGGGCCTGGACCCCGAGGTCCGTCTGGGCAATGATGTCGACATCGCGGATGCAACCGTAGACCACCAGCCCTTCCCAGCCGTTTTTCGCGGCTTTTTCCGCCAGCATGTCCCCCAGCAGCGCCCGACGCAGGGAACCGCCGCCATCGACCACCAGCACCTTGCCGTTGCCCTTGAGTTCAACCTGCTCCTTGACCCGCGAGTTGTCCTCGAAGCACTTGATGGTCACGATTTCGCCGCCGAAGGAATCGCGACCGCCGAAATTGCTGAACATCGGCTCTAACACCTGCACCAGTTCCGGGTAGGCGTCGCACAGGTCGGGCGTGAGGTAATGGTTCATCGAACAACTCCTGAAAGGCTGGAACGTCAGACTGAATGAGCAACCGTTTGTGACTGGAACCGCTTGAAGCGTCATATCTTAGCCGCAAGCCGACCAGAGCGAAATGCCCTTGTCAGAGCCTTCGCCTCAAACCGCCTCGGCCAACTGGGGCTGTGCGGCCAGCAAAGGGGCCTGCTGATCCTTGAGCCAACGCGCCACCAGCGGCCAGACCTCAAGATGCGCAGCCTTGCTGACCAGCATCTCGACGTGACCGAAGTCATCGGTGAAACCTTGTCCCCGGCCCAGGCAGACAAACTGCTTTTGCTCGGAACCAATCTGATCGAAGAGCTTGCGGCACGCCCAGGTCGGATCCTGGTGATCGCCTGTGGCACTCACCGCCAATACCGGCAACTGGACATCGGCCAACCCGGCCCACCAGTTCTTCTCGGCATCGCCGAAACGTCCGAACAGGCCGTACCAGCGCATGCTTTCCAGGGCCAGGCCGATGGGCTCGTCCTCGGGGCCGCGCTTGAGCCTTGAACCGGACAATTGGGCAAAACGCTTGAGAATGAAGCGACCGCTCCACTCCACTGGCGGAATCTTCAGCGGCCAGTAGGTACGGCTGACCTGGGTACCAAAAAACGCCGCCGAAGCCACCGCCGGCTCGCCCAGGTAATGGCCGCCCAAGGCGGCCGCCAGGGTGATGCCACCCAGGGAATGACCGATCCAGTGGGGCACTTGCCCACTCTGCTCACGCACGAAGGCGCCAATGGCCGGCAAGTCGTAGCGGGCGTAGTCGGCCACCCGATTGTTGCGATAGCCCAGGTTGCGCTGGGACAACCCATGGCCGCGCATCTCTGGAATCCAGACATCGAACCCCAGGCGTGCCAGGTACGCGCCCAGGCCCAGGCCCTTGGGTGAATACCAGAAGCGCCGATTGGAAAAACTGCCGTGCAACAGGATCACCGGGACCCCACGGGTTTCGCAGGCGTCGGCCATGCCCAGCCGGGTGACGGCCAGTTCGACGCTGGCGTCCGGGCTGTTGCCGGGTTTCAAGCGATAGACGTCTTCGCTCAGATCACCGCGCCGCTCGGCGCTGATCAGGGCGACAGGAAAGAGGTTGCTGCTGCTTTGCATGATCTTCTTGCACAAAAAAAAGACGACTGTGGGAGCGAGCTTGCTCGCGATGGCGGTGGATCAGCAAAATAATCTTGGCTGACACTCCGCTATCGCGAGCAAGCTCGCTCCCACAAAGGTTATCCGGCTTACATTACCGGTGAGGCCCCTTCACTCGATCAGACCGCCGCCTGACCCTCAGCCAGGAAGAACCAGGTTTCCAACACGGAGTCCGGGTTCAACGAAACGCTTTCGATGCCCTGCTCCATCAGCCACTTGGCCAGGTCCGGGTGGTCCGAAGGGCCCTGGCCGCAGATGCCGATGTACTTGCCAGCCTTGTTGCAGGCGGCGATGGCGTTGGCCAGCAGCTTCTTGACCGCCGGATTCCGCTCGTCGAACAGGTGCGCGATGATCCCGGAGTCGCGGTCCAGGCCCAGGGTCAGCTGGGTCAGGTCGTTGGAACCGATGGAGAAACCGTCGAAGAACTCGAGGAATTCTTCAGCCAGGATCGCGTTGGACGGCAGCTCGCACATCATGATCACGCGCAGGCCGTTTTCACCACGGGCCAGGCCGTTTTCCGCCAGCAGGTCGACGACCTGGCTCGCTTCGCCCAGGGTCCGGACGAACGGCACCATGATCTCGACGTTGGTCAGGCCCATCTCGTTGCGCACGCGCTTGAGGGCGCGGCACTCGAGTTCGAAGCAGTCACGGAACGATTCGCTGATGTAGCGCGAAGCGCCGCGGAAGCCCAGCATCGGGTTTTCTTCTTCCGGCTCGTAAAGCTTGCCGCCGATCAGGTTGGCGTATTCGTTGGACTTGAAGTCCGACAGGCGCACGATGACCTTTTTCGGCCAGAACGCCGCCGCCAGGGTGCTGATGCCTTCCACCAGCTTTTCGACGTAGAAACCGACCGGATCGTTGTAGCCGGCAATGCGCTTGTCGACGCTGTCCTTGATTTCCTGCGGCAAGCCGTCGTAGTTCAGCAGCGCCTTGGGGTGCACGCCGATCATGCGGTTGATGATGAACTCCAGGCGGGCCAGGCCCACGCCAGCGTTCGGCAGTTGCGCGAAGTCGAAGGCGCGGTCCGGGTTGCCGACGTTCATCATGATCTTGAACGGCAGGTCCGGCATGGCGTCCACGGAGTTCTTCTTGATGTCGAAGCCCAGTTCGCCTTCGAAGATGTAGCCGGTATCGCCTTCGGCGCAGGACACGGTCACGCCCTGGCCGTCCTTGAGCAGCTCGGTGGCGTTGCCGCAACCGACCACTGCCGGGATCCCCAGTTCACGGGCGATGATCGCCGCGTGGCAGGTACGCCCGCCGCGGTTGGTGACGATGGCGCTGGCGCGCTTCATCACCGGTTCCCAGTCCGGGTCGGTCATGTCGGAGACCAGTACGTCGCCGGCCTGGACCTTGTCCATCTCCGAGACGTCCTTGATGATCCGCACCTTGCCGGCGCCGATGCGCTGGCCGATGGCGCGGCCTTCCACCAGCACGGTGCCGGTTTCCTTGAGCAGGTAGCGCTCCATGACGTTGGCCTGGGTGCGGCTCTTCACGGTTTCCGGGCGGGCCTGCACGATGTACAGCTTGCCGTCGTCACCGTCCTTGGCCCATTCGATGTCCATCGGGCACTTGTAGTGCTGCTCGATGATCATCGCCTGCTTGGCCAGTTCGCTGACTTCAGCGTCACTCAGGCAGAAACGCGCGCGCTCGGCCTTGTCCACGTCGACGGTCTTCACCGAACGACCGGCCTTGGCTTCGTCGCCGTAGATCATCTTGATGGCCTTGCTGCCCAGGTTGCGGCGCAGGATGGCCGGGCGACCGGCTTGCAGCGTGCCTTTGTGGACGTAGAACTCATCCGGGTTCACCGCGCCCTGCACGACGGTTTCACCCAGGCCGTAGGCGCCGGTGATGAACACCACGTCACGGAAGCCCGACTCGGTGTCGAGGGTGAACATCACGCCGGCGGTGCCGGTTTCGGAGCGGACCATGCGCTGCACACCGGCGGACAGGGCAACCAGCTTGTGGTCGAAGCCCTGGTGCACGCGGTAGGAAATGGCACGGTCGTTGAAAAGGGAGGCGAAGACCTCCTTGGCGGCACGGATGACGTTTTCCACGCCACGGATGTTCAGGAAGGTTTCCTGCTGGCCGGCGAAGGAGGCGTCCGGCAGGTCTTCGGCGGTGGCCGAGGAACGCACGGCAACGGCGATGTCGGGATTGCCTTCGGACAGCTTGGCGAACGCGGTGCGGATCTCGGCGTTCAGTTTCTCGGGGAACTCGGCTTCCATGATCCATTGGCGGATCTGGGCACCGGTCTTGGCCAGGGCATTGACGTCATCGACGTCCAGGGCATCGAGCGCATCGTGGATCTGCTTGTTCAGGCCGCTCAGTTCCAGGAAATCACGATAAGCCTGGGCGGTCGTGGCGAAGCCACCTGGCACCGATACGCCGGCACCGGCGAGGTTGCTGATCATCTCGCCCAGGGATGCGTTCTTGCCCCCCACATGCTCCACATCATGGACGCCGAGCTTATCGAGGGAAACTACGTACTCTACCAAGGTGATCTCTCCACTAACTGTGTTGGAAAAGCTCAAGGCACCGGTGGCTCCAGGGGAGCGATGACCGGCGATATGGCCTGGACCTGGAAAATAAGTGAGAATGCGGGCCACTGGCGGCCAGCAAATCGCGCCTATCATATCCAAGAATCGTCACTAGCTCACTAGCTTAAGGCCCAAGGCGCAAATGAAACGATCTGCTTTCTTTATCTCCGACGGCACCGGCATTACGGCCGAAACGCTAGGCCAAAGCCTGTTGGCACAGTTCGAAAACGTTACCTTCGCCAAATTCATACGGCCGTACATCGACAGCGTCGACAAGGCGCGGGCCATGGTACAGCAAATCAATAAAGCCGCCGAAACCGACGGTTTCCGCCCGATTATCTTCGATACCATCGTCAATCAGGACATCCGTGAGATTCTCGCAACGTCCAATGGTTTCATGATCGACATTTTTTCCACGTTCCTGGCGCCCCTGGAGCAGGAACTGAGCGAGCATTCCTCCTACTCGGTCGGCAAATCCCACTCCATTGGCCACAACTCCAACTACATGGAGCGGATCGAGGCGGTCAACTTCGCGCTGGACAACGACGATGGCGCGCGCACGCATTATTACGACAAGGCCGACCTGATCCTGGTGGGGGTGTCGCGCTGTGGTAAGACGCCGACGTGTCTGTACATGGCGATGCAGTTCGGCATCCGCGCGGCCAACTATCCGCTGACCGAAGACGACATGGAGCGCCTGCAACTGCCCAGCGCCCTGCGCGCCCACCAGCACAAGCTGTTCGGTCTGACCATCGACCCGGACCGCCTCACCGCGATCCGCAACGAGCGCAAGCCCAACAGCCGCTATTCGAGCTATGCCCAGTGCGAGTTCGAAGTGCGCGAGGTGGAAAACCTGTTCCGGCGGGAGAATATTCCGCACATCAATTCCACGCATTTTTCCGTGGAAGAGATTTCGGCGAAGATCCTGGTGGAGAAAGGGGTGGAGCGGCGGTTCAAGTAACCCCGCAACAACACAAAACCCTGTGGGAGCGAGCCTGCTCGCGATAGCGGTGGTTCAGCAACATGAATGTTGACTGACACTCCGCTATCGCGAGCAGGCTCGCTCCCACAAGGGTTGAGGCGTTCTTACAACCGTTGTATCAATGAGCCACAGCCGCCTGCTCCTCCATCTTCTTGCGCAGGCTCAGCGGGCGCATGTCGGTCCAGACTTCTTCGATGTAGGCCAGGCATTCCTTCTTGAACCCGCTTTTGCCGACGGTACGCCAGCCTTCGGGAACAGCCTTGTAGTCTGGCCAGATCGAATACTGTTCTTCGTGGTTGACCACGACCTGAAAGACGATGTCCTCGCGGTCGAATACTGAAGTCATGGGTGTCTCTCCATCTTTGCTCGAGGTTCGCGGCGGCGCATGCGCAGCCAGGATATGAAAGGAACGTACGGGCCCGGGTGAAAATTAGGCCTCGACGACCGCCGCCTGCAGGGCTCGCCCGAAAATCTCGGCAACCCGGTCGATTTCCGCCCTTGTGATGATCAGCGGTGGCAGGAACCGCACCACGCCGCCCTGCCGGCCACCCAGCTCCAGGATCAGCCCGCGCTTGAGGCATTCACGTTGCAGCCGTGGCGCCAGCCGTGCATACACCGGCGGATGGCCCAGGGCGTCGGGCTTACCCGCCGGGTCCACCAGTTCGACGCCGAGCATCAACCCGCGACCGCGGATATCGCCCAGTTGCGGGAAGTCTCGCTGCAGGATGCGCAGGTGCTCGCTCAAGCGTTCGCCCATGGCCGCGGCGTGGGCCGGCAGGTCGTGCTCCTGCAGATAGCGCATCACCGCGGAACCGGCGGCCATCGCCATCTGATTGCCACGGAAGGTCCCGGCGTGGGCACCCGGCAGCCAGGTGTCGAGCCAGTCGCGATAAACCACCACAGCCAGCGGCAGGCTGCCACCGATGGCCTTGGACAGCACGACCACGTCGGGGATGATCCCGGCGTGCTCGAACGCAAACATCTTGCCGGTACGGCCAAAGCCGCTCTGGATTTCGTCGACGATCAACGCCACCCCCGCCTGCTCGGTGATCCGCCGCAAGCCGCGTAGCCAGTCCAGGTCGGCGGGAATCACCCCACCCTCGCCCTGCACCACTTCGACGATGACGGCTGCCGGCAATTGCACGCCGGCCTCGGGGTCATTCAGCAGGTTTTCCAGGTAATGCAGATTGGCCTTCACGCCCGCCACACCGCCCAAGCCGAACGGGCAGCGGTAATCGTAGGGATAGGGCATGAACTGCACGCCGCTGCTGAGCAAGGCGCCCAAGGGTTTCTTCGGCCCCAGGCTGCCCATCAGGCTCAACGCCCCTTGGCTCATGCCGTGATAACCGCCCTGGAACGACAGCACGGTGCTGCGGCCGGTGGCGGTGCGCACCAGCTTGAGGGCGGCTTCCACCGCGTCGGTACCGGTGGGGCCGCAGAACTGGATCTTCGCCTCGGCGGCCAGCTCTGCCGGCAACAGGCCGAACAGGTCCTGGACAAAACGGTCCTTGACCGGCGTGGTCAGGTCCAGGGTATGCAAGGGCAGCTCATCGGCCAGCACCTGCTGGATCGCTTCGATCACCACCGGATGGTTATGCCCCAGCGCCAAGGTGCCGGCGCCGGCCAGGCAGTCGATGAAGGTGCGACCCTCGACGTCCTCGACATACAGCCCCTTGGCGCGCTTGAGAGCCAGGGGAATCCGTCGTGGATAGCTGCGGGCATTGGACTCCTGCCGACTCTGGCGGGCCAGCAGCGGCGACTCATTGAACTGGTAGAGCGTCTCGGCCGGCGCAGGGTTGACCCGGGCCGGCTGTGCTTCGATAAGACTGTTGGCGACTGACATCCCTCGACCCCGCAATACGCTGAAGTAATGACACACCGCACAGGTGCGTCTCCGGTCGGAGCGCACATGCAGGTTTCCTGTTGTGGAAACGCATCAGCAACGCAGGGATTTACTCTCGGGCAGGACTTTGCGGGTCGACGCGATCAGTGGCTTGTTCTTGAAGCCTGTGGGAGCAAAGCTTGCTCGCGATGCAGGCACCTCGGCCTGACTGTCGGCCAAGGTGATGCCATCGCGAGCAAGCTTTGCTCCCACAGAGCCGTTGCACAGGCCATTGTTGAAGTGAATCAGGCCGGCAACGCCTGCACCGGCACCGTCAACTCGACCCGCAGCCCATCCGGGCGCGTGTCGAAATGCAGGCCGCAGCCGCAACGCTGGACGATGGCCTGGACGATCGCCAGCCCCAGTCCGCAACCGGTGCTCTGGCCGTTGCGCCAGAAGCGCTGGGTCAGGTGCTGGATGTCGTCGGCGGCGATGCCGGGGCCGTGGTCACGAACCTGGAAGCGCACGCGCTGGCCGACCATCTCCAGGCTCAGCTCCACATCGGTATCGTCCGGGGTATGGCGCAGGGCGTTATCCAGCAGGTTGCGCAAGGCGGCGATGGAGAGCACCGCCGGCATCTGCACCGGTGCGTCGGACAACCCTGGGGATACGTGCAGCCTGATCCGCCGCGAATCACTGCTGGCGGCATCCTGGATCGCCAGCCGGGCGACCTGCTCGGCGTTGCATTGCACACCATCGTCGAACGACAGGCTGCCTTCGACCCGCGCCAGCAGCAGCAACTGTTCGAGTGTGCGGTGCATGCGGTCGGCGCCCTCTTCGGCCCGGGCCAGGGACTGGTCGCGGGCGGCGCCCTCGGTCATGCGCGCCACTTGCAGGTGCGTCTTGATGGCGGTCAGCGGGCTGCGCAGCTCGTGGGCGGCGTCGCCGGTCAGCCGGCGCTCACGCTCGATGGTCTTGCCGATGCGCTGGAACAGCTGGTTCTGGGTCTCCAGCAGCGGTCGCAATTCGCTGGGCAGTGGATGGATCTGCAAGGGCTCCAGGGAATCGGCGCTACGCCGCATCAGCGCATCGCGAATGCGATTGAGCGGTGCCAGGCCTTGACCGATGCCCAGCCACAACAGGCACAGGCAACCGAGCAACGCAACGCCCACCGGCACCGAGGCGGCCAGCAGTATCGACATGTTCAGGGCTTCGCGCTCAATCTGGCGGTCGGCGGTGGTGATACGCAAATCACCCCGGGCCAGGGTGAAGCTGCGCCAGGGCGCGCCGTCGATCATCTGGTCGTGGAAGCCCATTTTCTCGGCTTCCAGGGTTTGCTCTGGGGTGCCGTGGCTGCGGGCCAGAATCTCGCCGCGCAAGGAACTGACCTGACAGGCCATGCCGCCAGGAATGCTCAATTGCTCGGAGCTCAAATGCGTGCCGTCGCCCTTGCTGGGCAACGGTGGCATCTGTTCCAGCAACCCGGCGACCATCCGCGCCGAAGCCACCAGGCGCTGGTCGAGGGAAAACATCATCTGGTTGCGCAGATCGCTGAGCATCCACGCTGCGGCCAGGGCCCAGATCAGGGCAAAAGCCGCGCCGAGGGTCAGGCTCAGGCGCAGGCGCAGGCTCATCACTTGGAGGACTCTCCATCTTCAGCCGGCCCCAGGCGATAGCCCAGGCCGCGCACAGTCTCGACAATCCCGTTGCCCAACTTGCGCCGCAGGTGATGGATATGGACGTTGAGGGCGTTGCTTTCCAGTTCGTCATTGAACCCGTAGACGCTGTCCTTGAGCTGTTCAGTGGACAGCACCCGGCCGCGACTGTGCAACAGTGCTTGCAACAGCGATTGCTCGCGCCGGGACAGATCCACCGGCTGGCCGTCCAGGGTGGTTTCCCGACTGCTGGGATCGTAGGTCAGGCGACCGTGCTCGATCAGGTTGACGCTGCGCCCCGCCACGCGCCGCAGCAACGTGTGCAGGCGCGCCGCGAGTTCACGCAGGTCGAAGGGTTTGAGCAGGTAGTCATCGGCGCCGGCCTGCAAGCCGTCGACCCGGTCGGTTACCGAGTCCCGGGCGGTGAGGATCAGCACCGGCGTCTCCAGCCCCTGCTGACGCAACTGCCTGAGCAGCTTGAGACCGTCCTCGTCGGGCAATCCCAAGTCCAGCACCATGACGTCGAATTCCGCCACGCCGACCATCGCCCGCGCCGCCGATGCGGTGGCGACGTGCTCGACAGTCAGGCCCTGCGCCGTAAGGCCGGCAACGATCCCGCTGGCAATCAACTCATCGTCTTCGCAGACCAGTACGCGCATGGTAAGCCCCGTGGAAAAAGGTACATTAGGCCGCCGGCCGATTAAGCCGACATTATGCGACGAGTACGGCCAACATGGGCGATCATTGCTGCCTGCCGGTCGTCGCCGGGTTAATCGACGGTTAATCGCCAGCCGCCATTGTGTTTTCCACTTGCTTCGTTCTAAGGCTTTATCCATGCGTCGATTGTTTTTGCTGTGGCTGTTCCTGATCTCGGGCCTGGCCCAGGCCGCCAATCCCTTCGAAACCAAACCCGATTTCCTGCCGGTGGAAAAGGCGTTCGTGTTTACCTCCGAACGCCTGGACTCCGGAGAAACCCAGCTGTTCTGGCAGATCGCCGATGGGTACTACCTGTATCAGCAGCGGCTCAAGTTCGATGGCCTGGCCGAGGCGCAAAAACCCAAGCTGCCGGAGGGTGAAGCCCACAGCGACGAGTTTTTCGGCGACCAGCAAGTCTATCGCCAGGCGCTGGAGCTGAAGATTCCGGCCGGTGCCACGGGCAAGATCAAGGTCGGCTTCCAGGGCTGCGCCGACGCCGGCCTGTGCTATCCACCCCAGACCCAAGTGGTCGACCTGGGGGGCAGCGCACCGGTGGCGGCCAGCGGCGAGGCGCCGGACCAGGCCCTGGCCAGCGGCCTGCAACAACGGGCCTTGGGCTGGAGCCTGCTGGTGTTCTTCGGCCTGGGCCTGCTGCTGGCGTTCACCCCCTGCTCGCTGCCAATGCTGCCGATTTTGGCCGGGCTGGTGGTGGGCAGCGGTGCCGGACCGAGACGCGGCCTGGCTTTGGCCGGCAGCTACGTGATCAGCATGGCCCTGGTGTACGCCGCCATGGGCGTGCTCGCCGCGCTGTTGGGCGCCAACCTTCAGGCGCTGCTGCAACAACCGTGGCTGCTGGGCAGCTTCGCGGCCGTATTCGTGTTGCTGGCACTGCCGATGTTCGGCTTCTTCGAATTGCAATTGCCGGCCGCCTTGCGTGACCGCCTGGAAAACGCCGGGCGCCAGCAGCGCGGTGGCAGCCTGGTAGGCGCCGGTATTCTCGGGGCGCTGTCCGGCCTCTTGGTGGGCCCGTGCATGACCGCGCCGCTGGCCGGCGCGCTGCTGTACATCGCCCAGAGCGGCAATGCGCTGCACGGCGGGCTGATCCTGTTCACCATGGGCATCGGCATGGGCCTGCCACTGTTGCTGTTGGTGACCGTGGGCAACCGCTTCCTGCCCAAGCCCGGCGCCTGGATGAACCTGCTCAAGGGCGTGTTCGGCTTCCTGTTCCTGGGCACCGCGCTGCTGATGATTCGCCCGATCATCGACGGTTCGTTGTGGGTCGGCCTGTGGGGCGTGCTGTTGTTGATCGCCGCCTACAGCGCCTGGCGCCAGACCGAAGGGTTCGGCCGCATCGCCTATGTCTGCGGCAGCGCTTCGTTGCTGTTCGGCCTGTGGGGCAGCCTGCTGGTGATTGGCGCGGCGGGCGGTGGCGATGATTTCTTCCAGCCCCTGAAGGTGTACGCCGGCAGCGAGGGTAGTGCGACCGTCGGCGCCCATGACGCGTTCGTCACGGTCAGCGAGCCCGCCGCCCTGCAACGGGAACTGGACGCCGCCAAGGCCCAGGGCCAGTGGGTGCTGCTGGACTACTACGCCGACTGGTGCGTGTCCTGCAAGATCATGGAAAAACAGGTCTTCGGCCGCAGCGAAGTGCTCGACGCCCTGAAAGGCGTGCGCCTGCTGCGCCTGGACGTCACTGCCGACAGCCCCGCCAGCCGCGAACTGCTGGGCCGTTACCAGGTGCCGGGGCCGCCGAGCCTGCTGTGGATCGGCGCCGATGGTGAAGAGCGCCGCAGCCAGCGGATCACCGGGGAAGTCGACGCCAAGGCGTTCCTGGAGCGCTGGAACCTCACCCGGGACGCGCGCTGATGCTGACGTTTACCTTGGGCACCTTTGCTATCGCCCTCAACCACCTGTTGCTCATCAGCGCCCTGGCGCTGGCGACCTTCGTGGGCTGGCGGGTGGCCAAGCGTGGTGGCGAAAACCCCGAGTCGGTGCTGTTCGTGCTGTTTCTACTGGGCCTGCTGGCCGCACGGATCGGCTTCGTCGTCGCCTATTGGCAACATTACCGGGACGACCCGTGGCAGATCATCGACCTGCGCGACGGTGGCTTCCTGGCCTGGCCGGGCATCGTGGCGCTGCTGATTGGCGCCTTGTTGTGGGCCCGGCGCCGTCCGCCCCTGCGCCGGCCATTGGGCTTCGGCGTCGGCAGCGGCTTGCTGTTCTGGCTGGTGGCGACCCTGTCGTTGACGATTTATGAACAAGGCACCCGGCTGCCGGACATCACCCTGCGCACCGCCGACGGCGCGACCGTGAAACTCACCGATTACCAGGGCGGCCCCCTGGTGATCAATCTATGGGCCACCTGGTGTCCGCCCTGTCGGCGTGAAATGCCGGTGCTCGAAGAAGCCCAGCAACAGCGTCCGGACCTGACCTTCCTGTTCGTCAATCAGGCCGAAAGCATGCAAAGCGTCAGCACCTACCTGGCCACCCAGGGCCTGAGTCTGACCAACGTGTTGTTCGATGGCAGCGGCCGCCTCGGCCAGGCCGTCGGCTCCATGGCCCTGCCGACCACTTTGTTCTACAGCGCCGATGGCCGCCTGCTGGGCAGCCACCTGGGGGAATTGTCGGAAGCGAGCCTGGCTCGCGCCCTGGAAAACTTCGAAACGCCGGACTCGTCCACGACGCCCCACTCCGCCACAAGGAAAACGCCATGCCCCGCCTCCGCCACCTGCTGACCCTGGCCGTCGCCGCCGCACTGTCGCAGGCCCCGCTGCTCCAGGCCGAAGAATTACCTGCGGCGATCAAGAAGATCGAAGCCAAGGGCGCAAAAATCATTGGCACCTTCGACGCGCCGGACGGCTTGCGCGGTTACGCGGCGCAATACCAGAACCGTGGCATGGCGCTGTACCTGACCCCGGATGGGCAACACGTCCTGCTGGGCAACCTGTACGACGCCGACGGCAAGGACCTGAGCGCAGAGCCACTGCAAAAACTGGTCTACGCACCGATGGCCAAGGCCATCTGGGCAAAGATGGAGGGCAGCAACTGGATCGCCGACGGTAACAAGGACGCACCGCGCACGGTGTACCTGTTCAGCGATCCGAACTGCCCGTACTGCAACATGTTCTGGGAACAGGCACGGCCCTGGGTCAAGGCTGGCAAGGCGCAGTTGCGTCACATCATGGTGGGCATCATCCGCGAAGACAGCCCGGGTAAATCCGCTGCCTTGCTGGCGGCCAAGGACCCGGAGAAAGCCCTGGCCGAGCATGAAAAGGCCGGCAAGGGCAGCCCGCTCAAACCGCTCAAGGACATACCGCCGGCCATCCAGGCAAAACTGGACGCCAACCAACAGTTGATGGACGAACTGGAACTGTCCGCCACCCCGGCGATTTTCTACCTGGATGAAAAAGGCGAGCTGCAACAGCAGCAAGGCGCGCCGTCACCGGACAAACTGGCGAAGATTCTCGGGCCGAAGTGATTCAAAGTCCAAAACTGCTCTTGTGGCGAGGGAGTCCCCGCCGCGTCTTCGACGCTGCGCTGTCGCGCAGGGAACTAGAGCGACGTCCACGAGATATCTGTTTTTGATCGTTCCCACGCTCTGCGTGGGAATGCATACCGTGACGCTCTGCGTCACCTTCCAGAAGCGGAACGCGGAGCGTCCCTGGCGACATTCCCACGCAGGAGCGTGGGAACGATCGATATGTATTTTCAGCCTTNCCTTCCAGAAGCGGAACGCGGAGCGTCCCTGGCGACATTCCCACGCAGGAGCGTGGGAACGATCGATATGTATTTTCAGCCTTAAAAATCACAGGGTTGCAATTTGTTCCATGAGAGCTTGCTCCCGCTGGGGTGCGCCTGTAGGAGCTGTGTAGGAGCTGACGAGTGCAACGAGGCTGCGATCTTGTCCCAGACAGTTGAGTCCCAAGCGAAAGATCAAGATCAAAAGATCGCAGGCTTCGCCAGCTCCTACACGGTGGGCGCGGTTTTTCCTGGTCGCCAAACATCACGGTTGTGCGCTTGGCGCCCAGTTCATGCAGGCGCGCGCCGTCGCCGGACAAGCTGGTGAAGATTCTCGGGCCGAAGTGATTCAAAGTCCAAAACTGCTCTTGGGGCGAGGGAGCTTGCTCCCGCTGGGGTGCGCCTGTAGGAGCTGTGCAGGAGCTGTGTAGGAGCTGACGAGTGCAACGAGGCTGCGATCTTGTCCCAGACAGTTGAGTCTCAAGCGAAAGATCAAGATCAAGATCAAGATCAAGATCAAAGATCGCAGGCTTCGCCAGCTCCTACAGAGCCCAGCGGGAGCAAGCTCCCTCGCCACGGTTAGCCAGCAGTCAGTGCTTGCGCGTCAGGAGTTTCAGCAACGCATCAGTCACGAACTGCGGATTCTCCAGATTGGAAATATGCCCCGCCTCCGGAATCGACACATGTGGGCAACCGATCAACTCGGCCATCTCCATGGACTCGGACGGCGGACGCGGTTTGTCCTGGTCGCCACACATCACCACCGTGCGCTTGGCATCCAGTTCATGCAGGCGCGGCAGGATGTCGTCCCGACCGAAAATGATTCGCCCCAGCGGCACGATACTGTCGCGCAGGCGATCGGTCGGCAACGCGGCCAGCGCGGCGCGGAACTGCTGATAGAGCGCCGACTGCGGGTCGATCCCCGGCCGGAAGAAGATCGGCACGACGATGTCCAGCAAGGGCTCGGGAATGCTGCCGCTGGCTTCGATCTTGTCGAACAACGAGAAGTAGTACAGGCGGGTCGGTTCCGGCTCGACGCCGACGTAGGTGTCCATCAACACCAGCGATTGCACGCGCTCAGGCGCCGCCAGCGCCAACCGAGCACCCCACATCCCGCCCACCGAGAGCCCGACCAGGTTGAAACAGTCGATGTCCAGGTGATCCATCAATGCCAATGCCTGGCGAGCCAGGTCGTCCAGAGAGGTCATGCCCTCAGGCAAACGCCCGGACTGGCCGTGCCCCCACAAATCCAGGGCGATGACCCGATAATGCTGGGACAACACCTCGATCTGCGGCGTCCACATGGTGTGGTCCCACAGATAGCTGCTGCCCAGCAGCACCACCGGGCCCTGGCCTTGGTCCAGGTAGTGAAGCGGTTGTCCGTCAATGATTGAAAAGGGCATGGGTGACCTCCTTGTTTGGAAATGAATAACCCAGGGAGACTGACGTGGCGGGTAGTCAGCGTCAACCGCCGGTATTGCGCCGCAATGACCTGTAAGATCTGACAGTAGAAATGCTCAGCCGCTGGGGATAGCTTGAAAACTCGACTACCAGCGAAAGGAAGCATCATCATGACAAAAGCTGAGCTTGAAACCTTCGCCCGGGAACAGGTGGTTCTCTTGCAACCCAAAGCGGGCAATACAGAAAAAGCGTCCGGGCAAATAGCCAAGGGAAAGCTTCAGTTTTTTGAGGCCCTGGTGGCCGTCTATGGATCTACGCCGACCCCGGAACAACTCGGCCTGCTGGATGCCGTGAACGATACGATTCAAAAGCTCGGGGCTTTTGGACCCGACGTGACCTTTTTCACCAGGCCCGAGGCTTGTTGCGCTAGGTCGTGACGCCTTCGCGAGCAAGCTCGCTCGCGATGAGGTCTTCATAGACGCCGCAAAACTACATTCCTTCCAATTCCGCCATCAAATCATTCAACCGATCCACCTTCTCCTCGGTAATTTCGCTGGCCGCCAGCCCATCGATGTAGTCGGCCAGTTCCTGCACCGTGTTGCATTCGAACATCGCCCGCAGCGGTACGTTGCGTTGCAGGGCCTTTTGCACCCGTGAGGCGATTTGCGTCGCCAGCAGGGAATGCCCGCCCAGTTCGAAGAAGTTATCCCGCACCCCCACCCGCTCGACTTTCAGCACCTGGGCCCAGATGTCTGCCAGGGTCTGTTCCAGCTCATTGCCGGGGGCTTGGTAGTCCTGGCTTTGCAACTCGCCGATCTCCAGGGCCGGCAGGGCCTTGCGATCGAGCTTGCCGTTGGCGTTGAGGGGCAGGCGCTCGAGCCACAGCCAGTGCAGCGGCACCATGTATTCCGGCAGTTCGGCCCGCAGGCGCTGCTTGATGCGCTCCAGGCGCTCGGCGGGTTTGAGCGCCGAGTCGGTGGCCACGAGGTAGCCCACCAGATGCTTGCCATTGGCGCCCACCTGCACGCCCACCGCCCCATCGCGCACTTGCGGCTGTTCATGCAAGCGTGCTTCGATTTCCCCCAGTTCGATGCGGTAGCCGCGGATCTTCACCTGATGGTCGATGCGCCCGACGTACTCCAACACTCCATCGCTGCGCCGCCGCGCCAGGTCGCCGGTACGGTACAGCCGCTCCCCCGGCGCGCCGAATGGATTGGGCACAAAGACCGGGGCGGTGCGCAACGGATCGCTGACATAACCACGCCCGACCCCGGTGCCCGCCACGCACAACTCACCCACCGCACCCAGCGGCACCAGGTCCAGCGCGCCGTCGAGCAGGTACAGACGATTGTTGTCGGTGGGCGTGCCAATCGGCAGATACGTACCACGGGTCGAGGCCAGGTCGACCCGGAAGAATGCCACGTCGTCGGAGCATTCCGCCGGGCCGTAGGCGTTGACCAGGCCAATGTCCGGGTAACGCAACAACCACTGGTGGGCCAGTTCCGGTGGCATCGCTTCGCCGGTGGGCAGCATCCAGCGCAAGCCGTCCAGACCGATGCGTTCCTGGGCGAGCATGCCCTGGATTAGCGACGGCACGCTTTCCAGCACGCTAATGCCCTGCTGCTGTACATGCTCCAGCAACCCTTGCGGGTCGTGGGCAATGGCGTTGGGCACGATGTCGACCCGGGCACCGAACAACGGCGCGGCCAGGAACTGCCAGACCGAAATATCGAAGCTCTGGGACGCCGTCTGGGCGATCACATCCGCCTCGCTCAGCGCCAGGTACGGCACTTTGCTCAGTTGGTTATTGAGCATGCCTCGCTGTTCCACCATCACGCCTTTGGGCAAGCCGGTGGAGCCGGAGGTGTAGATCACGTAGGCGAGGTTATCTGGCCCGCTGTAGACGCCTGGGTTTTCCAGCGAAAGAGCGCTGGCCTGAACGGCTTCCCACACCAGCAACTTCGGTCGCCCGGAACAGGCGAACTCGTCCAGCAAAGCCTGGGCCTGGGCCTGGCAGGCCTGGGTGCAGACCAGCAACGGCGTGCGGCTCAGTTCGATGATGCGGCTCAGGCGCTGGCTCGGCAGGCCCGGATCCAGCGGCAGGTAGCCGGCACCGGCCTTGAAGCTGCCGATGATCATGCCCAGCAACTCGGCATCCCGTTCGGCCAGCAGCGCCACTGGTTGATCCAGGCCGACACCGGACGCGATCAGGGCGTGGCCGAGGCGGTTGCTGCACGCATTCAACTCGGCGTAGCTGTAGCTCGCGTCCAGGCAACTGACCGCAGGACGCTGCGGATGGGCCGCGACCCGCGCCTCGAACAGCTCAACGTAGCTCTGCTCCAGCGGATAGGCCTGCTCGCTCTGGTTGCAGCCCTCGATGAGGAAGTCCTGTTCTTGAGCACCGATCAGCGGCAGCTCGCTCATGTCGCCGTGCAAGCCCTCCATCAACGCCAGCAGCAACCGCTTGAACTCGCCCAGCAGCCCCTGGACGGTGCTTTCATCGAAGTAGCGCTGGTCGTACGAAAGGTGCAGCCCCAGGTCATCCCCCGGGTAGCAGACCGCCGTCAGCGGGAAGTTGGTGTGGGTACGGCCCGAGTCCGAAGTGGCGTTGAGGCTTTGGGCGCGGTCCAGCACCGAAACCTCCACCGGCGCGTTCTCGAACACGAACAAACTGTCGAACAGCGGCTGGCCCTTGGGCAATTCGCTGACCTCCTGGATGCTCACCAGCGGCAGGTATTCGTACTCGCGCAGTTGCATGTTGCGGTCCAGCAAGTCGCTGAGCCACTGGCGCACACTGCAACGCTGATGGTCCTCAGGCATCTGCACGCGCAAGGCGATGCTGTTGATGAACAGCCCCACGGTGCGTTGCATCTGCGGCAGCTCCACCGGGCGCCCGGCCACGGTGACGCCGAACAGCACGTCGCGGTCGCCGCTGACCCGCCGCAACACCAGGGCCCACGCCGCCTGGGCGAAGGTGTTGACCGTCAGTTGATGAGCCTGGGCCAATTCCCGCAGCCGTGCACCGTCCCGGGCATCGAGACGGGTATAGCAGTCGCCGACGATCATGCCGCCGCTGTCACCGGCGTGCTCGCGCAGGAATGGCCGGTCGCCAGGGATCGGGGTGGTCCGCTCGAAGCCTTGCAGGTTCTGCTTCCACCATTGCCGGGCTTCGGCCAGGCTCTGGTGCTGCAGCCAGCCGATGTAGTCGCGATAACGCGGTGGCACGGCCAACTGCGGTTCGCGGTTTTCACCCAGGGCGGTGTAGATCTCGAAGAAGTCGTCCATCAGCAGCGAACGGCACCACGCGTCGATGAGGATGTGGTGGTTACTCATCATGAACCAGTAGCGTGCCGCGTCGACCCGAATCAGTCGCAGGTGGAACGGCGCCTGGTTCAACAGATCGAAACCGGCTTCGCGCTCGTTCTTGAGCAGCGCCTGGAGCTTGGTTTCCTGGGCGTCTTCGGGTACCTCGGACCAGTCGAGATAGTCCACCGGCGTGCTGCCGGGCTTGTGGATGATTTGCAGCATGTCTTCGCCGACGTTCCAGCAGAACGACGCGCGCAAGGCTTCATGCCGGGCGATGACCGCTTGCCAGGCCTGGGCAAAACGTTGCGGGTCCAGTTCGCTGTTGATGCGATAGCGATCCTGCATGTAGTACAGGCCCGTGCCCGGTTCCAGCAAGGTGTGCAACAGCATGCCTTCTTGCATCGGCGTCAGCGGGTAGACGTCTTCGATCTGCCCGGCCGGCACCGGCAGGCTGTCGAGCTGGCCCTGGGTCAGCTTCGCCAGGGGGAAGTCCGATGGCGTCAGGCCGCCCGCCTCGTCTGTCAGGCAGTGCTCGATCAGGCGTTGCAACTCATCGAGGTAGGCCTCGGCCAGGGTAGCGATAGCCAGACGATCATGCCGTTCGCGGCTGAACGTCCAGCGCAGCACCAGTTCGCCACCGCTGACCTGGCTGTCGACGCTCAGCTCATTGGGCAGCGGCGCCTCGGGATCGTGGATCGCGCCCAGCGGCGCATCCAGCGGCTGGAACAACGCATCATGACCCAGGGTCTGGTCGAGCTGGCCCAGGTAGTTGAAGGTGATCGCCGCGTGCGGCAGGTTGGCCATCGTCTGGCGAGTCGCCGCGTCGGCCAGGTAGCGCAATACGCCATGGCCAAGGCCCTTGTGGGGCACTGCGCGCAGTTGCTCCTTGATCGCCTTGATCGACGCGCTGAAGTCGTCACCCGCCGGGCTCAAGCGCACGGGATAGATGCTGGTGAACCAGCCGACGGTGCGGGTCAGGTCGATGTCGTCGAACAGCGCTTCGCGGCCGTGGCCTTCAAGCTGGACCAGGGCCGAGGCATGGCCGCTCCAGCGGCACAGCACCCGGGCCAGCGCGGTAAGCAACAGGTCGTTGACCTGGGTGCGATAGGCGCTCGGCGCCTGTTGCAACAGTTGCCGGGTGCGCTCGGCGTCCAGGCGCACGCTGACGGTTTCAGCATGACGCTCCTGCAGCCCACCCTCGGGATTCGCACAGGGCAACTGCACCTGCGCGCCACTCAACTGCGCTTGCCACCACTGCAGTTCTTCGCGCAGGGATTCGCTGCCGGCGTAAGCCTGCAAGCGCGCGGCCCAGTCGCGCAATGGGCTGGTCTTGGCCGGCAACTGCACCTGCTGCCCGGCGGTGAGCTGGCGGTAGACGGTTTGCAAATCGTCCATCAGCACCCGCCACGACACGCCGTCGACCACCAGGTGATGGATGACGATCAGCAACCGTTGCTGGCTATCGGGTAACTGCGCCAGCACTGCGCGCAGCAATGGCCCGGTTGATAGATTGAAACGGCTCTGCGTCTCGGCAAACAACGCTTCGCAATCCTGCGCGGTGTCCACGGACACGTGCTGCAACAGCGCCGCGTCAGACAACGGCTGGTGCTCGGCCCGCCAGTGCCCGGTGCTTTCGTCGAAGCCCAGGCGCAAGGCATCGTGGTGCTGGAAGATGGCGTGCAGTGCCTGTTCCAGAAATCCCGGGTCCAGCGGCGTGGTCGGCTCCAGCAGCAACGCCTGGTTCCAGTGATGACGGTTGGGGATCGGGCGCTCGAAGAACCAGTGCTGGATCGGCGTCAGCCCGGACTCGCCCTGCAACAGGCCCTGCTCGGCAAGCACCTGCTGGCTGCGCGTGGCAACCGCGGCCAGGGTCTGCACGGTCTGGTGCTGGAACAAGTCCCGGGGCGTGAAATGAATGCCCTGCTGCCGGGCGCGACTGACCACCTGGATGGACAGGATCGAATCGCCGCCCAGCTCGAAGAAGTTATCGTTGAGGCCCACCTGCCCGACGTTCAGCACGTCGCACCAGATCGCCGCCAGGGTCTGCTCCAGGGCATTGCTCGGCGCCACGTAGTGTTGGCGATTGAGTTCGGGATCGGGCAGCGGCAAGGCGCGGCGGTCGAGCTTGCCGTTGGCGGTCAGCGGCATGCTCGCCAGCAGGATCAGGTGCGTGGGCACCATGTAGTCCGGCAGCTGGGCCTTGAGGTGGTTTTTCAGTGCTTCGCGCAGGGCCGTCTGTTGTTCGGTGTCCTGTTCGGCGACAGCGGTCACCAGGTAACCCGCCAGTTGCTTGCCGCCGGGCGTATCGAGGGCCAGCACCACGGCCTCGCGCACCGCGTCATGTTCCAGCAAGCGGGTTTCGATTTCCCCCAGCTCTATGCGGAAACCACGGATTTTCACCTGGTGGTCGATCCGTCCCAGGTATTCCACCAGACCGTCGGCACGCTGGCGCACCAGGTCGCCGGTGCGATAGAGGCGTCCGCCCTCGTTGGCGAACGGGTCCGCGACGAAACGCTCGGCGGTCATCCCCGGACGCTGGTGATAACCCTGGGCCAGACCGGCGCCGCCGACATACAACTCACCTGTGGCGCCTGGCGGCACCAACGCCAGGTCGGCGTCGAGGATGTACGCCACGCGGGCGCCAATCACGCTGCCAATCGGCACGCTGGCCGCGCCCTCTTCCAATCGCTCCGGAGCCAGGCTCGCCAACGGCATGACCACGGTTTCGGTCGGGCCATAGGCGTTGAAGAACAGGCTCGGGTTGAACGCCGCGCGAATGCGCTGCAGGTGCTCACCGGTCAAGGCTTCGCCGCCGGTGATGCACATGCGCACCGGCAAGGTCTGGCCCTGGGTCGCCAACCACTGGGCCAACTGGCTGCCGTAGCTGGGGGTGAAGCCAAGTATGTTGATGCGATGCTGACGAATCAGCCCGCAGATTTCCTCGGCGTCCCATTGGCCCTGGGCCCGCAGCACCACGTGGGCGCCACTGAGCAACGGCACCAGCAAACGTTCGGTGGCGGCGTCGAAGTTGATGGAATAGAAATGCAGCTCGCAGTCGTCTGGACGCATGCCAAAGCGCTGGATCACTGCCTGGCAATGCATGGCGATTTCACCGTGGGACACCACCACACCCTTGGGCTTGCCGGTGGAGCCGGAGGTGTAGATCAGGTACGCCGGGTGTTGCGGCAGGTTGATCAGCGGCAGCGGCTGATCCGGGTATTGGGCCAGGGCCGCCGAATCATCTTCCTGGCACCAGCAGCCCACGCCCTCGGGTAACGCACCGAGGGCCTGGAACATCGCCCGGTCACTGAGCAGCAGGCTGACGCCGCTGTCCTCGATCATGTAGCTCAAGCGGTCCAGCGGGTATTCCGGGTCCAGGGGTACGTAGGCACCGCCGGCCTTGAGGATCGCCAGCAGGCCGATGACCATTTCCAGCGAACGCTCCAGGGCCAGGCCGACCCGCACCTGCGGCCCGACGCCTCGCTCACGCAGCATCCAGGCCAGGCGATTGGCGCGGCTGTCCAGTTGCGCATACGTCAGGGTCTGCCCGGCGAAAGTCAGGGCCGGCGCATCGGGACGCATCCGCGCCTGTTCGTCGAACAATTCGTGGAGGCATTGGTCCAGGCGATGCTCACCGGGCTCGACGCTCAGGCTGTCGAGCAGCTGTTGCTGCTCGCGGGTGTCCAGTAACGGCAGTTCGCTCAGGCGTCGGGCCGGATCGACCAGCAACGCTTCCAGCAGATTGCGCCAGTGCCCAGCCATGCGCGCGATGCGCGGTTCGTCGAACAGGTCGGTGCTGTAGGTCAGGCAGCAACCCAGGCGCTGATCCAGGTCAGTGACTTCCAGGTTGAGGTCGAACTTGGTGGCCCGGGCGTCGTTGACCAGGTATTCAACCGTCATGCCAGCCAGCGTGCGGCTCTGCTGGAACTCCCAGCGCTGCACGTTGCACATCACCTGGAACAGCGGGTTGTAGGCCGCACTGCGCGGCGGCTGCAGGGCTTCCACCAGGTGATCGAACGGCAAATCCTGATGGGACTGGCCTTCAATCACGGTGTGGCGCACCTGTTCGAACAGTTCGCCCACAGACATCTGCCCGTCGAGCTGGCAGCGCAACACCTGGGTGTTGAGGAACGCCCCGATCAGCCCTTCGCTTTCCGGACGGATGCGGTTGGCCACCGGCGCGCCGATGCGCAAGTCGGTCTGGCCGCTGTAGCGATAGAGCAGCACGGCCAGGGCGGCGGTCATGGTCATGAACAGGGTCAGGCCCTGTTGCGCGTTGAAGGCACGGACCCGCGCCGCCAAATCATCGCTGAGGTCGAAACGGAACAATTCACCGCGATGACTTTGCACCGACGGACGCGGACGGTCGCCGGGCAGTTCCAGCAGCGGATGTTCGCGGCCCAATTGCGCGGTCCAATAGTCGAGTTGTCGCTGACGCTCGCCGGACTCCAGCCACTGACGCTGCCAGACGCTGTAGTCCAGGTACTGCACCGGCAAGGCTTCCAGGGGCGATTCGCGATCGTCGATAAAGGCTTCGTACAGCGCGCTCAGTTCACGGGCGAAGATATCCATCGCCCAGCCTTCGGTGACGATGTGGTGCAACGTCAGCACGAAGTAATGCTCATGCTCGGCGGTCTTGACCAGGCAGGCTCGCAGCAGCGGCCCGGTTTCCAGGTCGAAAGGCTGGTGGGCCTCACTGTCGGCCAGTTGTTGCACCCGCTGTTCGCGGCCATCGGCGGCCAGCTTCGAGAAATCCTTCCAGCCCATGCGCAAGCCTGTCTCGCCGTGCACCTGCTGGCGAGCCACGCCGTCGATACTCGGGAACGTGGTGCGCAGGGTTTCGTGGCGCAGGATCAACGCCTGCAAGGCCGCCTCGAAACGCCCGACATCCAGCACCCCGCGCAACCGCGCCATGCCACCGACGTTGTAGGCCGGGCTGTCCGGCTCCATCTGCCAGAGGAACCACATGCGCTGCTGGGAATAGGACAACGGCACTGGTTGACTGCGGTCGACCTTCTCGATAGACGGCTGGCGGTTGGTCTGGCCGCTGGCCTGGATCAAGCGCACTTGTTCGGCGAAGGCGCCCAGCTCACTGGCCTCGAACAAAGTGCGCAGCGGCAGTTCGACGTCACAGGTTTGGCGGGTGCGGGAAATGATCTGGGTCGCCAGCAGCGAATGGCCGCCGAG
The DNA here is from genome assembly GCF_001425105.1 of Pseudomonas sp. Root401. Taxonomy (NCBI): domain Bacteria; kingdom Pseudomonadati; phylum Pseudomonadota; class Gammaproteobacteria; order Pseudomonadales; family Pseudomonadaceae; genus Pseudomonas; species Pseudomonas sp. Root401. Next base: position 26,517 of record NZ_LMDO01000027.1, on the reverse strand, counting down.
GGCAAAAAAATCGTCCCGCAGGCCGATGCGCGCAAGGCCCAGCACGTCGCGCCAGATGCCGGCGATTTGCTGCTCCAGGGCGCTGGCCGGCTCGACGTGCTCGCGCACCTGCCACTGCGGTTCGGGCAAGGCGCGGCGGTCGAGCTTGCCGCTCGGGCTCAGGGGCATGGCGTCCAGGCGCAGCAGTTGGGCGGGCACCATGTAGTCCGGCAGTTCGGCGGCCAGGGCGGTTTTGAGTCGAATGTTCAACGCGTCCTGATCCTGAGCGACATCCGGGGCGGTGTAATAGCCGATCAACTGCGGGCCGGCCGAGGTGTCGCGCACCAACACCGCCACTTGGGCGACGCCGTCCTGGGCCAGCAGGCGCGCTTCGACTTCCTGCGGCTCGACCCGGAAACCGCGCAGCTTGACCTGCTGGTCGAGGCGGCCGAGGTACTCGATCACGCCGTCGGCGTTCCAACGCGCGCGGTCGCCGGTACGGTACAACCGCGCACCGGCCGGCCCCAGAGGATCAGCGACAAAACGCTCGGCGCTCAGGCCCGGACGACCGAGGTAACCCCGGGCCAGGCCCAGGCCGCCGATGCACAGCTCGCCCGGCACACCAACCGGCACGGGATTGAGGTCGCTGTCGAGTACCCGACACAGGACGTTGCCCAGGGGCCGGCCGATCGGCGAGCGCTCGCCATCGGCCTCGGTGCAATGCCAATGGGTGACGTTGATCGCGGTTTCGGTCGGGCCGTAGCGGTTGTGCAATTGCACCGCCGGCAGTTGCGCCAACACCCGGTTGCGCAGTTCGGCGGGCAAGGCTTCGCCACCGGAGAACAGCCGGCGCAGGCTGCTGCAGCGGGCGCTCAGTGGCTCATCGACAAACAGGCTGAGCAACGGCGGCACGAAGTGCAGCGTGGTGACGCCAAACTGCTGCACCAACTGGGCGATGCGGTGCGGGTCACGGTGTTCGCCGGGGCCGGCCAGTACCAATTCGCTGCCGGTGATCAGCGGCCAAAAGCACTCCCAGACCGACACGTCGAAACTGATCGGCGCTTTTTGCATCAGCACATCGCTGGCATCCAGCCCGTAGGTCGCTTGCATCCATTGCAGGCGCTCGGCCAGGGCCGCGTGAGTATTGCCGACACCTTTGGGCTGGCCGGTGGAGCCGGAGGTGTAGATCACGTAGGCCAGGTGGTCGCCGTGCAGGTGCAGGCCCGGCGGATTGCTTGGCCATTGCTCCAGGTGCAGGGCGTCCATGGCGATGACACTGACGCCGTCGCACGCCGGCAAACGTTCGAGCAGCGCGGTTTGAGTCAGCAGCAGATCGACGCCACTGTCGTGGAGCATGTAGGCCAGGCGTTCGGCCGGGTAGTCCGCATCCAGCGGCACATAGGCACCGCCGGCCTTGATGATCGCCAGCACACCGATGAGCAGCTGCGGCGAGCGCTCGGCGGCAATCGCCACGCACACGTCCGGGCCAACGCCCTTGTCCCGCAGGTAATGGGCCAGGCGATTGGCCTGGGTGTGCAGCTCGGCATAGTCGAGTTGACCACCGTCCCAGCGCAACGCAGTGCGTTGCGGCGTGCACCGGGCCTGTTCGTTCAACAGCTCCGGCAGCCATTGGCTGGCCGGCGCGCACGGGGCCGCGCTCCATTGCTGCTGTTGGCTGTGTTCATCGGCGGCCAATAACGGCACATCGCCGATGGCTTGTTGCGGATCGGCGCAGACCGCCCGCAACAGGTTGCAGTAATGCGCCGCCAGCCGCTCGATGGTCCCCACCTCGAACAGTTCGTCGGCGTAGTCGAACGACAGCGTCAAGCGGCCGTTGCGATCTTCTTCGCTGTGCAGTTGCAGGTCGAACTTGGCTTCGCGGCTGTGCCACGGCAACTCCTCGGCCAGCAACCCCGGCAGGCGCCGCAAGGCACTCAAGTCACGCTGCTGGTGGTTGAACATCACCTGGAACAGGCCTTGTTCACGTGCCTCGGGAAACGCTTCGAGCAGTTGTTCGAACGGCAGGTCCTGGTGGGCCTGGGCACCGAGTGTGGCTTCCCGGGCCTGGGCCAGCAGCGCGGCGAATGGCTGACGTGAATCGACCTGCCCGCGCAGCACCTGGGTGTTGATGAAGAAGCCGATCAGGCCCTGGGTCTCCAGGCGCGGACGGTTGGCGTTGGGCACGCCGATGCGGATGTCGGATTGGCCGGTGTAACGCTGCAACAGCGCCTGAAAGGCTGCCAGCAACAGCATGAACGGCGTTGCGTCGTGTGCCTGGGCCACGTGGCGCAAGGTATCGCCGAGCCCCTTGTCCAGGCGCAGGCTATGCCGTGCGGCACTGCGCTGGCGTTGAGCGCTGCGCGGGTGATCCGTGCCCAGCACCAGGGCCGAATGTTCCGCGCCCAGTTGCTGCTTCCAGTAGCTCAGTTGGTGCTCGGCCTCGCCCTGGGCGAGCCATTGGCGCTGCCAACTGCCGTAGTCGGCGTATTGCAAGGGCAACGGCGACAGCTCGGCGACCTGGCCTTGGGAGGCGGCGGCGTACACCCGGGAGAATTCTTCAATCAACACATTCATCGACCAGCCGTCGGCGATGATGTGGTGCAGTGTCACCAACAGTTGGTGGTCATCCTCGTCGAGACGCAACAGGCTGACCCGCAGCAGCGGCCCCTTCACCAGATCGAACGGCGTGGCCGCTTCGTCTTCTCGAACCTGCCGCGCCCGGGCTTCGCGCAAGTCGGCAGGCAGGTCGCCGAGGTCGATGACGCGCAGCTTGAATTCACCTGCCGGATCGACCTGTTGCAGGGCCACGCCATCCCGCTCCAGGAACCGCGTGCGCAGGGACTCATGACGCTCGATCAATCGCTGGAAACTCACGCGCAACGCGTCTTCGTCCAGCTCGCCGCGCAGGTGCAAGGCGCCGGGAATGTTGTAGGCATGGCTCGTCGGATCGAGCTGCCAGGTAAACCACAAACGGCTCTGGGCCAGGGATTGCGGCAACGCATCGTCGCGCGACAATGCGCTGATCGTGCCTTGAGGCTGGCCGCCGTCCTGTTGCTGGTTCGCCACCGCTGCGGCGAACGCGGCCAGGGTCGGGGCTTCGAACAGCAGGCGCAGGTTCAGTTCCAGCCCCAGGCTTTCCCGTAGCCGTGCGATCACCTGGGTGGCGGCGATGGAATTACCGCCCAGCAGGAAGAAGTGATCGTCAGCCTGGACGTGTTCGACCTGCAACTGCTCCCGCCAGATTTGGCCGATGAGCGTTTGCAGCTCGGAGGACGGCGCAGACTCGTCAGCGACTTGTGCCTCGGCTGATGGGAACTGTGCATAACTGTCCAAGCTGCCGTCGGCCAATCGACTGCGGCAGGCCGAGCGCTGCAACTTGCCGCTGGAGGTCTTGGGCAACGCGCCGGGATTGAGCAGCACCACCACGCTCGGGGCTTGCTGGCAGGCCTCGGCCACGGCCTGGCGAATGGCTTTGATCAAGGCTTTAGGCGGGAGGATTTTCTGCACGCTGCGGCTGATTTCCGCAGCGATGCCTATGCCTTCCTCGCCGCCGTCGTTGACCGCGAACGCGGCCACACGGCCCTTGCGCACTACCTCCACTTCGCGCTCGATGGTTTGCTCGATGTCCTGGGGATAGAGGTTATGCCCGCGCACGATCAGCAGGTCTTTCAGGCGGCCGGTGATGAACAGCTCGCCGCCGCGCAGGAAACCCAGGTCGCCGGTACGCAACCAGGTCCGGCCATCGTGCTGGACAAAGGTCTTGGCGCTGGCTTCTGGGTTGCGCCAATAGCCGAGGGCGATGCTCGGGCCAGCGGCCCAGACTTCACCGACCTGTTTGTCGGTCAGCGGCTGCAAGGTGGCGGGCTCGACGATCAACACCGCGTGCCCGGGCTGGCTGACACCGCAACTCATCACCGCACTGCCCTGCCCCGGCTCGGCACGGTTTTGCGTCAGTGCCGCATCATCCACCCGCAGCGAAGGAATGCCGTGGCGGCGTGGCGTGCCGGCGACGAACAGGGTCGCTTCTGCCAGGCCGTAGGAGGCCATGAAATTGTCCGGCGTGAAGCCGCACGGGGCGAACTTCTCGGCAAACCGCTCCAGCGTGTCGAGACGGATCGGCTCGGAACCGGAATAGGCTACGCGCCAGCCGCTCAGGTCGAGACGCTGCAGGGCCGAGTCACTGACCCGTTCGCTGCACAACCGATAGGCGAAATCCGGGCCACCGCTGATGGTGCCGCCGTATTCGCTGATTGCTTCGAGCCAACGCAGGGGCCGGGCCAGGAAGTAGGCCGGCGACATCAATACGCAGGGGACGCCGCTGAACACCGGCTGCAGCAAGCCGCCAATCAGCCCCATGTCGTGGTACAGCGGCAGCCAGCTGACGATGACGTCATCGGGGTTCAGGTCGATGCCGAAGCCATGACGGATCAGCAATTCGTTGGCGACCAGGTTGCCGTGGCTGACCTGCACGCCCTTGGGCAACGCGGTGGAGCCGGAGGTGTATTGCAGGAAGGCAATGTCATCATCCTGCAGCGTCGGCATCTGCCATTGCCCGGCGCGGGCCGGGTCGAGGGTATCGACGCACAACATTGGCGGCGCCGATTCGATGGCTTGCAACGGCTCGCGCAGATCGCTGCTGGTGAGCAGCAGGCGCGGTTCGGCGTCTTTGAGGATCGACAGCAAGCGCTCTTGATGATGGCGACGGGCGGACTCCGGCGGATAGGCCGGCACGGCAATCACCCCGGCATAGAGGCAGCCAAAGAACGCCGCGACGTAATCCGGGCCGCTGGGGAACAGCAGCACGGCGCGATCCCCCAGCGCGGCCTCGGTCTGCAAGGCGGCGGCGATGGTCCGGGCACGCAGGTCCAGGTCGCGATAACTCAACACCACACCCTGCCCTGGGGTGTCGGCGAGGAAGCGCAGGGCCACCCGGTCCGGCGTCAACGCGGCGCGGCGCTGGAGGGCATGAGCCAGGGTGATGGGGAGTTCGAACGCGTCGGTCATGGGGGTTTCCTGCCTGGATTCGGCTTGCAAGTTGTCACCCATGGGAACGGATAGTCCGGACAAATAATTAGTCGAGGAGCCTACTCATCGAGCATCGCGCCGAAGCATCCGACAGCCATGCGCCGCGGCAATGGGTCGCAGCACCGAGGCTGGACGCCACACCATCAATAATTCTTCTTCTCAATTGACAATCATTATCATTAAGCCTAATTTGGCGCTCGATGTGCAGGACGAGTGCGGCATCCGGACGTCCTGCTAACTTTTTGCAGCAAGGTGAATTCCATGACGGAACAAGTATCCACAAGCAGGTGCGACTCACCGTTACTCCAGGCATTCGTGGACAACCGATTGATTCTGGTCAAGATCGCGGCACGCATTACCGGCTGCCGATCTCGTGCCGAAGATGTGGTGCAGGACGCGTTTTTCCGGCTGCAATCGGCGCCCCAGATCACCTCCTCGTTCAAGGCGCAGCTCAGCTATCTGTTCCAGATCGTGCGCAATCTGGCGATCGACCACTACCGCAAGCAGGCGCTGGAACTGAAATACTCGGGGCCGGAAGAGGAAGGGTTGAACGTGGTGATCCAGGGTGCTTCGCCAGAAACCTCCCATATCAACTTTTCCACGTTGGAGCACATCGCCGACGCGCTGACCGAACTGCCCAGCCGCACCCGCTATGCCTTCGAGATGTATCGCCTGCATGGCGTGCCGCAGAAGGACATCGCCAAGGAGCTGGGCGTCTCGCCGACCCTGGTGAACTTCATGATCCGCGATGCCCTGGTGCATTGCCGCAAGGTGTCGGGGGTCCGGGGGGATACCTTCGCCCGGCGGTGATATGTCAGTTCCGGCCCCATCGCGGGCAAGCCTTGCTCCCACAGGTTTTTCTGGCAGGCAAATAGTGTGTGAAGCCGGAGCCAGTGGGAGCAAGCCTTGCTCCCACTGGTTTTTCTGGCGGGCAAATAGTGTGTGAAGCCCGGAACCTGTGGGAGCAGCCTTGCTCCCACTGGTTTTTCTGGCAGGCAAATAGTGTGTGAAGCCCGGAGCCTGTGGGAGCAGCCTTGCTCCCACTGGTTTTTCTGGCGGGCAAATAGTGTGTGAAGCCCGGAGCCTGTGGGAGCAGCCTTGCTCCCACTGGTTTTTCTGGCGGGCAAATAGTGTGTGAAGCCCGGGGCCTGTGGGAGCAGCCTTGCTCCCACTGGTTTTTCTGGCGGGCAAATAGTGTGTGAAGCCCGGAGCCTGTGGGAGCAAGGCTTGCCCGCGATGGCGGCCTGATGACCACCACCTGCCCCATGTCAAACCTTACATCAACCCACACCGATCAAAAAACCGCTCACGCCCCAGGATCATCAGCGCCGCGCGCTTGTGGGGGAAATCGAATTCCTTTTCACAATGGAAGCACTGGTTGTGCAGGTGCCCGATCATCCGGGCATTGTCGGCCCGGGGCTCGGCGACCACGCGCTGGGTGCGCGGATCGTCCAGGAACAGGTAGTGCACCAGCGCCGACAGCCAACTGGCCACCTTGTGCGGCCCCCGGTGTTGCTCTTCGCCCACCAGCATGTGGATGCCGCGATCGTAGTTGCCGGCGTCATAGAACGGCGCGATCCGATCTTCCTTGGCCCAATAGGCTTCGAAATAAGCGAACGGCTGGTCATCGAAGCAGCCGATCAGGGTCAAGACCCGGGGATCGGCCTGCAGCTTGCCCAGGTACTCGCGATGCTGTTCCAGGCTGCCCTCCTCCTGCCAGAAGCTCGCCACCCGCGGGCTGTTCTGCCAGCGGTTGAAGCGCGTAAGGTCCTGCTCGATTTCCAAGGTGCGCAAGGACACCCAGGCGCCCAGCCGCGCATCGAAACGCCGGTACACCTCGCCACGGGGCTTGATGGGCCGGCGTGGATGGCGTTGGCCATCGGTGATGATCATGTGTTGTGGGTAACTGCCGTTGAACGACACTCCCAGCCAGGGCTGCGGCAATTGCCAGAACATCGTGCGCTCGCAAATGTATTCACCGGCACGTTCAGTGGCTGTCAACAAACCGCTGAGCAAGGCTTCGCCGGGGCGCTCGTCGAGGTGCCAGGTCAGGCGCTGGCAGTCGGGGTCGCGAGCAAACAGCCAATAGCAGGCCGCCCACAGCGCCGGGCCCACCGGTCGATCGTTGATTTCCTGCAAGTGCACGTGCAACTCGGGACCGCGCGCAAGGCGCAGCCGGATCAGCGGCGCACCTTCGAGCATCAGGCTCAGGTGGCGTTCGGTTTCATCGGCGCCGAGGCGACGGCCGCCGGGCAAGGGCAACGTCGTCGGGTGGTTGAGGTTGGACATGGAAGGGGCTCGCGTATTCGTCGGTAGTCAACGTGGGACGTGAGCCAGGAAGGGAAATTTAGTGGCGCATTCAATGGGTATGCATGGGCACCAGATGAATCTGGTAGGGCTGGAAAATCTTCAGCAACTGACCGTTATCCCGCAACATCTGCAGCAACTGTGCAAACACCTCACTAGAAATGGGCGCTTGCGGACGGATCAACGCGTAGTGGTGGTAAACCTGATCGATGCGTTCAGACACCAGCAATTGCGGGCCGACTTCGGAGTTGCGCAACACGTAATCGTTGAGGTACGAGCGGGTTACCAGGGCGATATCCGCGCGCCCGCGCAAGACCATCTGCAGGTTGCTGTCATGTGAATACGTCAACGTGGCGTTGTATTGGCCGGTAAGGAACTTGGGATCGGCGTTGAATTCGGCAAAGGCATAGTGATAACCGCTGAACAGTGCCAGGCGCTTGCCCCTGAGATCGGCGAAATAACTTTGCTGTCGATCCGGCTGGCGCTGGGCGACGAAGACTTCCGCATCCTCCAGGCCCATGTCCACCGAGCTATGCGGGACGTCCTGCCAGCCCCAGGCCGGGTTCTCGAAGATCGCCATGTCGACCCGACCCTGCTTGAAATCATTGAAGCGGCGCGGGATCGATGTCGGCACCAGCACGAACTGATAGTCGGTTTGCGCCTGGTTCAAGGCCTCCACCATTTGCGGCAGCAGGCCGGTGTCGGCGCCGTTCTCGGGACGAACGGTATAAGGCGGAAAATGCGCCGCGCCGATCCGTACCAGTTGCGCGGCCTCGGTCGGCAACGCCAGGAAAACGGCCAGAGCAGCCAGCACCAGACGCGAGGTCATCCCCATCGGCGAAAACGTCAAGATAACCCACTCCCCAAAAGTCCCCATCAATAACAATCAAGCTAGGCGGTTTCAGCCACTTAGCCAGTCACACGGTCATTCAAGGCATTGCTCGATTATTGTTTTTCTTCAAGCACAAGGATCAGGGCTTGCTCGGCCAGCTCATCGAGGCTCAGGCTGCCTTCGGCGCGAAACCAGGTGGTGGTCCAGGACAACGCTCCCGTGAGGAACCGCCGGGTAATGAATACGTCCCCACGAATATACCCGGCCTGCTTGGCCTGGCCCAGGACCTCGAGCCACAAGTCTTCATAAATATCACGCAGGGCCAGCACGTGCCGCTGCCCGTCCTGCGATAGCGAACGCCACTCATAGACCAGCACCGCCATGGCCTCGCCGGTGCCGCCCATGATCGACTGCAATTCGCAGCGGATCAGCGCCAATACCCGCTCACGCACACTGTCGGCCTCGGCCAGGGCGGCGCGCATCAATGCGGTGTTGTAGCGGATGGTTTCTTCCATCACCGCCCGCAGGATTTCGTCCTTGCTCTTGAAATGGTGAAAGATGCTGCCCGACTGAATGCCCACGGCACTGGCCAGGTCACGCACCGTGGTGCGCTCGAAGCCTTTGTTGCGAAACAGGTGGGCGGCGGTCTGGAGCAGTTTGCCGCGAGCACTGTCCGGGTCGGTCAGTTGCCCGTTGTCGACCAGCTCCCGCATCACGCCCAGGGCTTTTTGCTCGTCCACCCATTCTCTCCTACAGTCGATCAACCCACGCGCGAGCATTGCACACCAAACCATCAGTGGCGCGGGCAATTTAAGCTGACCGAGGCAGCCAAGCAAGCGCTCGGCCAGAAGAACCAGCGGTCGTTTACAAACCAAGCGCTTGCTTGGTAGTCTCGAACCACCTTTGCCGGAGGGAACGCCATGCCAAAAACGATCCGTATCGGTTGCGCCAGCGCCTTCTGGGGCGATACCTGTACTGCGGCGGCGCAACTGGTCGAGGGCGGGGCGCTGGATTACCTGGTGTTCGACTACTTGGCCGAGGTGACGATGTCGATCATGGCCGGGGCGCGCCTGAAGGATTCTTCAAGCGGCTATGCCACGGACTTCATCGAGGTCCTCACACCGCTGCTACGGCATTTGCATGACCACGGCATCCGTGTCATCAGCAACGCCGGCGGGGTCAACCCCCAGGCCTGTGCGAAGGCCCTGCAAGCGGCCTGCGATCAGGCGGGCGTGCCGTTGAAGATCGCCGTGCTGCTGGGCGATGACCTGCAACCGCAATTCGATCGACTCGCCGCCCAGGGCATCCGTGAAATGTTCAGTGGCGAGCCCCTTCCGCCCGCGTGTGTGTCCATCAACGCCTACCTTGGCGCGCCCGGCATCGTCGAGGCGTTGCGCCTGGGGGCCGATATCGTGATCACCGGCCGCGTGGTGGACAGCGCCGTGGTCAGCGCCGCCCTGGTGCATGAATTCGGCTGGGCCTGGGACGATTACGACCGATTGGCCCAGGCCGCACTGGCCGGACACCTGATCGAGTGCGGCGCCCAGTGCACGGGCGGCAACTTCACCGACTGGCAGCAAGTGCCGGATTACGAGCACATCGGCTTTCCCATCGTCGAGGTCAGCGCCGACGGCCAGTTCACGGTTACCAAAACCGAAGGCAGCGGCGGATTGGTCACGCCATTGACAGTCGGCGAGCAGTTGCTCTACGAAATCGGCGACCCGCAAGGCTATCTATTGCCGGACGTGATCTGTGATTTCAGCCAGGTCAGGTTGATCCAGCAAGGCAAGCACGCCGTGCGCGTCCACGGCGCCAAGGGCTTGCCGCCCACCGATCAATACAAGGTCAGCGCCACCTGGCCGGACGGCTGGCGCTGCACCGCCACCTGCCTGATCGCCGGTATTGACGCGGTGGCCAAGGCTGAACGGGTCAGCCAGGCAATTGTCGCCAAGACCTCACAGAGGTTCAGCCAGCGTGGCTGGGCGCCCTACAGTGAAGTGAACATCGAACTGCTGGGCAGCGAAGCCACTTACGGCCAGCACGGCCAGCGCCGGGACAGCCGTGAGGTGGTGATCAAGCTGGCGGTTCGGCACCCGGACAAACAGCCGCTGGTGCTGTTTTCCAGGGAGATCGCCCAAGCCGCCACCGGCATGGCGCCGGGGCTGACGGGGCTGGTCGGTGGCCGGCCGACGGTGTCGCCGTTGATTCGCCTGTTCTCGTTCCTGATCGACAAAGCCACTTGCCGGCTCGACATCGAACTCGACGGCCAGCGTCACCCTTGCCCCCTGCCCGCTTTCGAACCGCTGCACACCGTCAATCTGCCCGTCGCCCCGGACCTGCCCAAACCCCAGGGCCGGGCCGATGCCAGCGTGCCGTTGATCAAACTGGCGGTGGCGCGCTCCGGCGACAAGGGCAACCACAGCAACATTGGCGTGATCGCCCGGGAACCCGAATACCTGCCCTGGATCGCCGAAGCACTGACGCCGGAGGTGATGGTCGACTGGATGAGCCATGTGCTCGACCCGCGCTTGGGCCGGGTCGAACGCTGGTACCTGCCGGGCACCCACAGTTTGAATTTCCTGCTGGAAAACGCCCTCGGCGGCGGCGGTGTCGCCAGCCTGCGCATCGATCCCCAGGGCAAGGCGTTCGCCCAGCAGTTGCTGGAGATTCAGATTCCGGTGCCGCAACACATTGCCGATCAGGTCAACGCCTCCCCACACCACCCTGATGCATGCCTGACCCGTAGGAGCTGACGAGTGCAACGAGGCTGCGATCTTGTCCCGGACAATTGAGTCGCAAGCGAAAGATCAAGATCAAAAGATCGCAGCCTTCGGCAGCTCCTACAGAGGAGTGCGATCTACTGGAGGAGTTTGCATGCCAATCATCGAATCGCATCTTGATCCCCACAGCGCTGACTTCACGCGCAACCACGCGGCGATGCTGGCCGGTGTCGAACAACTGCGCCAGCTCGAACAGGCCGTGCTGGAGAAAGCCGCCCAGGCCCAGGACAAGTTCGACCAGCGCGGCCAACTGTTGCCGCGCCAGCGCCTGAACCTGCTGCTGGACCCTGGCGCGCCGTTCCTCGAACTGGCGAGCCTGGCCGGCTACAAACTCCATGACGACAAGGACGGCAGCCAGGCCGGCGGTGGGTTGATCGCCGGGATCGGCTATGTGTCCGGGATGCGGGTGCTGGTGGTGGCCAACAACAGCGCAATCAAGGGCGGCACGATTTCCCCCAGCGGCTTGTACAAGACCCTGCGCCTGCAACAGATCGCCATGGAAAACAAACTGCCGGTCATCACCCTCGCCGAAAGCGGTGGCGCCAATCTCAATTACGCGGCGCAGATTTTCGTCGAAGGCGCGCGCTGCTTCGCCAACCAGGCACGCATGTCGGCCATGGGCCTGCCACAGATCACCGTGGTGCATGGCTCGGCCACCGCAGGCGGGGCTTATCAGCCAGGGTTGTCGGATTACGTGGTGGTGGTGCGCGACAAGGCGCGGCTGTTCCTGGCCGGGCCGCCGCTGCTCAAGGCCGCGACCGGCGAAGTGGCCAGTGAGGAGGAACTGGGCGGTGCGCAGATGCACGCACAGGTGGCCGGCACCGCCGAATACCTGGCCGAGAACGACGCCGACGGCGTGCGCCTGGCCCGGGAGATCCTCAGCCTGCTGCCCTGGAATGCGCAACTGCCGCCACTGCCCGAACGGACGTGGACGGAGCCGCTCTACCCCACCGACGAATTATTGGGACTGGTCCCCGACGACCCGAAGAAGCCCTATGACGTGCAGGAAATCATCGCCCGCATCGCCGACGGCTCGAATTTCCTGGCCTTCAAAAGCGAGTTCGACGCCCAGACGATTTGCGGCCACTTGCACATTCGCGGCCACGCCTGCGGCCTGATCGGCAACAACGGACCGATCACGCCCCAAGGTGCCAGCAAGGCCGCGCAGTTCATCCAGTTGTGCGACCAGAGCCGCACGCCGTTGCTGTTTTTGCACAACACCACCGGGTTCATGGTCGGCACCGAGTCGGAGCGACAAGGGGTGATCAAGCACGGCGCCAAGATGATCCAGGCCGTGGCCAATGCCCGAGTGCCCAAGCTGACCGTCGTGGTGGGCGGCTCCTACGGCGCCGGCAATTACGCCATGTGCGGCCGTGGGCTGGACCCACGCTTCATCTTCGCCTGGCCCAACAGCCATACGGCGGTGATGGGCGGCGCCCAGGCCGGCAAGGTCCTGCGCATGGTCACCGAGGCCACTCAGATCAAGAACGGCCTGACCCCCGACCCGAAGATGCTGGACCTGCTCGAGCAAACCACCGCGCAGAAACTCGACAGCCAGTCCACCGCTCTCTACGGCAGCGCCAGCCTGTGGGACGACGGGCTCATCGACCCGCGCGACACCCGCACACTGCTGGGCTACCTGCTGGACATCTGTCACGAGGCCGAGCAGCGGCCACTGCAAGCCAACAGCTTCGGCGTGGCCCGTTTCTGAGGACGCTCCAAGGCTCACAGGAGAACACTAAAAATGATCTTCACCCAGGAACACGAAGCACTGCGGCGCACCGTTCGCCAGTTTGTCGAGCATGACATCAACCCTTACGTCGACGAATGGGAGAAGGCCGGGCGCTTCCCCATCCACGAGGTTTTCCGCAAGGCCGGCGAGCTGGGCCTGCTGGGCATTTCCAAACCGGTTGCCTTCGGCGGCATGGGCCTGGACTACAGCTATTCGATCGTCGCGGCCGAGGAATTCGGCACCATTCATTGCGGCGGCGTGCCCATGTCCATCGGCGTCCAGACCGACATGTGCACCCCGGCCCTGGCCCGCTTCGGCTCCGATGAGTTGCGTGAAGCGTTCCTGCGCCCGGCCATCCGCGGCGAACAGGTGGGCTGCATCGGCGTCTCGGAGGTCGGCGCCGGCTCCGACGTCGCCGGCCTCAAGACCACGGCGCGCAAGGACGGCGACGACTACGTCATCAACGGCAGCAAGATGTGGATCACCAATGCACCCAGCGCCGATTTCATTTGCCTGCTGGCCAACACCTCGGATGACAAGCCCCACGTCAACAAATCGCTGATCATGGTCCCGATGCACAGCCCCGGCATCAGCCTCGGCCAGCACCTGGACAAACTCGGCATGCGCAGCTCGGAAACCGCCCAAGTGTTTTTCGACGACGTGCGGGTGCCACAACGCAATCGCATCGGCCAGGAAGGCGCCGGGTTCATGATGCAGATGCTGCAGTTCCAGGAAGAACGCCTGTTCGGCGCGGCCAACATGCTCAAGGGCTTGGAGCATTGCATCGACAGCACCATCGCGTACTGCAAGGAACGCAAGACCTTCGGCACGGCCCTGATCGACAACCAGGTGATCCACTTTCGCCTGGCGGAACTGGCCAGCGAGATCGAATGCCTGCGGGCGCTGGTCTACCAGGCCACCGAGCAGTACATCAACGGCCAGGATGTCACGCGGCTGGCGTCGATGGCCAAGCTCAAGGCCGGACGCCTGGCCCGGGAAACCACCGACAGTTGCCTGCAGTACTGGGGCGGCATGGGCTTCATGTGGGACAACCCGATCGCCCGGGCCTATCGCGACGTGCGGCTGGTGTCCATCGGTGCCGGTGCGGACGAGATCATGCTGGGCATCATCTGCAAGCTCATGGGGATTTTGCCGGGGAAGAAAAACTGAGTACATCGCCTGCCCAGACCGCCATCGCGAGCAAGCTTTGCTCCCACAGGTGAATGCACTCACTGGGCATTGTGGGAGCAAAGCTTGCTCGCGATGAGGCCCAACCAGACACCGCAAGACTCCAGGAATGAACCCCATGCCCGCCTTCAGCAAAATCCTCATCGCCAACCGTGGCGAAATCGCCTGCCGGATCCAGCGCACCGCCCAGGCCCTGGGCTATCGCACGGTGGCGGTGTTCAGCGAGGCCGACGCCGAGGCGCTGCACGTGCGCATGGCCGATGAAGCCGTGCTGATCGGCCCGGCCCCGGTGCAGCAGTCCTACCTCAACCCCTCGGCGATTCTCGATGCAGCCCGGCGCTGCGGGGCCGATGCGATCCATCCCGGCTACGGCTTTCTTTCGGAAAATGCCGGGTTCGCCAAGGCCTGCGAAGCCACCGGCATCGTGTTCATCGGCCCCAGCCCCGAGGCCATCGACCTGATGGGCAGCAAGCGCCGGGCAAAAATCGGCATGATTGAAGCCGGCGTTCCCTGCATCGCCGGTTACCAGGGCGCCGCCCAGGACGACGACACGCTGCGGCGCGAAGCCGGGCGCATCGGCTACCCGTTGATGATCAAGGCCAGCGCCGGTGGCGGGGGCCGAGGCATGCGCCTGGTCCAGAGGGCCGACGACCTGCTGGAGCAGTTGCGCAGCGCGCGCTCGGAGGCCCTGCACGGTTTTGGCAGCGACGAGTTGATCCTCGAACAGGCCCTGATCGATCCGCGGCATGTGGAAGTACAGATCTTCGGCGACCATCACGGTCAACTGATCCACCTGGGCGAACGGGACTGCTCGATCCAGCGGCGCCACCAGAAAATCATCGAGGAGGCGCCCTGCCCGGTCATGACCGCCGACCTGCGCCAGGCCATGGGCGACGCGGCACTCAAGGCCGGACGCGCAGTGAATTATGTCGGGGCCGGGACCGTGGAGTTCCTGCTCGCGGCGGACGGTCGGTTTTACTTCCTGGAGATGAACACGCGCCTGCAGGTCGAACACCCGGTCACCGAGTTGATCACCGGCCTGGATCTGGTGGCCTGGCAATTGGACGTCGCCGCCGGCAGGCCGCTGCCCCTGCGCCAGGAGCAGGTGACGCTCAGCGGCCATGCCATGCAAGTGCGGCTGTACGCCGAGGACCCGGCGGCCGATTTCCTGCCTCAGACCGGACAGTTGATCGGTTGGGAGCCGCCCATACGGGACGGCGTGCGAATCGACCATGGCCTGCTGGAGGGGCAAGCCATCACCCCGTTCTACGATTCGATGCTGGGCAAGCTCATCGTCCACGGTGCCACTCGCGAGGAGGCCCGACGCAAATTGTTGCGAGCGGTGGAAGATTGCGTATTGCTTGGCGTGCAGAGCAACCAGCGATTGCTCGCCGGGTTGCTGGCACACCCGCGGTTCATCGACGGTGACTTCGGCAACGGATTCATCGGGCAGCACTTTGCCGATCATGCGGCGCTCCGGTCCCTCGAGCCCTCCGCCGAACAACTCGCCATCGCCACGGCGGCGTTTTATCTGGCCTCGCAAGCACGGCATGCTCCGGGCCTGGGCGGATGGCGCAACAGCATCGGCGCGGCGCTGCACTACCGGATCGGCGTCGGGGAGCACGACTGGACGCTGGGCCTGGAGGCCGAAATCGACGGCACACTCAACATCCGCAGTGCCGGGCGCGTGATCGAACTGAGGCTGCTCGACGCTGCTCCCCATGGCGCAACACTGGCGATCGATGGGATTCGCCGGCGGCACGCGTGGCGCCTCGATGGCAACGATCTCTGGCTGTTCACCCGCCCTGGCGGCCTGCACCTGCAAGATCGGACCCTGGCCCCCATCGCCGCCAAGGCCAGCCCCAGCGACGGCACGCTCAGGGCGCCAATGGACGGCGCCATTGTCGAACTGTTGGTCCGCGAAGGCAGCACGGTGCGCCAAGGCCAACTGCTCATGGTGCTTGAGGCCATGAAAATGGAGCACCCACTCAAGGCCGGCGTCGACGGCGTGGTCAGGCAATTGCAGGTCTCGCGGGGTGACCAGGTGAAAAAACGCCAGGTTTTGTTGCACGTTGAAACAGCCCACTAGTCGGATGCCGAGGGTTTGACTACGCTCAAACCCATCAGCACGCCGATACCGGGAACCCTGCAATGCCTCACTGGCTGGTGATTGATCTGGAGGCCACCACCGATGAAGGTGGCTGGCCGGTAACCGAAATGGAAATTATCGAAATCGGCGCCACGCTGGTGAATCGTGACGGCCGCGAAGTGGATCATTTCCAGCGCTTCGTGCGGCCCCTGAGGCGACCGCTGCTCACGCCCTTCTGTCGCGAACTGACCCACATCACCCAGGCCAATATCGACAGTGCCGCGCCCTTGACCGAGGTCTGGCCGGCGTTCGAGCGCTGGCTGGCGCCGTATCAGTCGAAGCTGGAAAGCTGGGTCAGTTGGGGCGATTACGACCGCAAGCAACTGCTTCAGGAATGGCAGCACCAGCAGTTGCACAGCGTCCTCGGCCAGGTGCCGCACATGAACCTCAAGCAACGCTTCGCCAAGGCCCGTCGGCTGGAGCGACCGCTGGGGCTCAATGGCGCGCTGCAACTGGCTGGCCTGCAATTCTGCGGTCAACAGCACCGTGCGCTGGAAGATGCCCGCAATACCGCGCGGTTGTTGCCCCTGGTGCTTCCGGGTTGAGCGGCAGCCACCTCCCAGTGCGGCAGATGACGAATGTTGCAGCCTTGTGCATACTGGCCGGCCTTTTTCAGCCCCTTTTTCGAGGAATCGCCCATGTTTAAAGTCAACGAGTACTTCGACGGCACCGTCAAGTCGATCGCTTTTGGCACTGCCGAAGGCCCTGCGACCATCGGCGTCATGGCACCGGGCGAATATGAGTTCGGCACGGCCCAACGGGAAATCATACACGTGGTCTCCGGCGCGCTGACCGTGAAGCTGCCGGACAGCACCGACTGGGAAACCTTCGAGGCTGGCAGCCAGTTCAATGTCCCGGCCAACAGCAAGTTCCAGCTAAAAGTGGCCGTCGATACCGCTTACCTGTGTGAGTACCGCGGCTAAGCCTGCCCTCATCACAAAAGCGGTTGCGTGATAAACAAAAATGCCCGTGTCCAGTGACACGGGCATTTTTGTTTACGGATCTTTTTATTCGAGCACTTCAACCGGCATGCCGACTTCAAGCCGGCCGTTGCTGTCGTTGACCAGGTTCTGACCGAACATCGCACCGTCCGGTGTCGAACGGTATTGCTGCAACGTGGCAAAGGGTTCGCGATTCGGATCGCGTTCGCCGGTTTGCGGATCGACCGTGGTCATGATGCAACGTGAGCATGGCTTGACCAGCCGGAACTCAACCTCGCCGATACGAATGCGCTTCCAGCCGTCCTCGGCAAACGCCTCGCCGCCCTCCACCACCAGGTTGGGGCGAAAGCGCAACATTTCCAGCGAACGACCGACCCGGTTCGACAGGTCCTGCAAGGACGCCTGGCCAATCAGCAGCAGGGGGAAACCATCGGCAAAGGCGACCTTGTCGTCATCCTTGCCGTAACCGGCGGCAGTGGTACGCGCCAGATCCACCGGCACATGCACCAGGCGGGTAGGATTGCCGATGAATTCGCTGACCCAGGCCGCGGCCTCGTCGCCGGCATCCGGCACACGCAAGGTGTCACGCCAGATGATCACCCCGCGCCGCTGTTCTTCCACCACGGGCGGTAGCGGCACATCGATGGCGCCATGGCCCGGCGCGCTGAGCGTCAGGCCGCCTGCTTCGTTCCACAAGGCTGAGAGCTGGCTCATCTTCGCCACGGCGCGCTGAGTCAGGAAACGCCCCGTGCCCTCATCCACCAGCATCCAGCGCCGGTCACCGTCCAGCCCCAGTTTGTCCAGGCCGATCCCTTGCAAGGGCTGGCCCTTGCCGGACTTCAACGGATACCGATACAGCGCGCTCAGCCGCAACATGGTCAACTTCCCTGGTGGCGAAAAAATGCCACCTTATACGAGCCGGCCATTGAAGCAAACCACCATCGGCTTCAGTCGAGCATCAGCCGCTGGCGCACCACATCGACCAGCTTGTCCGGCTGGAATTTGGACAGGAAGTTGTCGCAACCGACCTTCTTGACCATCGAATCGTTGAAGCTGCCGGACAGCGAGGTGTGCAGTACGACATAGAGCCCACGCAAGCGCGGGTCGTTGCGGATTTCAGTGGTCAGCCGGTAGCCGTCCATTTCCGGCATTTCCGCGTCGGTGAAGATCATCAGCAATTTATCGGTCATCACCTCGCCGGTATCGGCCCAGGCCTTGAGCATGTTCAGGGCTTTTAGGCCGTCGCTGGCGATGTGCATTTTCACGCCCAGTTGCCCCAGGGTATCGCGCAGTTGCGAGAGCGCGACGTTGGAGTCGTCCACCAGCAGCACTTCGCGACCACGGGCGCGCTCCAGCACCGGGTCTTCGAGCTTGTCCCGGGAGACCTTGGCGTTGTACGGCACGATTTCGGCCAGGACTTTTTCCACGTCGATGATTTCCACCAACTGATCGTCCACCTTGCTGATGGCCGTCAGGTAGTGCTCACGGCCAGCGCTGGTCGGCGGTGGCAGGATGGCTTCCCAGTTCATGTTGACGATGCGGTCGACGCCGCCCACCAGAAATGCCTGAACCGAGCGGTTGTATTCAGTCACGATAATGGTGCTGTTGGGGCCCGGCACCAGCGGACGCATGCCAATGGCCTGGGACAGGTCGATCACCGGCAACGTCTGGCCCCGCAGATTGACCACGCCGCACACGAACGGATGGCGCTGTGGCATCAGGGTCAGTTTCGGCAGTTGCAGCACTTCCTGGACCTTGAACACGTTAATGGCGAACAACTGTCGACCCGCCAGGCGGAACATGAGAATTTCCAGGCGATTCTCACCCACCAGTTGGGTTCGTTGATCTACTGTGTCGAGAATGCCGGCCATCGATGACTCCTGGGCTTGTTCGGATGAATCCAATGAATGAGATATCGGCTGCACGAGCCGAATCTTGACCCCCGGATAAAATACAAGCGCGGGGCATTGATGTCACATTAACATCATGCTTTACTGGCTTCATGACTTCATCTGCAATTTTTCTCTGCCGCGCGACCCTGGTTTGCGTGCAAAGTTCCCCTGCCTAAGGGATTCCCCTAGGCACAATCAGGTCCAACCTGATATTCCCGTTATCCAATAGCCATTAATGTGACGCCATTCTCATTGCTGAACGGAGTCAGGCTTTTGTGCGCGACCACAGGACATCGGGCCTCCAGCCTTTCGGCCGATCCCACCCATGCAATTGTTTGCGAATTCACTTTCGCTAAACGGCATGGACGTGTCGCTGTGCGTCCGACCGCGGTCGACCTTGAGATCCAGCCGTTCGCCATAAGCGGTTTCCTTTCGCCTGACATGATGTTGTGGAGATAAGCATGCCGAACGATCGTAGGAACTGGAGTCAGCGTCTTCCCGAGCTTCTGATCGAGGCCGAGACGCTGTTGGCCAAGTCGGAGGAATGCCTGAGCCATCTGCAATTGATCAACAACGACAAGGACGCCATCGATTGCATGCTCAGCACCTTGCTGAAACTGTCGAACAAGGCCAATGCCCTGGCGCTGGAAGCCCTTTCGGAGTTTTCACTGCATATCCATGGCTTGCTCAATCACGCGCAAAACCACATGGAGTTGCATGACCAGGCCTTGGACGCCCTGAAGGATTGCTTGACCCTGATGGCCTGGCAATTGGAACTGGTCGATCACACCACCGGCCAGTTGGGCCTGGACAGCAGTGAACAGACCTTGTTGATCGAGGCGTTCGCTTTCCAGGTGGGCCAGTGCCCCGACCAGGCATCGGCAGCGTCACGTTCGCTGGCGTTGGTACCCTATTCCCAGAAACAAGCCTGAGACGATGATGCCGGCTCAGTGCCGCGTGCCTGGTACGTAGCGCTTACACCGCGCCATGGCGAGCGCGACCAACGATGGGTGAAGTGGTACTATCTCGCGCGTCAGCCACTTCAAGACAGCGCCGTAAAAGCCGCCGACCGAAGCTGCCTTCGACCTGAAACGTTTACCCGACCGGGCCTGTCAGATGCGCTGACCGGCCAGCCCGCAGCGAACATTCATTGGCTCCATCCGCTATGTACGCCAGCCTCAAGTCACTCATCACCTGGCCTCCCTCCCGAGAAAACGCCCGTCGCTTCACATTATTACTGTGCATTTGCTCGGCCGTCGGCTGCCTGCTGGCCTACCTGTTCGCCGCTACGGTGCCGTTGAGCCTGCTGGTACTGAATGTCGCGGCCATGACCTGTGTCTGGATCCACCATCGATTGTCACGCAAATCCATCAAGTTCCAGCCTCAGGAACTGGCTGACCGGTTGCTTGAAGTCCAGGAAAACGAGCGCCATCGCCTCAGCCGCGAATTGCACGACGACATTGGCCAGCTGCTGACCGCGGCGAAACTGCAAGGCGAATGGCTCAAGCGGCGGATGCCGGAAGAACTGCAAGGCCAATGCGCGCTACTCTGCGAGACCCTGGACGAAACCCTCAACAAGGTCCGCGACGTATCGGCGATCCTCAACCCCCGGCAACTGACCAGCCTCGGACTGGAGGCAAGCCTGCGGGCGCACCTGCTCAAGACGCTGGCCAATGCCCCGGTGAAGTGGAGCCTCGATTGCCAACAGCGCATGGCTGGCATCCCGGAGGAAATGTCGGTCGCGGTGTTCCGGATCACCCAGGAAGCGGTCACCAACATCTTGCGTCATGCCCGGGCGACAAATCTGCTGGTACGCTTGCAACGCCTGCCTGACGGCCTGACCCTGCTGATCAGCGACGATGGCCAGGGGTTTATCCCGGCCACCCACCCCGCTCGCGAAGGTCAACGGGGCATGGCCGGCATGTTGGAGCGGGTCGAACAATTGGGCGGCACCCTCAAGGTCATCAGCGAGGCCGGAAAAGGCACGCACATCGAAGCACGCTTCCCCTGGGCACCGCGAGCCCTGGAACGAGCCAGTAAGAATAAGGTTTTCCTTTGATTTGTAATTTGCTTCTGGTAGATGACCACTCCCTGATCAGGGCCGGCGTACGCGCGCTGGTCATGGATATCCCGGGTTATGCCGTCATTGGCGAAGCCAGTGATGGCACGCAATTGCTCGAACTGGTCGAACGGCTGAACCCCGATATCGTGCTGCTGGACATTTCCATGAAGGACACCTGCGGCCTGGACGCCTTGCAACAGCTCAAGCGGGCACGCCCCCACAGCAAGGTACTGATCCTGTCCATGCATACGGATCCGGCGCTGATCATGCAGGCGCTGGAATCCGGCGCCCACGGCTACCTGCTCAAGGACACCACCGCCAATGAGCTGAAACACGCCTTGGAGGCGCTGCGCAACAACGAACGCTATCTGAGCCCGGCCATCGCCCATACCGTGATCAACCAGGCGCTGACCCGCGTCCAGAAGCATCAGTCGGACCCTGCCCGGGCCCATAACCTGACGGCACGCCAGCTGGAAATACTGCGGCTGATCGTGCGCGGCAAGTCCACCCGGGAAATAGCCAACGGCTTGAACCTGAGCATCAAGACCGTGGAAACCCACCGGGCGCAAATCATGAAGCGCCTGCAGATCCATGACGTGGCCGGCCTTGTGCTGTTCGCGGTACGTGAACAAATCATCAGCCTGGACGATTGAGCGTCGTCGCGCCGCCCAACAGCGGCGAATCGGACGGCAGGTGCACGCGCAGCGCTTTTGGGCGGACAGTGAAACGCAGGGCGTCAACCTGCAACGGCTCGCCATCGAGATTGATATCCAGGCCTTGCGCGACCTTGATCTCCACCCATGGCAAGCGCGCGCGGATAAACATGTTGTCGATGCCCAGGCCACCCGCCAGCAAGTCCTTCAACGTACTGACCACCTCCTGAGGCGCCGGCAAGATGCTGATGTCCAGCAACCCATCATTGGCCAACGCCTCCGGGCACAGCACGTGGCCACCCCCTGCCTGGCGGCCATTGCCGATACCCAGCGCGAGCAAATCGCCCTGCCAGTGGAAATCAGGGCCTTGCAACTCACCATAGGCGGCACTCAGCTCACTGAATCGTGAAAGGCCGGTGAACAGGTAGGCCGCGCCTCCCAGGACTTTCTTGAGGTCCTCGGAAGTGTTCGCCGTCACCTGGCTGCCAAAACCGCCGGTGGCCATGTTCAGGAAAATCCGGCCGCAGACTTCACCCACATCCACAGCCTGCGGCGCAACGTCGAGCAAATCCAGGGCCTGCGCAGGCTCCAACGGAACACCGGCCGCCCGGGCGAAGTCGTTGGCAGTGCCCAGCGGCAGCAGTACCAGGCTGGCATCACTCGAATGGAGGACGATCGCTTCGGCGATATCACGCAAGGTCCCATCACCGCCGCCGGCGATCAGTCGCGTATAACCGGCCTCCAGCGCCTCATCGACGCATCGTTGGGCATCACCGGCCTCCCAGGTCAACCGTACCGCCAGGTCCCAGCCCTGCTCACGCTTGCGCATCACTGCCGTGCGAACCTCTTCGTTGAGCGCTTGCTTGCCATGCAAAATCAACAGCGCCTTGCCTTTGCTCATCGTTGTCTCCGTCATTGGAAGGTTCAGGAAATGGGACCGCTCATTCGAGCGAAAAAGCCCGAAACATCTCAACTTATTAAAAAAAGCAGGCTTGCCCTTGGGAGAAGACCCGCAGGGCAGCTCGTTCGACCGGGACGTCTTGATTCGAAGAGTTTTCTTACAAGATCTGGCGAATCAGCTCAATTGACCCTCTAGCGGTATTGAGACACCTTGGCCTTCTGTTTTGCTGGAACGCTAAAACCCTCATCACACAAGGAAGCACTTACCCATGGATGGATACGTCACGGCCCACTGGGGCCGGATCAGTCGTTCGAACAGTTATGGCCAAGGGGATGAACCGTCCCATGCATAACCGTGAATACAAACTGATGCCCCAGCAGCGCGCGCCCCTTGGAAGCGGGCGGGCCGATACTCAGAACGAATGCAAAAGTTGCAGTAATCCCGTTGGAGGAATTGATTTGGAACCGCGCGTCGTTGAACTGGAAACCCACCTCAAATACATCCGCAAAGACATGGATGAAATTCGCACCGACGTAAAGGTGATCCGCCACAGGCTGGCCTATTCGGCTGGCGCTGCAGCGGTGGTGCTCGGCCTGCTGGGCTGGATTGCGAACAATCGATTCGATCAGGTAGTGATGCTGCTCACACGATGAAGGTGAGGCCCGAGGATCCGACTCGGGCCGCAGAACACCTGCCACAGTGCTAGCCCAGGACTTCGCTCAAGGGAATGAAACCCACTTCATCGCCCTCCACCAGCGTCCGCCCCTCGAGCACTTCGACCAGCCCTTCGGCCCAGGCGGCGCTGCGCAGGACACCCGAGCTTTGATTCCGATAGATGATCGCTCGACCATTCTCCATGCGGCCTCGCAAGTATTCTCGTCGACTGCCTGCCTTCGGCCAGGCGAAACCGGCCGGCACCTTGAACTTGAGCGGCGCCACCGACTGAACGCCCTGGCGTCTTAGCAGGTAGGGCCGCGCCAGCAGTGCGAAAGTCACGAGGGTCGAGGCAGGGTTTCCAGGCAGGCCTATGACCGGCACGCCACGGTAATGCCCGAACGTCAGCGGCTTACCCGGCTTTATGGCGAGTTTCCATAGCGCCAGCTCGCCGTCCTCGCGCAAGGCGATGCCCAGGAAGTCCGCCTCCCCCACCGATACTCCACCGGTGGACAGGATCAGATCGACATCAGACAACTGTGCCAGGCGCTCGCGGGTGGCCGATAGGTCGTCGGGCAGGATACCCGCGTCAATCACCTCACAACCCATGCGTTGCAGCCAGCCACACAGCAGCACGCGGTTGCTGTTATAGATCTGGCCTGGGCCCAAGGCCTGACCGGGTTCGACCAGTTCATCCCCCGTGGACAGGACTGCGACGCGGACTTTGCGCACCACGTCCAGCGATGCACAGCCCAAGGAGGCCGCCAGCCCCAGCTCGATCGGCCCCAGGCGAGTACCGGCAGAGAGCACCTGCTCGCCGACGGTGGTCTCCTGCCCCTGGGGGCGAATGTTCTGTCCGCTGACCATAGGCTCGGTAAACCGCACCCGCTGGTCGTCTTCAACCACGGCATTTTCCTGCATCTCGACGCAATCGGCGCCAGCAGGGACTGGCGCCCCGGTGAAGATCCGCGCACACGTGCCAATGGCCAGCGGCTCTGGAGCCTGCCCGGCAAAAATCCGCTGGCTGACCTTCAGCGGCTCGCCGTTCCAATCAGCCAACCGCAAGGCATAACCGTCCATGGCGCTGTTGGGCCATGGCGGCAAATCAAGGGTCGACACCAGATCCTCGGCGAGCACTCGCCCTAGCGCCGCGGCCAAAGGCAAATGCTCGCGCTGGACAATCGGCGTGGCCGCCGCCATCT
This sequence comes from Pseudomonas sp. Root401, assembly GCF_001425105.1. Classification (NCBI taxonomy): domain Bacteria; kingdom Pseudomonadati; phylum Pseudomonadota; class Gammaproteobacteria; order Pseudomonadales; family Pseudomonadaceae; genus Pseudomonas; species Pseudomonas sp. Root401. The sequence continues at coordinate 2,220 of NZ_LMDO01000027.1, read as the reverse complement.
CGAGCAGTCGCTCCAACGCGACCTCAACGGCCATCAAGGCGCCGGCCTTGCCCGGTTTACCCACGGGATTCACAAGGCGCTGCCTGTTTCAAATGAGCCACGAAGTTGCACGGCCGATGCCGCACATCCAGTTGTTCGCCCAGGATGCCATCCCATCCGGTACGCACCGCGTTGGTCGAACCCGGCAGGCAACACACCAGCGTGCCATTGGCCAGGCCTGCCAGCGCGCGGGACTGCACGGTGGAAGTGCCGATGTCGGCCACGGATATCTGTCGGAACAACTCGCCAAAACCATCGACCTGCTTGTCCAGCAGGCACGTGACGGCTTCCGGCGTGCTGTCACGCCCCGTGAAACCGGTGCCGCCGGTGATCAGCACCACCTGCACCACGTCCTCGGCAATCCAGGTCGCGACTTGCGCCCGGATCTTGTACAAATCATCTTTGAGCAGGACCCGCTCCGCCAGGTTGTGGCCGGCCGCCGTGAGCCGATCGACGAAGAGCTGCCCGGACGTATCGGTTTCCAGGGTACGGGTATCACTGACAGTCAGTACCGCGATATTGAGCGGCACGAAAGGTACATCAGCCTTGGCTTTCATAGGCTCGTCCAGTTGTGGAGGAAACAGCCCGGTGTTATATCACAGCGCTTCATTTTTTCGCCCGTGCGGAGACACGCCATGACCTCGAATACGTCACTGCCACCCTGCTCCATCCTGCTCTTGGCGGGCGGGCGCGGACAACGCATGGGCGGCCAGGACAAAGGCCTGGTGCCGTGGCAGGGCGAACCGCTGATTGCCCATCTGCATCGCCAGACCCGGGCCATGAGCGATGACCTGATCATCTCCTGCAACCGCAACCCGCAACATTATGCGATGTATGCCGATCAGTTGGTGCATGACGAGGAAGGCGACTTTCCCGGGCCGCTGGCAGGCATCCGGGCAGGCCTCAAGGCTGCGAAGCATCCGTATTTGCTGGTGCTACCGTGCGACGTACCGCAAATCGACTCGAGCCTGCTCGACAACATGCGCAAGACTGCCAGCCAGCACCCCGACAAGCCGCTGATGGTGCGGCACGGCGAGCATTGGGAGCCGCTGCTGTGTGTCATCCCGCTGGCCCTGGCATCAAGCTTCGAACAAGCCTGGCGCGAAGGCGAGCGCAGCCCCGGTCGTATCATGCGCGCATTGCACGCGGTTGCATTGCAATGCCCTGCCGACGATCCCCGACTGGCAAATCTGAACACCCCAGAACTACTGGCCCAACACAAAGGCGTGTCAGATTGACACTAGCCAGGAACTTGCGCGCGATGTATACGTCTGAAGGTCAGTAACTTGAAGAATCCATTTCGGAGAAACACCATGACACAACGGACCCTCGCCACGTTCATGCTCGCTCTGGGCCTCGCCACCCTTGCCGGGTGCGCTTCGCCAACAGTGATCACCTTGAATGACGGTCGCGAAATCCAGGCCGTCGATACCCCACATTACGATGAAGAAAGCGGCTTCTACGAATTCGAGCAACTGGATGGCAAGCAGACTCGCGTGAACAAGGATCAGGTTCGTACCGTTAAGGATTTGTAATCTGTAACGCTGCTGCCCGATGTCGCTAAAAAACGGTGCTTCCTGAAGAGGGAGGCGCCGTTTTTTTTGGGGCTTGGTTTTGGGCTTGGTTTTGGGTGTATATCCGTTTTTTTGGTAACGGCGGCTTATGGTTCCGCTCTTACAGCGGCTCACTTTTGAAGAGCGCAAAAGTAAGCAAAACGCTTCTGCCCCACCACTCGGCACCTCGCTGCCGGGATGCCCACTCCACAATGCCTGCGTTCGGCCAGCGTGGTTAACGGGGCGCCGAGATCAACGTCCACCGCGAGGCGGCCTTATAGCCGACCTGATTCTGGGTGGGACCGCGTTTCTCCTGTGGGAGCGGGCTTGCTCGCGAAGGCGGAGAGTCAGTTTGTGATGATGTTGGATGTGCCTATGTCATCGCGAGCAAGCTCGCTCCCACAGGTTTTTGTGTCGTGTGCTGATGTTGTGAATACCCACAGCCCCATGTGTGCGAGCCTGCTCGCGATAACGGTGGCTCAGCCACACAGATGCTGGACGCGCCGCGCTCTTGCTTTGCTTTGGATCTTGATCTTGATCTGGACGCCCCGTTAAACCACGCTGGCCGAACGCAGGCATTGCGTAGTGGGCATCCCGGCATGGATGCCGGGATAGCCGCGCTGGGCCC
>NZ_LMDO01000026.1:0-77319 GCF_001425105.1 Pseudomonas sp. Root401 | reverse complement strand
CCGTTGGCATCCTTGACGTTATCGAGAGTCGGTATCGCCTGTGCGCCGATGTTGATGTGCAATATTTCTGAGGCAGAAGTCCCACCCCCAACCCGCTTCACCCAATACATCGCCTGCACCGTGCCATCGCGGTTGCCTTCGATCAACGCGGCGCTGATGGTGAACGGGATGTCCTGGTTCTCGGTAAACTCGGTGACCGGAATCGAATCCCGATACCGGCCGGTTATCGACCCCCACCACAAGATATGCACCCGGTCGCCGGCCTTCTGCCCGCCGTACTGGCGAACGATCAGGCGCGTGCCGTCCGGCTTATCCGCCGGGTCCAGTATGCCGTCGCTCTCGCCCTCGACCACCGGCAGCGGCAATTCGGCCTGGGGGATGCCGATGCTGAGCAGGTCGGCATGCAGCGATTCATCTTCGATGACCTCCCGGCTCACCGCATCGCGCAACAGCTTGTAATACAGATCGAGCGTCCCTCCTTCAATGGCGGTGAGGTGCTCGCCAGCCACGGCGATCTCGATCGGCACACTGCCCTCCGCTTCGTTCTTGCTGAGCGGATGCAGTGGGAAGTCAGGCATATAGGACGTGCCGTTCGCCTCGGTGCCGTTCCAAATCAACGCAATGGCATTGCCCTCTTCCATGGCCGGGTCCAGCGGGATCTCAATGGTCGTACTGGGCAGTTGCGGATCAAGTGTGCCGGCAATCTCGTCCAGAGGGATCGGCGCCGCCAAAGGATTGGCCCGGCCCACGATCCGCGGGGAAAATATTTTGGAGGACAAGTCATCACTTCCATCCGCCTTGATCAGCCGGTAGAAAAAAGCCGCATGGGGACCGCCAGCCAACTGTCGCACTTCGGCGCTGGAGCGCTTGAACTCGAGGATACTCGGGACGCTCAGGATTTTTTCCGGCGTATAGATGACCTCTTCGATTTTTTCGCCTTCCGCCGTTATGCCCGCCAGATGCATCTCGACCTCATCGTCCGCCTTGAAGAAGTTGGCATCCACCGCGACCACCTGAAAGGTCAGGTCCGCCTCGCCGAGCTGGTCCATATCCAGCACCAGATTGAACACCTCCTTGATCAGCGGCGCCGGCAAACGCGAGTTGCCGGTGTCCACGATCACCCGAACCTCGGCGCTCCAGTCTTCAGACTTGTTGTCCACCACGTCGTAGACTTCAAAGACCACCGCCAGGCCGTTGGCATCGGTGTCGTCGGCCTTGAGGATGGTTGCTTCATCGACGGTAATGACCAGGGGGGTGTTCTGTGGCGGCAGGTGCTGTGCCTCTACAGTCTTCCAAACGGTTTCACCGCCCCAGGACAGCTTGATCCGATCCCCTTCGGCCATGATCGGGTAAGGTTCGATGGTCACCGGGACGCCTTGCCTGGCCGCCTCCTGATCCACCGCGCCGGGTGGCAGTAACTCGATTGGGATCGTCAGTTTCAGTTCGGAGTGGCCAGGCGTATCACCGTCCTGATCCTGGCCGCCGGGTGGGGCAAAATCGATCTTGACATGGATCTTCGTCACCGCTGAAGGCGTGTAGCCGGGTGCCCCCAATATCTTTACCTCGTAGCTCAGGTCAAAGTCCCCATCGATGAGCTGGCCTACCGGGATATGCGTTACAACTGGCTGGTCCACTTCAGTTTCTTCACGGATATCACCTGTCAACACAGGGATGTTGCCCAGTTTGACCCTATAGGCATCGCCCAGGCCCATGTTGGGCCAGGACGGTAGAATCAGTCGCAACCCTTGATGGGGAAAGTTGAGCCAGGCGGCGGCAATGTTGATACCGACACTGTCGGCTGGAGCCGGTGGNTTGGGCCAGGACGGTAGAATCAGTCGCAACCCTTGATGGGGAAAGTTGAGCCAGGCGGCGGCAATGTTGATACCGACACTGTCGGCTGGAGCCGGTGGRTGGGCAGGACCGCTGCCGGGAATGTCCAGTTCATCGAGATTGAGGGGGGTGTTGTCGGCGGTGTCCATGGCATGCTCCCAGTCGGATGAGRTCTGGGGTTATTCAATGCCTGGAATCAAGGTGTGCCTACTGTCAGAGTTGACAGTAGGCACACCTTTTCACGGCTATTAAATTAGGACATACCCATCAACTGGACGTTTCCCATGACCCGGTTCATGCCCTGCCTACTTCCTCCTCTGCCCCTTTCTCCAGCACCGCTGCAACTCAGGGGACTGTTCATTGCAGGTTGGACCAGTCCAGTAACCGATGCTGACTTCGGGATCAACCGCAGCATTGTCTTCGACCTCGCAATCCCCCCTCAGACCGAAGATCCTCCCAAGGACGCACTCTGCGTCATCGACCCTTGGAACGGCCAGCAAGAGGGCGACCATGTCGATGTCTACCTGAACGATGAGAACATCGCACAGAAGACTGTTCCGGTCGGTGGGCTCAACAATCGCCTGTTTTTATCATTGCCACACGAAAAAATCGCCCCCATTTGGGGCGAAAACTTCCACTTCAAGTTGACCCGCCTAGGCGAAACCGCGCCCAGCGACGAGTCGATACCTTGGCGTTTGCGTGTCAAGCTGGATCGACCCGGCGGCAAGGACAGGGAGCCTCACAACCCGGGTCACTCTGAATTGAAGGCCCCGCGGCCCCCTCAGGATGTGATCGATAACGGTGTCGATGCCGGCTCCGCAAAGGATGGTTTCGATCTTGAAATCATGCATTATCCGGGTCGAGCGGCCCACGACACAATTCAGTTGGCCTGGGGCAGCGCTTTTGTATATCGCGAGGTGACTCCTGATGAAGCTGCCACCACCGACTCGATTTTCATAAGGATTGACCAGCAAACCATTCTGGCCGGAGGCGACAGCGCCAGACTGCTGGTGCACTACATGGTGTTTGATCTGGCTTGGAACTACGCTGAAAAATACTCCTTGCGTACTTATATTTCAGTGGACGCCGGAGCCGCCCGACTGGATGCGCCCATCATCAAGGAAGCTTCCAACGGCGTTATCGATTTGTCGACGCTGGGCAAACAGCCTGTAACGATCCAGATTGTCGCGCTCGCACCCGACTTTGCTCTGAACGACACGTTGAACATGGTCTGGATCGGTACGCCAGTGATCGGCCTGCCTTTGGAAAACTGTCAATCCACAGCCATCACCAGCTTGCCCGCCCTTTATGAATTCGAAATCCCCAACGCTGAAATACGCGCCCTGGCGGGAGGCTCGGGCGACGCATTCTATACCTTGGAGAAAGCCAATGGGGATCCTCCCCTGTCGTCCAAACATGCCTTCGCGAGCGTCGAGGGGCAGGTATCCGCCCTACCCGCACCGACACTTATAGAACTGATTGGAGACACACTCGAGCCGGACCTGCCCTTTGCCACTGTAATCATTCACGCCTATCCGGGAATGAAGGGTGGCGATCATCTCAAGCTGGTCTGGCTAGGTGAAAAGGCCAACAACGGTGGCCCATACCTGCATGAAGACGAGCATCCGGTCAGCGACAATCAAGTCGACACTGACATCGTCATGTTCGTCCCCGGTGAACATATCGCGGTACTCAGGGGAGGCAGCCTGAGGCTGAGCTACTGGGTATCCAATGACAACGCAGTCGTGTATGACGTCAGGGAATCCGACTTCCTCGACGCCCAAGTCCAGGTCATCCGTGCTGAAATCCCTGCACCGCTGGTTGTAGAAGCACCTGATAATAAACTGGATCCGCAAATCCATACCGGCAGCGTGACCCTACGCATTGGATACCTCGGCACCGCCAAGGGCGACATTCTCACCTATTACTGGCACGGAAATCCCGGTGATGGCAGCACCAGCAACTGGGTGACCATATCCGAAGTCAGCGCCGGCAAGGCACTGGATTTTACTATCCTGCGCAAGTACATCGAACCGAACATCAGCGACATTGTCCGGATTCGTTATGTTGTCCTTGAAAAACTCACCGGCCGGTATCGATATTCGGGCCTGCTGGAGCTGGCGATCGGCGATCTACTGGGCGAACTCCCGGTACCAACGGTGATCGAAGCATCGCCGGCAGATGTGCTCGATCCGATGAATGCACTCGCCGGCGCCACGGTAGAGGTTCGATACGCGAGCATGGACGAGCCGCATACCGTTCATTTGAATTGGCTGGGCACCCCCGGTGCCGGGACTTCCGATGATTTGGAGTTGCCCGGAAGTACCACTGGCAGCGTTCGTTTCAATATCCCTGCCTCGGTGGTCGGAGCCAATATCAACCGTAACGTGATGCTTGGCTATGAGGTGACGCACAAAGGCTTCTTATTTCCCTCCGAAACCCTGGCGCTGAAAGTATCGGCTTTCCAGGACCCGGAAAACCAGTTGCCCAAGCCACGGATTACCCAGGCAAACAGCACAACGCTAGTACTGAACCTGGCGACCTTTACTGGCAATGCCAACGTCACCCTTGGAAAGTGGCCGTTCATCGCCGCCAAGCAGCGTATCTGGCTGCGACTTGAGGGCAACACGGATACTGGAGCATCCCATTCCATTTCGTTGCTCGATAGCCATGAACTGAATGACAGTCAGGTTGCCAATGGCCTGAGCGAAATTGCGTTGCGAACCGAGCTGGAACGGCTGGGCCATAACACACCGTTGACCGTTGTATGCAAGGTGGGCTTCAGCGCCGAAACCGAAGAAATCTATGCGCTCACCTTTCCCCTGACCCGTTATACCTTCAAGACTCGTCATGATTGGGTCGTGCCAGCGATCACCAGCGTCCGGGACTCCTGGGGTGAGGTGGGTGAAGGAGAAAACACCCTCGACAACAGGGTGACATTGAGTGGCACGGCAACACCCGATTCTAGTATCCAGCTCTACGACGGCAGCTCTGCAGGAGAGATCCTGCCGGTAGACATCGACGGTTACTGGTCTCATATCATGTCCCCGCTAAGCGTGAAATCCTACCGGCTCACCGCCCATGCCCTGGACGGCAGCGGCTTTGTTTCATCGCCACGTACTTTTTCCGTAGAAGCCGCCAACGCCCCCACCATCACCAGTATCAGGGACGTCTGGCGTGAGGTTGCCCATGAAGGCTACACCGCTAATCGACAAGTTACGGTCAGGGGCCAAGCCAATCCCAATCAGAACGTAAGAATCACTGGCGTTTCAACCCCGGCACCGCAAGAGCCAACTAACGGTGCCGGTAGCTGGAGCACCACCTTCAGCGCCTTGGCCCTTCAGCGTTATAGCATCGTTGCCGAAGCGCTTTATGGCGTGGGCGTTCCGCCGTCCGCACCGCGGTCTTTCACGGTGACAGGCGTTGTCAATCCGACTATCAGCAGCGTTCAAGACTCCCGCGGCGAACTCAATAACGGCGCCACGACGACCGACAATAGAGTGAGCTTGAGAGGCAACGCCAGCGCTTATCAAGTTGTGCAGATACTTGGTACCACGACGGCCGGTCCCGAAGTCACGGCGGATGCCGCAGGCATATGGAACCTGGCGCAGTTGGACGTGACACCTCGTAGCTACAGCCTGACCGCGAAAGCGCTATACGGGGACAATTTACCCATTTCACAGCCGCGAACTTTTACTGTGCTGGTGCCAACGCCACCGTTGAACTTCAATCAAAGCCCTGTGACATTGAGTGGAGTAGCTTACATGCTCAACGGTAGCACCGCGCTGCCCAACTTCGGCGCCGGCACGTCGGTACGTCATAGCGCCAGCGGAGGGGTACAACCCTATCGGTATAGCTCCAGCAATCGAGGAGTCGCCGAGGTTGATGGCGGCGGCCTGGTAACCGTTCGCCGCAATGGCAGCACGGTCATCACCGCGACCGATTCGGCCACGCCACCCCAGTCAAAAAGTTATACCGTTACAGTTACAGGTGTTTGGCTGTGTCACAACCTTGGGGGCGGGCATTACCAGACGATTCGCAGCGTCGCCGCTTCACGTGGCTTGAGCGTCCCGGATCTTGGCACGCTGCTGGCAATCAGCGCTGCCTACAGGGGCCGCTGGCCTTGGGGGGGAGCCTACACATGGTCCAGCAGTGTCAAATGGCCGCTCCCGCCGGTGTATATCTATGCGCTCACCATGTCCAATGGTGCCACGTGGGGGTTATGGGACCTCAATCCGGCCGGCACGGGCCTGGGCATTGGCAGGTGAGGTGTGGGTCATCGAACAAGGGGCCGGCACTATGCGGAACGACCGCCCTCCATCATTCATTTCACCTTCCGCAGGATGAGCCGCTTCAAATAGAAAGAACCCTGCACTGAGGCAGGGTTCTTTGGGTGATATCCAGCGGGTTCCAGCACTTACCAGCTATAGCGCAGCCCCACATTAGCGCCGAACGGCATTTCGATATGCTTACCATTGGCATAGTCGAAATCGGCATGCAGTTGCAAACGCTCGCTGAGCTGCGCTGCTATACCCGCTCCGAGTTCACCGCGCGAACCCGAAAGGTCGTTATTGAATACGTTGTTATTGACTTGCACTTCATTGTTTTTGGCAAATTCATGCGCCATCGCCAGCCGGACATAGGGCTGCAACACCGTACCGTCGTCAAGCGTAAAATTACGTCCGCCGGTCATGCCGACCTTGCCGAGGAAAGAACGGGTGCGGTCGCCTTCAGCCTGCATACCATTGTTCAAGTGATAATCCTGGCCCTGAATCACCACCGTCGAGAACTGGGTATAGGGTTCGATGAAGAAGTTGTTGTCCAACTTGATATGCCGTCCGAATTCCACCGAGCCGCCCAGGCCCGAGGTGTTGTAGGAACCCTTGGCACGGCTGCTGTCACTCATCGAGACTTTTGCCTCATTATGAAAACTGTTCAGCTTGAGCACACCGTCGAAGTAGTAGCCGGTGTCCGCGTCTAACCAAGTCGTATAAGCCCCCACATAGTAGCTTTTCACGGTGCCTGAACTACCGCGGCTCAAATCCAGGTCAGAGTTGCTGTGGCCCGCCATCGCGCCGATGAGCCATTGTCCGTCGCCCATGGGCAGCGGCGCGTCGGCGCCCAGGGAGAAGCCTTGTTGAGTCTGCTTGTAGCCGATACCGGAAGCCGCATCCACATTGTACTTGTTGCCATAGGTACGGCCCCACGCGCCCGACTTGCCTCCATTGAAACGCAACTCACCCATGCGGCTACGCAGACTGGTCAGCTCACCCTGCCAGACTGTCGGAGCGGTATTGAACAGGGCCATGACAGTACGGGTACCGGGGCTGATCGTCGCAGTCTCGGGATCGAGGAACCAATCAGTTCCCCCTGAACCATTCGCGGCGGAGGCCAATTTATAAGAGTAGGTCCCCACATCCACTTCATCACCGACCAAGCCAAAGGTCGCGTCGCCCGCCGCCGTTTTCACCAGGGTCAGCGCTTGTGCAGACGCCGGATCGTCGCCGGAGCCAGCCACTAGTAACGTGTGATCCCCGCTGGCAACGCCAGTGACATTGAGCACATCGTGTTGATTGGTGGCCCAGTCGACATCCATTTTGAAGGTTCCCTCGCCCGCCAGGGTGCCCACATTCAACTGATAGAACTCACCAGTACCGCCAAAGACCACCGTTCCCGCGTTCATGGTCAAGGCGCCCACAGTATTGTCGCCAGCCATTTCCCATTCAGAACCGCTGTTGATCGTTACGCCGGAAACGTTGACCAGATTGCCCTTGAAGAACGAACCGTTGGCGAGCCCCAGGGTGCCGGTGCTTCCGGACTCGACAATAAAGTCACCTTCCATGTGGCCTTGATCGAAACTCAGATTGGCGGTGCTGTTCTCGGATACATCAATGTTGCCTTTCAGCACGACACCGCCGCTATTGCTCACACCCATGTTCGCTGTGGAACCGCCGACAACCTCAAGCAAATTGCCATTGCCTGCGATGAGATTCGAACCATTGGTCAGATCGATATTGATCACCGTGGATGCGGCATTGGCAGGCGAGACACGGATGGCCGCACCGTTTTTGCCTTCAACGGTCGTGCCATCGAGCAACACGTTGCCTTCACGCGGAAGTGGCCGATTGCCCCGCAGATCAAGTCCATTCAGGCCGCCGATAATCGTGCTGCCGGTAAATTTCGCGTCGGCACTGAACAACCTGACGCCGTAGCTATCGGCGCCCGTACCTTCGATATGAGAGTTGCTGACATCCAGAGTGCTTAACGCCGAGGCAAAGGCTCCGCCTTCCAGCCCTTTGATAACGCTACCGGCAGTTACCGTCGCCGACGACCCCACGCCGAAGCTTTGCAACAAATGCAGGCCAATCCCGTTGGCATTGGTCACGGTGCTGTTGTTGATCGTTGCTTCACTGGCTTCCAAGCGCACTCCAGCGATGCCACCGGCACCCGTGGCAGTCACCGTGGCACCATCAAGTTCCACTCGCGAACCGTTACTTGCCCATATCTGCTGGGTCGTACTACCAGGGCGGACATTAATCGTGGAGTTATTTGAAATAACATCCATTATGTTGGCGCCATTCACATTGAGCGTGGAACCTGTGACGACTGAGTAGCGATCACTCGGCGTACCAGGGACAATGTCCCTGACTTCACCATTTTCTACCAAGTCGGCCTGCACCGATGTGCTTACCAACATCGACAAAACAAGAGAACAAGACACCGGAGCTATACCGGACAAAAGCAATCGTGCGGAATTTGAGGAGTGCATAGTGATGGACCTGAAGTAAGAGTGAACGTGTACTTCCTCACGACTCAGCGGCAATCAAAGTGCAAGGCGGCCGCAGGATACTCAAATAACCACCCACAGCATGTAGGAAAAATCCCAAATACAGACAGGAAAAATCCCATAAACTTACATCAACAAAACTTCTCGATCTCTTGGAAATAACAACGGAAAGAAAAAAACCGAATTCTTTTCTTTCCGCTTCTTCGCCTTTTTCCAGACCTAAGGAAGATCAAGGATTTATGGGGCACAGACCTGCCGCATCCTTCGAATTGGCACGTATTGAAAGCGTACCTGACAATGTCGACGTGCCGATCACCACCGTATAGTCAACCTTCAACGCCCCCCTGCGCCCTAGCAAATCGTCAAAAAAACTGGCCCGGGGCCCAACCAACTCTGTAAATCCATCGTCCACTTGTGATTGGCTCAGTGAAGGAATCGTCTTTGTCCAAGCCGTTCCCACTGTCGTGGCAGGTGGAAAATCAGAATATCCTTGTACGCTGATGCTCATTTGCTGACCTGCCGACAGCTTTGGATTCGGTGGAATATGCAACCGCAAGTTAGCGTCTGGACCGATCCAGGAGCTGCAATTGACCCACCAAACGGTACCTACAAACCTGGCATCAAGAAACTCCGGCACTGCCAGCCTGATAGGCACGGCCTCCTCTACATTCACTGGCGTAACAGGAGAAGGGGAAGGGTTGTTGTCACCGTTTACGCCGACCTCATACCACACATCAACAAGAATACCCGGTACCTTCTCGATCTCAGTCCATGGCACATCGAATATGAGAGGATCGCCTTCAGCCGGCACGGGTGTTACTTCAGATACGTAATCGGGTAGATCTCCCCAGTACAGCCTCGCCCAGTCAACGCCGACCAAGCCCAAAGGTACCGTGGTAGTCGCCGTTGCATTCAGTCCCTTGTCGCTTTCCAGCAGCTTGTTATTCTCTGGCGCTGGGCCAGTTCCTCGGACAAGCACCGCTGGCAGAATGGAAGGGTCGATGAGCTGAGATAGATCGACTTTGATGTTCAGCGGACTGTCAGCATCGTACGAGAGTTTGCCTCGTTGGATCTGATAAGTGACTGCCGTCGCTTTTTCGCCAGTAGCGCCACCATAATCCGGTACGATCAGTTCAGTATCGCTTACATCAATGATGATTGGATCTGTCGGGTTAACTCCGACTCTGTGGGGCGTACCGGCTGTCTGCGTGCCCCACGTCAGGTAAATACGATCATTCTTTCCGTGGTTCGTATAGCGCGGCACCAATGCCCGGACTCCAGCTCGAACGTCGGCCAAATCAATCAATGTCTTGGCGTCTTCGGCCAGTGGAACCCTCAGGGGACGGAACGGCCCCACAGGACGGGGAAGGAGCAGTAAATGAGTTTCGAGAGGTGCCGAATCTGGACCGGTATTACCCACGATATCTTTTAGTTTAAATATGAAAGCAAGTAAACCATCTTCTTTTCCCATCAAAAACAAAACTGGAATAGAAACTATCCGACTGTTAGGAATTACATCATCAAATACTTTGTGCGGAACAATGTCTTCCTCTAACAAGACGTAAACCTCGATGGCGTCCTGATTACGTGCGCCTGCGTAAGGAGGTACGATCAGCGGCACACCTGTCGCACTGACACTCGTCAGGTATTCCTTTGTCAACCCGTCGTCTTCAGCGATCTGATCTTCGAATTCCAAGGGGCGGATGGACGATTGACCGTCATTTGGCGGGGTCTTGTCGATAACGAACTCCTCTACAAGGGATTCCGCAATGTCCCCCGAAGGGATTTCTACGCTGTACATCAACTCGTAAGTCCCTTCGTCTACAAAAGCGGCAGCACTCACGGTAGTCGGATAGGGAAAGTCACCAGGAACAAATGGCCCGTCAATCGGATGTATATCCGTAGGCGCTCCCCAATCGGCGCTCCCTTTGGGCCTGACGAAGATCCTGAGTGTATCTGTCTCGCCGCCTAGGGCTGGCTCTGGCCATTCCGGGACGTCCAGTTCAAGATCAGTTCCCTGCAACGCTCGAGGTATATATCTTTCGTATTCGGGAAATCCTGGAAAATACTCTGGAAAAATAATCGGATCCAAGGGATCAGCTAAGTCGTCTGCCCTCTCCTGTAAATACCAAGTCGTGTAGGCCTGACGAGCCTGCGCAGCGGTCAACTTGCTTTTTGTCTGGTCATTCATTTTTTCAGCTCCGGTAGATATCAGTTAGATATACCCATCAATAGCTAAAGTACTTCCTTCCCAACGAGCCCGACATCAAACAGCTCGTAGACCTTCAATCCTCATGCCTTGAGGCAGCACACTGTTCCTCCGAAACGGTTTCAACAATCTTCAAATTTTCGGGGGCCGGAGAAGTGCCAAATTGTCCGTCCGTTTTGGTCAGCGTGTAATAAGTACCCCACGATCCACGCGACACCGGTTTTATGTGAGGATCAAAGGGTAAGATCCAGACATCGATAAAACCGTCACGAATATGCTCAGGTCTTATCTCTTCTGGAAACTCACCGTAGGTGGCTTCGATTGGATCGGTAGAATTGAATGCTCGATAACCTTGCCAGAACACCGTGACTTCGTCGCCTGCTGCAAAATGACCGCTGCCGAATTGTATGCGAACCCGAATCCCTTCCCACGGTTTATCTTCGCAACCGATATAACCAAAACCATCCGCATCTTCAAAAACCGGTGCAGGCAAATCATCAATGGTGGCGACCTGAACTCGCACATAAGTATTTTCGGATTGCTGTTCGTTAACCCCGTTACTGGTTGTGTAATACACCGGCAATCTCGCGTTATTAGGCTCCGTATCAATCACGTCCCAGGATACGGCGGAGAACGAAACTTCCGCACCTTCGACATCCCCGGTCTGCACGGTATAACTGGCAACGGCTCCGCTGTATTGCCCCCAGTAGAGTTCGAGCACCTCTCGGGGATTCGGCGCCTGATAAAGTTTCAGCTTCGGAATGACCGGAGAAGTCCGGTCAGCGGGCAACAGCACATTGGGCACGCCCGAACCGCCGACAATATCTATGAGCGGTAAAAGAGAGTTGAGCAACGCCGGCGCATTGGAATGGTCCTGACCCGCAACCGTGAAATCAATGTTGATATCGGCCTCTTCCGAGGGCCGCGAACTACTACGAATGAAGTTATACCCCACCTTGACGACCGAAGGTCCTGGCCCATTGGCGATCAATACGCTCCATGGCACCGGTATGTTCAACGGAAGAACAGCGTTTCGCGGGGGCAGCGCAACACCTCCCCATACCAGTTCGATCTGGTCATTGGGTTGCAATGGAGGGGGAATATTGTCAACGACCGCCTGTACCTGCGCTCGCGCATCGGCCCGGTGCACGAGGTTGTCATCGTCGTGCAGAGGCACGGTGGGTGGCGGGAGTCGACTAGGCCAAGGTACGAGCGAAACGGTCCCGGTGGCTGGCTTCGAATAGGTCAGTGTTTCGTTTCCGGCACGATCCCGAACTTTATAAAAGGCATGGAACGTACCATTTTGGTTCGGCGCACGAATGTCATCACCCTGTAAATCCACACGAATGTCTCCGGCATCAATCTCTGCCTGAAGAACCGTTTTTGTTGTGACAAACGTCTCTGTAGGTGGGTTCGTTGGCGACCAGAACAACTCAAGCACATCACGATCCGCCGCGCCGGTGTAAATGGGCGACGGAAGGCGAAATTCGACCTTGTCACTGTTATTCCAAAGATACTCTTCGGTGATAATGTTCCCAGGCAAATTGCTGGGAAAAAGTAATGCCTCAAGTTGTTTATTGTAGCTGGGCGGTTCGCTGTCCACCGTCACGAATCGATGTTCAGAAGGCGCCCCCGGACTACCACCAGGAATGACAACTTCGTACCAGATTTCGAAGCGACCATCGGGCTGAAGAGCGTTCTTCGGCACTTCAAGAGGATAGGGAAACATATCTTCTGCAATGGGGCCTGGCACGGTAACTTTTTGAACGGGCACGCCAGTCCTATTGTTTGGACGCTCCCAGTACAGTTCGATAATGTCTTCTTCACCCGCAATCGCATAGTTTGGCCATCGCTCAGGCACATCGACAGGCAACGGTTGATTCTGTGACCCTGTGGGAAGTAGCCCTTCTGGGTCACTGTCTTCGATAATCAAGGGAATCGATAATTTCTTCAGCTCGGCCAATATCGGGTCTCTTTTGCGCATCAGAGGCCCTTCTCTTTCATCCAAGTCTTTGTTCTCTTTCGATTCGCTCACTTGCCACTCCAAACTCGCGATGATTGAGATTATCTGCGCTGCGCTGATGATTCGTAGTTCATGCCGGATCTACACAGCAGAACCCAATTGAAATCTATTCGACTCTCTATCCAATCGATTGAATACTGTCAGAGTTGACAGGTGCGGATACCGTTCGTCGCCTTAACAAGCACCGAACGGCAATATTTCAGTTCTGTGAATGAAAGCGCCTTGCACGCAAGCATCGCCCTTTCTGGATCGGGAATTCTTTTTAAATACGCAACGATAGCGTGTGTTGACCGTTGTGGAACTTCAGCCCATTTGTAAGAACTGACCGGCACACAAGGCGATCCGCTGGCACGCATCCGCCAGCTTCACCTGATCGACCACCAGGCCGATGCGAATATGCCCCGCCGCACTCGGCCCGAACGCCTCGCCGGCCAGCACCGACACGCCATACCCGTCCAGCAGCCGCTCGGCAAATGCCTGGGCGTCGAGGCCGGTCTGGCGCACGTCGACCATCACGAACATGCCGCCATCGGGCCGCACGGGCTTGAGGCCTGGGCAGTCGTCGAGCATGGCGCAGACCAAGTCCCGGCGCTGGCGATACTCCTCGTGCATCTGCGCCACTTCCGGCAACTCCTGTTCCAGGGCAACCTGGGCGGCCCGTTGCACGAAATCCGGCAGGCCAAACAACATGCACAAGGACAGGTTGGCCAAATGGTCGGCGAGGGATTCAGGGCCGATGACCCAGCCGATGCGCCAGCCGGTCATGGCGTGGGATTTGGACAGGCTGTTGATCGTCGCGGTGCGCTCGGCCATGCCCGGCAGGCTGGCCGGGCTGATGTGTTCGCCTTCGTACAGCAAGTCGCTGTAGACCTCGTCACTGATCATCCACAGGTCATGTTCGATGCACAACCGGGCCAATGCCTGCCAGGTGGACATCGGCAGGCTGGCGCCCGACGGGTTGTTCGGGCTGTTGAGCAACATCGCCCGGGTACGCGGGCCCACAAGACGGGCAACGTCCGCAGGCTCGACCCGAAAACCGTTCTCCGGGCGGACCGCCACCGGCACCACTTTCGCCCCGCAGGCACCGAACACCGCTTCATAGGTGACATACATCGGCTCGGCGACGATGACTTCGTCGCCAGGGTTGAGCAGGCATTGCGCGACCGCATACACCGCGCACTGCGCCCCCGGCAGCACGACGACCTGCTCAGCCCCCACAGACTGGCCGCAACGTTGGCGATGACGCCGGGCAATGCTGGTGCGCAAGGTGTGCAAGCCGCGGATGTCCGAATAATGGGTCTCACCGGCCCGCAGGCTACCCACGGCGGCGTCGACAATGGCGCGCGGGGTGTCGAAGTCCGGATCACCCACTGACAGCAACAACACATCCATGCCCTGTTCGCGCATGGCCAGCGCCCGATCGTGAATCTGCCAGGCGGCGGCGCCATCGCCGGCAATGCGTTGGGTCAAGACTGAGAAGCGCATGTATCTCTCCTGATTGCGCGATATCCAGCCTCAACCCTATCTCAAATTCGATCCTGTGGGAGCAAAGCTTGCTCCCACAGGTGCTATCGGGCCGCCACC
The DNA here is from genome assembly GCF_001425105.1 of Pseudomonas sp. Root401. Lineage (NCBI taxonomy): Bacteria > Pseudomonadati > Pseudomonadota > Gammaproteobacteria > Pseudomonadales > Pseudomonadaceae > Pseudomonas > Pseudomonas sp. Root401. The sequence goes on along the minus strand of NZ_LMDO01000026.1, from coordinate 62,886 downwards.
CGCCAAAGCCGTGCAATGTCCCGGGCGCGCTCGCTCAGCAGGCGCGGGGCGTCGGCGCAGGCTTGCCGCAAGGTCATCGGCCCGCTGGCCAGGGCGAAAGCGGCGTCGATGCCGTGTTCATACAGCGCCTGGTAGCCCTCCCCCAGCGTGCCGGCAATGACCACCACCGGTACGCCGTGCTGACGGGCGATGCGGGCCACGCCGAAGGGGGTCTTGCCGCGCAGGGTCTGGGCGTCGAAACGGCCTTCGCCGGTGATCACCAGGTCGGCGCCGTTGACCGCCTCGGCCAGCCCGGTCAACTGGGCGACGACGTCCACGCCGGTACGAAACTGCGCCCCCAGGAACGCCTTGGCCGCGAACCCCAGGCCACCGGCGGCGCCGCTGCCCGGCTCGTCGCGCACATCCTTGTTCAGCGCCCGCGCGCAGTGTTCGGCGAAATGCCCAAGGGCCCGGTCCAGCGCCTGCACTTGAGAAGCCGAGGCGCCCTTCTGCGGACCGAAAACCGCGGATGCGCCATGGGGGCCGCACAGCGGGTTATCGACATCGGCGGCGATCTCGAAGCTGACCCTGGCCAGGCGTGGGTCCAGATCGCTCAGGTCGATGCGCGACAGGTTCGCCAAGGCCAGGCCGCCGGGAGGAATCGGCTGGCCCTGGTCATCCAGCAACACCACGCCCAGGGCCTGCATCGCACCGGCCCCGGCGTCGTTGGTGGCACTGCCGCCGATCGCCAGGATCACCCGGTCGGCGCCTTCATCAAGGGCCGCGCGAATCAGCTCGCCGGTGCCGTAGGTGCTGCTGGAACAGGCATCGCGTTGCCCCGGCGGCACCAATTGCAAGCCACTGGCCTCGGCCATTTCAATGATCGCGGTGCCGCTCTCGGCCAACCAGCCCCAGCGCGCCTCGACAGCGACCCCCAACGGACCACGAACCCGGGTGCGGCGCCACTCACCGTGACAGGCCGCCAACACCGACTCCACCGTCCCCTCCCCGCCGTCGGCCATCGGGCATTTGATCAACTGCGCATCCGGCCAGACCTCGGCCAACCCCTGGGCGATGGCATCGGCGACGCCCTGGGCACTGAGGCTGTCCTTGAACGAGTCGGGGGCGATGACTATTTTCATATTATTCTCCGGTTCCGATGCACAGCATGCTGCCAGCTGACCGCAGCCGTGACGCCGGTCCGCCGCACAAAAGACACCGGGCATTATTGTTCAAACTCACAAATTCCGGTTTTCCAGGGAGATTCAGGTTGAAGCTGCCGGCCTTATCGCGAGCAAGCTCGCTCCCACATGGGCCTGCGTGAACTCAGGATCTGTGTACAACAAAGACCCACCGTGGGAGCGAGCCTGCTCGCGATGAGGCCCTGACATGTGACATTAATTTTTCAGACAGACCGCTATCGCGAGCAAGCATTGCTTCCACTGGGTTATGTGGAGATTTCGGCGGTCGGCGGCAACAGTTGCACCCCCAGGTACAACGCCAGCATCCCGTCCAGGCGCAACGGGTCCACGCCGCTGAGTTCGGCGATTCGCTCCATGCGGTAGCGCAGGCTGTTGCGGTGGATGCCCAGGGCGTCGGCGCAGGCCTGGCTCTGGCCGTCGTGTTCGCACCAACTGCGCAGGGTGGCGAGCAGCTGGCCGTTGCTGTCCTTGGCGATGACCTTGCGCAACGGGGTCAGCAGTTCGTCCAGGGCATCGTCGCTGCGATGGCGCCAGAGCAGCACCGGCAGGCGATAGCGATTGAGGGCCAGCAGGCGCGATTGCGGCAACACATCACGCCCATAGGCCAGCAGATCAGCCACCCGCCGATAGCAACGCCGCAAGCCCGCCAACCCTTCAGCCTGCCCGCCCACTGCGATCCGCAGGATGTTCCAGCCCAGCCCATCGAGCTTGCCCAGCAACCGCTCGTTCTCCACCGAGGCGGTGACCGGCCGGCACCAGAGCAAGGAAGATTTGGACGAGGTCAGGCACCAACTGTCCGGATAGCGCGACATCAACCACGCGCTCAACGTCTCGACGGTCTGCCCAGGCCCATGTTCCAGGCCCAGTTCGAACAGATACGGCACCCGCGACAATTGCGGCTTGAGGCCCATTTGCCGGGCTTCGTCCAACAATCGCGGCGAATCCCCCGCATCGCCCAACAGCAGCGCCAGCAAGTCATCGCAGCGCTGGCGGCGCCATTGCTGCTCGGCCTGCTGGTTACGCTGGCCCACCAGCATCTCGGCGGTCATGCGCACCAGCTCGGCATAGGTGCGCAGTTGCGCAGGCTCACCCGTGATGCCCAGGACGCCGATCAACCGTTGATCGAGCATCAGCGGCAGGTTGATCCCCGGCTGCACGCCCTTGAGGTGCATCGCGGTGTGCTCGTCGATTTCCACCACCCGACCGTTCGCCAGGACCAGTTGCGCGCCCTCGTGACGGGTGTTGACCCGCTCGCGCTCGCCGCTGCCGAGGATCAGGCCCTGGTTGTCCATGACATTGACGTTGTACGGCAGGATCGCCATCGCCCGGTCGACGATGTCCTGCGCCAGGTCGTGATCGAGTTCGAACATGGACGGTGTTCCTTGCAAGCGGCGTGAATTGTTGTTTTCAGGCATGGGTTTGGTCAGGCGCACAGGGTCTGCATTCAAACCCTGTGCTCTGGCACAAAGACACGGGCCCCTGGGCTGGCCGAGACTCAAGGGGCGGTCAACGTTACCCCTTGGCTCGCAAAAATCATAATAATGAGAGACCCGCCATGTCCCAGAGCGCAATAGCCCTCCTGGCTACCCCCGACGAAAAAAATACCGTCTACAAGCGCATCACCCTGCGCTTGATCCCCTTCATCTTCATCTGCTACCTGTTCAACTACCTCGACCGGGTCAACGTTGGCTTCGCCAAGTTGCAGATGCTCGACGCCCTGAAATTCAGCGAGACCGTGTACGGCCTCGGTGCCGGGATCTTCTTCATCGGCTACGTACTGTGCGGCGTGCCGAGCAACCTGGCCCTGACCAAGTTCGGTCCACGGCGCTGGATCGCGCTGATGATGATCACCTGGGGCACCCTGTCGACGTGCCTGCTGTTCGTCACCACCCCCACCGAGTTCTATACCTTGCGGCTGTTCACCGGCGCCGCCGAGGCCGGGTTCTTCCCTGGGGTGGTGCTGTATCTCTCGCAATGGTTTCCGACGTTCCGGCGTGGTCGGATCATGGCCCTGTTCATGTCGGCCATTCCGGTGTCCGGCCTGCTGGGCAGCCCGTTTTCCGGGTGGATCCTCAACCACTTCGCGGCCGGCCAGGGCGGCCTGGCGGGTTGGCAGTGGATGTTTTTGCTGCAAGGCATTCCGACGGTGATCCTCGGGGCGCTGGCGTTCTTCCTGCTCAGCGACACCTTCGCCAACGCCAAATGGCTGACCGACCAGGAGCGCGACGTGCTCACCGCCGACCACGCCGAAGACCTGGCCAACAAGCCAAAGACCGCCACCGACTCGCTGTTGGCGGTGTTCAAGAACCCGGCGATCTGGGCCTTCGGCCTGGTGTACTTCTGCATCCAGAGCGGTGTGTACGCGATCAACTTCTGGCTGCCGTCGATCATCAAGAGCCTGGGCTTCAGCGATAACCTGGTGATCGGTTGGCTGAGTGCGATCCCTTACCTGCTGGCGGCCGTGTTCATGTTGCTGGTGGGCCGCTCGGCGGACCTGCACAAGGAGCGCCGCTGGCATCTCGTGGTGCCGATGCTGATGGGCGCCGTCGGGTTGCTGATCGCCGTCAACTTCGCCACCACCCCGGCCATCGCCATCATCGGCCTGTCCATCGCCACCATGGGCGCCCTCACCGGCCTGCCGATGTTCTGGCCGGTGCCCACGGCCCTGCTCAGCGCGGGCGCGGCGGCCGGTGGGTTGGCGCTGATCAACTCCATGGGGCAGATGGCGGGGTTCCTGAGCCCGTACCTGGTGGGTTGGGTCAAGGACGCCACCGGCTCGACCGACGCAGCGCTGTACCTGCTGGCGGGCGTGATTGTCTGCGGCAGCCTGTTGGCGTTGCGCATGACCCGCACCCTGCGGGCCTGACACCTTTTTTCCCTGTGGGAGCGAGCTTGCTCGCGATGGCGGTGTATCAGTCGATATAAATGTTGGCTGACCTGACGCTATCGCGAGCAAGCTCACTCCCACAGGTGATTTTTGGGGGGGGTTGAGAATTCTGTTTGATCCGTGCGGTGGTTCTGGGGTTTGATTGAATCTTTCCCCATGGATAAAAGGATCTTGTCATGAGCTACCGCATGCTAGGCCGTTCCGGGTTGCAAGTCTCGACGCTGACCCTGGGCACCATGATGTTCGGCGAACAGACCAGCACCGAGGATTCGCTGCGGATCATCGACAAGGCCTGGGACCAGGGCATCAATTTCATCGACACCGCGGACGTCTACACCAACGGCCGTTCCGAGGAAATCGTCGGCGAGGCAATCGCCCGTCACCGCCAGGAATGGGTGCTGGCCACCAAGGTCGGCTTTGGCCCGCCGGACGGCATGCCCAACCGCAGCGGCCTGAGCCGCAAGCACATCTTCAATGGCATCGAGGCGAGCCTGACGCGCCTGGGCACCGATTACCTGGACATCTATTACCTGCACCGCGAAGACCACAACACGCCGTTGCACGTCACCGTGTCAGCCATCGGCGACTTGATTCGCCAAGGCAAGATCCGCTACTGGGGCCTGTCGAACTACCGCGGCTGGCGCATCGCCGAGGTGATCCGCATCGCCGACAGCCTGGGCATCGACCGACCGGTGATCAGCCAACCGCTGTACAACATCGTCAATCGCCAGGCGGAAACCGAGCAGATCACCGCGGCGCAGAACTACGGCCTCGGCGTGGTGCCGTTCAGCCCCCTGGCCCGAGGCGTGCTCAGCGGCAAGTACGCGCCAGACGTGGCGCCGGACGCCAACAGCCGTGCCGGACGCCAGGACAAACGCATCCTGGAAACCGAATGGCGGGTCGAGTCCCTGCGCATTGCCCAGCAGATCCTGCAATACACCCAGGGCCGCGGCGTGGGCATCGTCGAGTTCGCCATCGCCTGGGTGCTGAACAACAACGCCGTGACCTCGGCCATCGTCGGGCCACGCACCGAAGAGCAGTGGGATTCGTACACCAAGGCGCAATCGGTGAAGATCAGCGCAGAAGATGAAGCGTTCATCGATTCGCTGGTGACGCCGGGACATGCTTCGACACCGGGGTTCAACGATGTGAGCCATTTCGTGCCAGGACGGGTGCCTGTGGGAGCCGGGCTTGTGGGAGCAAGGCTTGCCCGCGATGAACGATAACGCGGTTCACCTGTTGAACCGCGGCGTGGCTATCGCGGGCAAGCCTTGCTCCCACAGGCCTTGCTCCCACAAACTTGCTCCCCTGGATAAACTTGCCCGCCAACAGTTTGGGTTGATTGATCCCCCTCAAGAGAATCACCGTGTCCAAAGGCATCGTTCTATCGGTCTCGGCCTCCGCGCTGTTCGCCGTCATGTACTACTACACCTCGCTGCTCTCACCGCTGACCGGCGTGGAAATCTTCGGCTGGCGCATGCTGCTGACGATGCCGTGCATGACCGCATTCCTGCTGGTGACGCGGGATTGGCATCTGGTCACGGCGCTGATCCAACGCCTGATCGAAACGCCACGGCTATTGATCGCGGCGATCGCCTCGTCGGCATTGATGGGCGCGCAACTGTGGCTGTTCATGTGGGCACCGCTCAATGGCTACAGCCTGGACGTGTCGCTGGGGTACTTCCTGTTGCCGCTGTCGATGGTCCTGACCGGACGCATCGTCTATGGCGAACGCCTTTCCTACCTGCAGAAAGTCGCCGTGTTCTTCGCCACCCTTGGCGTGTTCAACGAGTTGTACCAGGTGGGTGGTTTTTCCTGGGCAACCTTGCTGGTGGTGATCGGCTACCCGATCTATTTCATCCTGCGCAAACGCATCAAGACCGACAACCTGGGTGGGCTCTGGCTGGACATGACCCTGATGCTCCCCATTGCACTGTGGTTCGTGCAAAGCGGCGAACAGGGCCTCGACGTTTTCGATCAATACCCGTGGCTGTCGCTGCTGATCCCGGTGCTCGGCGTCATCAGCGCCAGCGCGCTGGTGTCCTACATCGTCGCCAGTCGGTTGCTGCCGTTCAGCCTGTTCGGGTTGTTGAGTTATGTCGAGCCGGTGTTGCTGCTGGGCGTTGCGCTGCTGTTGGGCGAAAGCATCAAGGCCGGTGAATGGCTGACCTACATCCCCATCTGGATGGCGGTGGCGGTGCTGGTGTTCGAAGGGTTCAAGCATTTGGTGCGGCAGCAGCGCCGGACTTGAGCACAGCGCCGTCCCCTTGTGGGAGCGAGCTTGCTCGCTCCCACAAGGGGTTGTGTATTGGCAATAAAAAGCCCGCCCGACATCACTGCCGGGCGGGCTTTTTATTGGCTCAGGCGTTACTCGGTCGCCAGCACACCACGACGCACCTGGTCGCGCTCGATGGATTCGAACAGCGCCTTGAAGTTGCCTTCGCCGAAACCATCGTCGCCCTTGCGCTGGATGAATTCGAAGAACACCGGCCCCATCAGGGTTTCCGAGAAGATCTGCAGCAGCAGGCGCTTGTCGCCCTGCTCGGAAGCACCGTCCAGCAAAATGCCCCGCGATTGCAGTTCATCTACCGGTTCGCCGTGGTTCGGCAGGCGGCCTTCGAGCATTTCGTAATAGGTGTCCGGCGGCGCGGTCATGAAGCGCATGCCAATGCTTTTCAGGTGATCCCAGGTCTTGACCAGGTCCTCGGTGAGGAAGGCCACGTGCTGGATGCCTTCGCCGTTGAACTGCATCAGGAACTCTTCGATCTGCCCGGCGCCCTTGGACGACTCTTCGTTCAACGGGATACGGATCATGCCATCCGGGGCGGTCATGGCCTTGGAGGTCAGGCCGGTGTATTCGCCCTTGATGTCGAAGTAACGGATCTCGCGGAAGTTGAACAGCTTCTCGTAGAAGCCGGCCCAGTAGGCCATGCGCCCGCGATAGACGTTGTGGGTCAGGTGGTCGATGATTTTCAGGCCCGCGCCCACCGGGTTGCGGTCAACGCCCTCGAGGAACACGAAGTCGATGTCATAGATCGAGCTGCCTTCGCCAAAACGGTCGATCAGGTACAGCGGCGCACCGCCGATGCCTTTGATCGCCGGCAGGTTCAGCTCCATCGGGCCGGTCTCGATGTGGATCGGCTGGGCGCCGAGCTCCAGGGCACGTTTGTAGGCCTTTTGCGAATCCTTGACCCGGAACGCCATGCCGCACACCGACGGACCGTGCTCGGCGGCAAAGTACGAGGCCACGCTATGGGGTTCGTTGTTGAGGATCAGGTTGATCGCGCCCTGGCGATACAGGTGCACGTCCTTGGAGCGGTGGGTGGCCACTTTGGTGAAGCCCATGATCTCGAAGATCGGCTCCAGGGTGTTGGGAGTCGGGGATGCGAATTCGATGAATTCAAAGCCCATCAGGCCCATGGGGTTTTCGTATAGATCTGCCATGTTGGCGCCTCATCAGTCGGGTCAATTAACAAAAAACGTTAGTTGCTGGCGATGCTGAGGACACGGGGCGGCGCGCAGGAAATGCCACGAACGCTGCGGGCGAGGAAATCGCCATAGATCAGTTGAAACCCAAGTATCTTCATTGTCGACCCAAGGCTCTTGCGGGCGAGGCTTCTGCTGCCAGAAGACGTTATTCTTATATGCGTAACTCGATTCTACACAGCGTAACCTGGTTTGTCCGCCTTCTGTATCAAATCGCCTTTTCCTTCGACCGCGCAAGGGGTTTGTTGCACAGGAAAATGCCCGCCAGGATCACGCCCCCGCCGACACACATCAAGGCCGTGAGCCGTTCGTCCAGCAGCAGCGCCCCCAGCAGTACCGCCGTCAGCGGGTTGAGCGCGATGAATACGCCGGAGCGGGTCGCGCCAATCCGACGAATGCCGTCGTACCAGGCGATATAGGCCAGGGCCGAGCCCAGCACGCCGAGGTACAACAGGCTCAGCCATTGCTCAACGTCCAGCGCGCGCAGGGCTTCGACACGAATCTCGCCCGCCGCCGCGCAGGCCAGCCACAACATCAGCGTGCCCAGCAGAATCGACCAGGTCACGGTCTGCAAGGGGCCGAGGCTGTCATTGAGTTTTTTCGAAAACAGCGAATAGATGCCCCAGCCCAGCACGCAGCCAAAAATCAGCAGGTCGCCGATCCAGCCCTGCGCGGCGCCTTGCAACAAGGACGGATCACGACTGACGATCACCAGCCCCGCCCCACCGATGCAGAGCACGATGCCCGCCACTTTCAAGCGGCCCAGCCGCTCCTTGAACAACCACCAGGACGCCAGCCCGATCACCGCCGGGTTCAAGGCCACGATCAGCGAGGCCCGCGACGCATTGATGTACTGCAAGCCATAGAAGAAGCACAGGTTGTAGAAAAAGATGCCGAAGAACCCCAGCGCGGCCAATTGCAGCCCCTGCTTCACACTGGGCCTGGCCAGCGGGATCCCGGCCAGGGCGAGAAACGCCAGCAGCGCGATACTCGCCAACAGGAAACGCAGGCTGGCTGCAAACATCGGCGCCAAGGCATCGGCAAGGATCCGGCCGGCCACGAAGGTCCCGCCCCAGATCATGGTGACCATGGCGAGCTTCAAGTAGACCGGCAGGTCCGACGAGGCTGGGAGGGTTTGTTCGAGGGTTTTCATGGTTCGCCACCGCACGCTAATGAGAACAACACCAAACCTGTGGCGAGGGTGATTAATTGTGGGAGCAAAGCTTGCTCGCGATGAAGGCGACGAGATTCAGCAGGCAAACCGAGTCATCGTTCATCGCGAGCAAGCTTTGCTCCCACAGGGTGGAACCTTGCCAAAAGGTGTTGTGCTGCTTCCTGATTCAAGTCAGATACCTCATTATCTGGCTCATGCCTTGTCATCGTAAAATGAGTAATCCCTCATGACCCTCACCCAACTCGAAATCTTCTCCCTGGTCGCCGAGCTGCGGGGGTTCACGGCGGCGGCAACGCGCCTGGGCATCGGCCAGTCAGCGGTATCCCACGCCATCAAATCCCTGGAACAAGAATTGGGCGTTGAATTGCTCCGGCGTCATCAGTCCCAGGTGGAACTCAGCGACATTGGTCAGCAATTGCTGCTGCGGGCCCGGGCCATGCTCGGGCTGGCCAACACCCTGCGCCAGGAAGCCGCCGATGCCCGGGGCATGCGCCGAGGCACCTTGCGCATTGGCTCGTTCGGGCCCACGTCATCGATGAAACTGTTGCCCGGTATCCTGCGGCGCTATCGAGACTTGCACCCGGGCATCGAAGTGCACATCGACGAAGGGCCCGACAGGCAGGTCCTCCAATGGCTGGACGAACGGCGGATCGACGTCGGCTTCGTGGTCCTGCCCGAGGAGCGTTTCGATACGTTCATGCTGATGGAGGATCAGATGGTCGCCCTGCTGCCCGCCAACCATCCCCTCGCCGCCCAGGCCAGCCTGAACCTCAAGGACCTGTGCAACGACCCCTTCGTGCACACTGAGGCCGGATCGTCGGAACTGGTTTCGCGCCTGTTCAATGCCGCCCGGCTGACCCCGAATGTGCGTTTCCGTTGTTCGCAACTGCTCAGCACCCTGGATATCGTCAGGCGCGGTGAGGCGGTGAGCGTGGTGTCCGAAGGTTCGTTGCCGGAGGGCGAAAGCCTGGGCTTCGTCGTGCGCCCCTTGTCGCCGCGGGTGCCGCGCCAGATTGGCCTGGCCGTCCTGGACAGCCGCCAGGCCTCGCCCGCCACCCTGGCGTTTATCGAGCTGGCCCGGCAGTCATGAGCCCTGCATCAAACCTGGGGGAGCCTGGCATTGAACCTGTGGGAGCAAAGCTTGCTCGCGATGAAGGCACCTCGGTTCTCCAGGTGGACCGCATGATCGTTCATCGCGGGCAAGCCTTGCTCCCACAGACCTCGCTCCCACAGTCACCCTGCGGTCAGCAAGCACCCGGCAAGCCATCTATCATGGTCGGCATCCGACGATTCCCCCTCACCCCCTTTCTTCTCAGGTTGTGCCGATGCCCTTGACCGCCACCCGCACGCACACCCGGCCCCGTCGCTATCTCGTCACCCTGCTTTGCGGTCTGGTACCGATGCTGTCAGGGCTGGCCATTTTGTGCATGCAGGCCGAACGGACGCTGGAGCAACAGACCCGGCAGACCGCCGAGGAACTGGTCAGGCAGATCGAGCTGATGCTCGACAACACGGCCTTGGCGGCCCATGAACTATTACCCCTGGCCGGCCAGCCCTGCGAAGCGGTGAAGCTGGCATTACGCGAACAAGTGACGCGCCGGCCCTTTGTCCGTTCGACCAACCTTATCTGGGACAACAACCTGTATTGCAGCTCGCTGTTCGGTGCCTTCGAGGAACGCCTCAACCCGAGCGACTACCATCAAGGCACCTTGTGGCTCATGGACGGCAACCCGGTCACGCCGGACACCGCGCTGCTGATTTACCGGCTCAACGCGGGCCATCAAGGCGCTTTGGCCACGCTTGACGGGTACCACCTGACGAACGTCTTGCGCTTGATCGGCCGCCAGGCCCGGCTACGGCTGCAAGTCGGGGCGAACTGGCTGGCGGCGGACGGCAAGGTCCGACCAGCGCCCATGCCCGGGCTGCCGGTCGCCCAAAGCGAGCTGGGGTCATCGCGTTACGCCTTCAACGTAGAAGCCGGCTTCGACGAGGGTGAAACCTGGCGCTACATGGCCAGGGAATATCCGCCGCTGTTCAGCTTGCTGATCTTCTTCGGCGTCGTGGCCGGGACCCTCGGGCACTGGCTGCAAAAACGCGCCTCCTCGCCCAGCCGTGAACTGCAACGGGCCCTGGAAGCCGGCGAGTTCGTGCCCTATCTGCAACCGGTCGTACACAGCGACAGCAAACGCTGGGCCGGCGTCGAAGTGCTGATGCGCTGGAACCATCCCAAGGAAGGCCTCGTCCGCCCGGACCTGTTCATCCCATTCGCCGAACACAGCGGCCTGATCGTACCGATGACCCGGGCGCTGATGCAGCAGACCATGCACCTGCTGGCACCGCTGGCGCCTCAACTCGAAGCGCCGTTTCATGTCGGCATCAACATCACCGCCCGCCACTGCCAGGACCTGGCACTGGTGGACGATTGTCGCGATTTTCTCGGTGCCTTCGCGCCGGGTACGATTGCCCTGGTGCTGGAGTTGACCGAGCGCGAGCTGATCGAACCTACGCCCATTACCCGGCAACTGTTCGACCAACTGCGGGAGCTGGGCGTCAAGATCGCCCTCGACGATTTCGGCACGGGTCATTCCAGCCTGGCGTACTTGCGCCAGTTCAATGTGGATTTCTTGAAAATCGACCAGAGTTTTGTCGCGATGATCGGTGCCGATACGCTGTCACGGCACCTGCTCGACAGCATCATCGAACTGTCGGGCAAGCTGGGCCTGGACATGGTGGCCGAGGGCGTCGAAACCGTCGAGCAAAGCGACTACCTGAGCGCCCATGGGGTGAACTTTCTACAGGGTTATCTATTTGGTCGACCGATTAGCGGGCCGACGTTCATTGAGACCTTGACCGGCCTTAATGGCAGTTAACCGCCGCCGATCTATTGACGATGATGCCCAACTGACAAAAACTTTTGCTGTTGTTACATAACGAAAAAGTTACGATTTACACTTTCCGGATTAACTACTACAATTTTTCTACCTGTGCCAGATAGCAGGAGAGTCATTAACACCAAGGCGCTTGGCTTATAGCTTTGTTTGCGGTTGGTATCAGCCAAATATTTTGATTGGAGTAACGATTTTGTCCAGACTCGCTGAATTTCGTGCAGCCGAAAAGGCCCTTCAAGAACAGCTCAAGCAGTTGGAATCGCTGAAGAACGATGCCGGGCTCAAGAAGGAAATCGAATTCGAAGAAAAGCTCCAGGGACTGATGAAAACCTACGGCAAGAGCCTGCGCGATATCGTCGCGATCCTCGACCCGAACCCGTCCAAGGCGAGCCTGCAATCGACCAAACCCATCAAGACCCGCCGTGCGCGAGTGGTAAAGGTTTACCAGAACCCGCACACCGGCGAGTTGATCGAGACCAAGGGCGGTAATCACCGCGGTCTGAAAGCCTGGAAAGAACAGTACGGTGCAGCTACCGTCGACTCCTGGTTGCGTGGTTGACACGTGCGCGGTTGACAGCGTCCATGATGCAAAAAAAAGCCCTGAATACACTCAGGGCTTTTTTATGAGCTAAACTTCTTGGATTAAACCCCGAGCGTATTACGCTGACGGCGTTATAGTTTCAAACTGTTTCGCACCGACTGTATTTCATCCTGGCTTTCAACAAACACCTGCGCCTGCCCTGCATAGGACAGCACATAAGCCTTGCCCTCATTTAGTGCCGCGACGAGTGCCTGAGACAATACATGGCGTCCGTTCTGCGTGATCGTGCAAGTGGTTTCCAATGCAGTTACGCCGCCCAACATGGAAGCATGGATCTTATTGCACACACTTTGGTAACCGCCCTGGAAGAAATCCTTCTGGATCGATTTGCGCATTTCCAGCAACACGCCTTGCAAGTTGACCTGGTGATCGGGCTCGACGGTAGTCGTGGTCAATTCCATGACCATCACGGCATTGCCGGCCGAATCGCTCTTGGTTGCACGTTGCCGCAAGGGGCCCGGCGCCGCGGCGTCGGCGGGCAGTGGCTCGACAACCCAGCCTTGGGGCCAGGCGATCTGCGGTTCGTCCGCCTGGACGCCGCCGACACTCGCAATGCAGGCAAACAGCAGGACAAACAGCGAAAGGAACGGTCGAATCATTGCGTTGGCACTCAAGGGCGAATCGTAAAGTCTGAAGCCCGAGGCAGAAGCAGGCAATAGCCACACGCGGTTTGGCGACACCGCGTCCCTTGCGTATCATGCTCGCACCTGCAAGGAAGCCGCTGACGCAAGCCCAGGAACCGTCGCAACCAAGCTTGCGACGCCGTTTGCCCCACTTATATCCGGAGGGCCCATGAGCCTGCACGAACTCAATACTTTCCCTGGCGTCACCGCCCAACCTGACGCCGCCACGGCCAAGTTCGTCTTCAACCACACCATGCTGCGAGTCAAGGACATCACCCGGTCCCTGGATTTCTACACCCGCGTGCTGGGTTTCTCGCTGGTGGAAAAACGCGACTTCCCGGAAGCCGAATTCAGCCTGTATTTCCTGGCACTGGTGGACAAGAACCAGATCCCGGCGGACGCGGCGGCGCGGACCGAATGGATGAAGTCGATCCCTGGCATCCTGGAACTGACCCACAACCATGGCACCGAAAGCGACCCGGCCTTCGCCTACCATAACGGCAACACCGACCCACGCGGCTTCGGCCACATCTGCATCTCGGTACCGGACGTCGTCGCCGCCTGCGAGCGCTTCGAAGCACTGGGCTGCGATTTCCAGAAACGCCTGAACGACGGCCGCATGAAAAGCCTGGCCTTCATCAAGGACCCGGATGGCTACTGGGTTGAAATCATCCAGCCTGCGCCGCTGTAAGCCTCACCACCATCCCCCCTGTGGGAGCGAGCTTGCTCGCGATGACGGCGGCACATTCAGCATTGATGCAGGCTGATCCACCACTATCGCGAGCAGGCTCGCTCCCACATTGGTTAGTGGTGAGTGCGTGAAATAGCCAATAAAAAACCCCATGAGCCAGGCCCATGGGGTTTTGTTTTTTCCGGTTCGGGTGTTCAGGCCGGCGCAGAGGTGCGGATCAGGTGGTCGAAGGCACTCAGCGAAGCCTTGGCGCCCTCACCTACGGCAATCACGATCTGCTTGTACGGCACGGTGGTCACATCACCGGCGGCGAACACACCAGGGATCGAGGTTTCACCCCGGGCATCGACGATAATCTCGCCCCGCGGCGACAGCTCGACGGTGCCTTTGAGCCAATCGGTGTTGGGCAACAGGCCGATCTGCACGAAGATCCCCTCCAACTCCACATCCCGCACGTCACCGCTCGGACGGTCCTTGTAGCGCAAGCCGTTGACCTTCTGACCGTCTCCAGTCACTTCGGTGGTCTGGGCGTTGGTAATCACCGTCACGTTCGGCAGGCTGTGCAGTTTGCGCTGCAATACCGCGTCGGCACGCAATTGCACATCGAACTCCAGCAGCGTGACGTGGGCGACGATACCGGCCAGGTCGATGGCCGCCTCGACGCCGGAGTTACCACCGCCGATCACCGCCACGCGCTTGCCTTTGAACAACGGACCGTCACAGTGCGGGCAGTACGCCACGCCCTTGTTGCGATACTGCTGCTCGCCCGGCACGTTCATTTCACGCCAGCGGGCACCGGTCGCCAGGATCACGGTCTTGGCCTTGAGGCTGGCACCGCTGGCGAACTTGATTTCATGCAGCCCGCCGTCCTTGCCAGGCACCAAGGCGTCGGCACGTTGCAGGTTCATGATGTCCACGTCGTACTGCTTGACGTGTTCTTCCAGGGCGACGGCCAGTTTCGGCCCTTCGGTTTCCTGGACCGAGATGAAGTTCTCGATGGCCATGGTGTCGAGCACCTGGCCGCCGAAACGTTCAGCCGCCACGCCAGTGCGGATGCCTTTACGGGCCGCGTAGATCGCCGCCGAAGCGCCAGCCGGGCCACCGCCGACCACCAGCACATCAAAGGCGTCCTTGGCGCTGATTTTCTCGGCCTGGCGTTCGATACCGCTGGTGTCGATCTTGGCGAGAATCTCTTCCAGGCCCATGCGGCCCTGGCCGAAGTTCACACCGTTGAGGTACACACTCGGCACAGCCATGATCTGGCGTTCATCGACTTCGGCCTGGAACAGCGCGCCGTCGATGGCAACGTGGCGAATGTTCGGGTTCAGCACCGCCATCAGGTTCAGCGCCTGGACCACGTCCGGGCAGTTCTGGCACGACAGCGAAAAATAGGTCTCGAAGTTGAACTCGCCCTTGAGGGCGCGGACCTGTTCGATGACGTCGACACTGGCCTTCGAAGGGTGACCGCCAACTTGCAGCAAGGCCAACACCAGCGAAGTGAATTCATGGCCCATGGGGATACCGGCAAAACGCAGGCTGATATCGGCTCCCGGGCGATTCAACGAAAACGAAGGCTTGCGCGCATCGCTGCCGTTGTCGAGCAAGGTAATCTGGTGGGAAAGACTGGCAACGTCTTGGAGCAACGCGAGCATTTCCTGGGATTTCGCACCGTCGTCGAGGGAGGCGACGATCTCGATCGGCTGGGTGACCCGTTCCAGGTATGACTTCAACTGAGTTTTAAGATTGGCGTCCAACATACGGGCGATTTCCATTTTTTGAATTCAGAAAAAAACAACGCCCGAGCGAATCTCGCCCGGGCGTTTTTTGGGGCGAAGCGGCTTACTTGATTAAGAGCGGATCGCCCTCGGATGACTCACAGACTTAGATCTTGCCGACCAGGTCCAGGGACGGAGCCAGGGTGGCCTCGCCTTCTTTCCACTTGGCTGGGCAGACTTCGCCCGGGTGAGCGGCAACGTACTGAGCGGCCTTGATCTTGCGCAGCAGCTCGGAAGCGTCACGGCCTACACCGCCGTCGTTGATTTCAACGATCTTGATCTGGCCTTCTGGGTTGATCACGAAAGTACCGCGGTCAGCCAGGCCGACTTCTTCGATCAGCACGTCGAAGTTGCGGGAGATGACGTGGGTCGGGTCGCCGATCATGGTGTACTGGATCTTGCCGATGGCTGGCGAAGTGTTGTGCCAGGCAGCGTGGGCGAAGTGAGTGTCGGTGGAGACACTGTAGATCTCGACGCCCAGTTTCTGGAATTCGGCGTAGTTGTCGGCCAGGTCTTCCAGCTCGGTTGGGCAAACGAAGGTGAAGTCAGCCGGGTAGAAGAACACGACAGACCATTTGCCTTTCAGGTTGGCGTCCGATACTTCGACGAATTCGCCGTTTTTGAAAGCGGTAGCGTTGAACGGTTTAACTTGGCTGTTGATGATAGGCATCGATGTTTCTCCATCAGGGTTGAAAGTTGATGGAGAGGATCTTAACCACTCATCCCCAGGCTGGCTCATTGGCAAACCTGATGCGAATGATTGGTTTTGGCTATCAGAAATCTATATGGATAGAAAAAATCTGTAGGAGCTGGCGAAGCCTGCGATCTTTTGATCCTTTGATCCTTTGATCCTTTGATCCTTTGATCCTTTGATCTTTCGCTTGAGATGCAAGTGTTTGGGGAAAGATCGCAGCCTCGTTGCACTCGACAGCTCCTACACAGCTCCTACACAGGTCCTACACAGGTCCTACACAGGTCCTACACAGCTCCTACAGGTAGTGTCAGGCGACGGGGGTACGCATCGTTACGAACTCTTCGGCAGCCGTCGGGTGCACGCCGATGGTTTCGTCGAAGTCGCGCTTGGTGGCGCCGGCCTTGAGGGCAATGGCCAGCCCCTGGACGATTTCACCGGCATCCGGCCCGACCATGTGGCATCCCAACACCTTGTCGGTCCGGGCATCCACCACCAGTTTCATCAGGGTGCGCTCCTGGCATTCGGTCAAGCTCAGTTTCATCGGCCGGAAGCGGCTTTCGAAAATCTCGACCTCATGCCCCTCCTCCCTGGCCTGCTCTTCGGTCAGGCCAACGGTGCCGATGTTCGGCAGGCTGAACACGGCGGTGGGAATCATCCGGTAATCCACCAATCGATACTGCTCGGGCTTGAACAGACGCCGCGCCACCGCCATGCCTTCGGCCAGGGCAACGGGGGTGAGCTGGACGCGACCGATCACGTCGCCAATGGCCAGGATCGACGGTTCAGCGGTCTCGTATTTTTCGTTGACCTGGACAAAGCCCTTCTCGTCCAGCGTGACGCCGGTGGTTTCCAGGCCCAGGTTGTCGAGCATCGGCCGCCTGCCGGTGGCGTAGAACACGCAATCGGTGAGCAACGTTTTGCCGTCCTTGAGCTCGACCCTGAGGCTGCCATCGTCCAGCTTTTCGATGGACTTGATGTCTGCGTTGAACTGCAGGTCCAGGCCACGGCGGGTCAGCTCTTCTGCCAGGTGCTTGCGCACCGCGCCATCAAAGCCGCGCAGGAACAGCTCACCGCGATAGAGCAAGGACGTCTGCGCGCCCATGCCGTGGAAGATCCCGGCGAACTCCACCGCAATGTAGCCACCGCCCACCACGATGACGCGCTTGGGCAGTTCCTTGAGGAAGAACGCCTCGTTGGAGCTGATGGCGTGCTCGCGCCCCGGAATGTCCGGGATCACCGGCCAACCGCCCGTGGCGACCAGGATATGCCTGGCGGTGTAGCGTTGGCCGTTGATCTCGACCTCATTGGGCCCGGTCAGCCTGGCGTGACCTTCGTGCAGCACGACACCGCTGTTGACCAGCAGGTTGCGGTAGATGCCGTTGAGGCGATTGATTTCCCGGTCCTTGTTGGCGATCAACGTCGCCCAGTCGAAACTCGCCTCGCCCGCCGTCCAGCCATAGGCAGACGCCTGCTCGAAATCCTCGGCGTAATGCGCGCCGTAGACCAACAGCTTTTTCGGCACGCAGCCCACGTTCACGCAGGTCCCGCCCAGGTAACGGCTCTCCGCCACGGCCACCTTGGCGCCGAAACCGGCGGCAAACCGCGCAGCCCGCACACCACCGGAACCGGCGCCAACCACATACAAGTCAAAATCGTAGGCCATTTTCTATCTCCTTCGGCAGGTCATCAGCATACCTGCTGTTTTCACCTGAGGCAGCGTTGCGATGGTTATGGGGGCGGAACCTGAAAAGCCAAACGGCATTTCTCGCATGCCTTTGTGGCAAGGGGGCAAGCTCGCCCTGGACTTTGTAGGAGCTGACGAGTGCAACGAGGCTGCGATCTTTCCACTGCCCTTTGAGTCGAGAGCGAAGGATCAAGATCAAAAGATCGCAGGCTTCGCCAGCTCCTACAGAATCCAGGGCGGGCTTGCTCCCTCGCCACAGAGTTTTCAGCGCCTGCGATTTGGAGGTATAAAAAAACGCCCCATCGGGGCGTTTTTTTAGGCGTGGCGCAGGCTATCAGTAAGCCTTGCCCGTCTTGTAGAAGTTCTCGAAGCAGAAGTTGGTCGCGTCGATGTAGCCTTCGGCGCCACCGCAGTCGAAACGCTTGCCCTTGAACTTGTAGGCCATGACGCAGCCGTTCTGGGCCTGTTTCATCAGGGCGTCGGTGATCTGGATCTCGCCACCCTTGCCTGGCTCGGTCTGTTCGATCAGGTCGAAGATATCCGGGGTCAGGATGTAGCGACCGATGATCGCCAGGTTCGACGGTGCGTCTTCAGGTTTTGGTTTTTCAACCATGCTGTGAACGCGGTAGATGTCGTCGCGGATCATTTCGCCGGCAATCACGCCGTACTTGTTGGTTTCCTGCGGATCGACTTCCTGGATCGCCACGATGGAGCAGCGGAACTGCTTGTACAGCTTGACCATCTGGGTCAGGACGCCGTCGCCTTCGAGGTTGACGCACAGGTCGTCCGCCAGGACCACGGCGAACGGTTCATCACCGATCAGTGGGCGACCGGTCAGGATCGCGTGGCCCAGGCCTTTCATTTCGGTCTGGCGGGTGTAGGAGAACGAGCACTCATCCAGCAGTTTGCGGATACCGACCAGGTATTTTTCTTTGTCGGTGCCCTTGATCTGGTTTTCCAGCTCGTAGCTGATGTCGAAATGGTCTTCCAGAGCGCGTTTGCCGCGACCGGTGACGATGGAAATTTCCGTCAGGCCCGCATCGAGGGCTTCTTCGACGCCGTACTGGATCAGTGGCTTGTTCACCACCGGCAGCATTTCTTTAGGCATGGCTTTAGTCGCTGGCAGGAAGCGAGTACCGTAACCGGCTGCTGGGAACAAGCATTTCTTGATCATATAAGTCCTTGAAAAGGCGGTGTGTACGAGTTTCGGCGCAGTCTAATCAGGCAACAGGCACCTTACAATGCCCGCGCTGGCCAACCGGTGCCATCATAGAGAAATAAAAAACGGCGGATAGTTCAATCGCCTTTCGTTTCGATGGCTCCAGCGGACCCACTGTACGCCAGTGAGCGCTGTTTGCGAGCATTTGACGTATCATGGTGCCCTTGATCACGCCAATGAGGCAGCTAGATGTCGGCAACAAGAAACGCAAACGGTTATTCGGTCAGCCAGGGCAAGGACGGCCAGTGGTGGATTATCAACTACCACGGCGAGCAGGTCGCCGGTCCCTTGCCCAGCAAGGCCATGGCGGTGGAAGTGGCCGCGGTATTCCAGGATGAGCGCGCGGCCCCCGCAGTGAAAGAACGCGACACCGCTCCCGCACGCAGCCCCCGCCGCAAGAAGTAACCAGACGAGCCTCGTAAAAATGCCACGCGGGCATTGAACGAGGCTTGTTTAGCTGTACCGAAGTGGCCATTCGCTATAATCTCGCGCTTGCCCTTCCCTTCTCGATGACGACCCCATGAAGACACTTCTGGCACTGTTTGCAGTCCTGGCCCTGGCGGGCTGTGCCTCAGCCGAAAAAACCTACCTGGACAACGGCGAACAAGGCCTGACCATCGACTGCTCGGGTGAGGCCAACTCCTGGGCGACGTGCTACGAAAAGGCCGATGCGTCCTGTGCCGGCACCGGCTACCGCATCGTCGGCACTGACGGCACGCCCCAGACCAAGGAAAGCGAGAAGACCCTGGGCGTCGACGTCGGTAACTTCACCAGCCGCAGCGTCGTGGTGGTGTGCAAGTAGTCAAATGTGGATCTCGGCGAACTTGATGCCCAGCCCGCGCAAGGTTTCGATCAGTTCGTCGAGCCGGGCGAAGGACTCGACTTCGTCCTGGTCATCCACCAGGAAAAAACTGCGCCCGGCGCTTTTCTTGAAGAACACGATCCATTCGCCCGGGCTCGCCGGGTTCTGAATCACGTGGGTGGCACAGATAAGACCTTCTGCATGGCGCTCGCGCACCTGCTCGCGTTTCATCGACTGACTCCATAAATGACAATGCCGCCAACGAGAACCGTGGCGGCATTTTTTGTCGAGGGCAGTAGTTTATCCGATGCCCGGTCCGCTCGTCAGGCGCGCAATGCGATCAGCCGGAAATGCAGGCGTTGGCCGCATCCTGCACGTCGCCCGGACGCACCGGGACATTGGACATGCTTTCGTGCAGCTTGATGCTGCTGCCGCTGGAGCGTTCGTCAATGTCGAACACCGCCGCCGGCAGGGTCGACAGTTTGCCCGGGACGATCAATCGGACGCCATTCTTGTGTGGCTCCACTTGCAACGGACCACGACTGCTGGCCAGTTTGTCGGAAACACACTTGGCATATTCGTGAGGTTTCTTTCCGGAGATGACGCTCATGGTGGGGGGCGTCTGGTTGATGTCCGATACCGATGCACATCCACTCATGGCCAATGCCAACACCCACACGCTGCGCTTCATATGATTCCTCCAATAAAGATCCTCCGACAGTGCAGACGCCGTTTTTCTCCGGTGCCGCACCGCTTTATTTTTCCCGCAACCTGCAATAAATGAACAAAGCCTGGAGCGCGGGCCGGATATTAACACTCGGGGCTGATAAACTGCGCATCATTGCCCCTTGCTATCGTTTTGATTTTGTAGAAAAAGCCCTTCTGGAGGCGCCCATGAAATTCATCCACCAGCGCGAGCACCTGAACGAAGACGACATTGTCGTCATCGAATGCTCCCAAATGTGCAACATCCGTTTGATGAACGACGCCAACTTCCGTAGCTTCAAGAACGGCGGCCGGCACACGTATCACGGCGGCGCGTTCGACACCTTCCCGGCCCGGATCACTGCCCCTAGCACCGGTTTCTGGAACATCACCATCGACACCGTCAACCGCCGTGCAATCAGCGTCACGCGCAAGCCGACCCTGACCCACAAGATCAAAATCATCCGGCGTTCCAGCTCGAAACTGAGCTGAGCCTCGCCCACTTTCAAGACAGGCAAAACCGTGGCCCAGACGACCAAATACGTCATCAAGTACAAGCTCAACGACGAACGCCGCTTCGAATTCGCGCAACTGGAAACCGGCACCGAGGAAGAAGCCAGGGCAGCCCTGCAGGCCTTGCACGGCCAGAGCGACGATGTGATCAGCGACGTCAAGGTCAGCAAAGCGCTGTAAGCCTTTTGTCGCGAGGGAACTGCTTCCGCTCGACTCTGTAGGAGCTATGTAGGAGCTGTGTAGGACCTGTGTAGGAGCTGTGTAGGAGCTGTCGAGTGCAACGAGGCTGCGATCTTGTTCCAGACAATTGAATCGAGAGCGAAAGATCAAGATCAAGATCAAGATCAAGATCAAGATCAAGATCAAGATCAAGATCAAAAGATCGCAGGCTTCGCCAGCTCCTACAGAGCCCGGCCCGAGCAAGCTCCCTCGCCACAGGATGCCGCACCGCAAGAATCGGGGTGCCCTGCAACGCAGCGCTGCGCAGACTGGACAGTCCTTCCAACAAGGATTGCCATCATGCCCCCTACGCCTTCCCTGCCCCAACACCTCGCCAACCTTGACGGGCCTACCGTGGAGCAAAATCTCGACCAGGACGGCTGTGCAATCATTCGCAACCTGCTACCGACAACACAATGCCGGCTGCTGAGTGGTCTGTACGCCGAACCCGGGCTTTTTCGTTCGCGGGTGATCATGGCCCGCCATGGATTCGGGCGCGGCGAGTATCAGTATTTTCGCTATCCGCTGCCCGACCTCATCCAGCAGTTGCGCCAGTCGTTGTATCCAGCGTTGGTACCGCTGGCGAACCGCTGGAATGAACACATGGGTATTGAAGTGCGCTACCCCCACGAACACCCTGACTTCATCCATCGCTGTCACGCCGCCGGGCAATCGCGGCCTACGCCGTTGTTGCTGCAATACGGTCCGCAGGACTACAACTGTCTGCACCAGGATCTGTACGGCGAGCAGGTGTTCCCACTGCAGGTGGCGATCCTGCTGTCGGAACCGGGCCGGGATTTTACCGGCGGCGAGTTTGTCCTCACCGAACAGCGCCCGCGCATGCAATCGCGGCCCCAGGTCATCGATCTGAAACAGGGCGATGCCGTGGTGTTTGCCGTACACCAGCGGCCCGTCAAAGGCGTTCGCGGTTATTATCGGGTGAACATGCGCCATGGCGTCAGCTGCGTGCACAGCGGCAGGCGGCACACCTTGGGAATCATTTTTCATGATGCGCAGTAATGACACACCGCTCACATTGGACCTGTTCGCCGACCAGGCGCCCACCCCGCCAGGCCAGGTCGAGCAGATCGGCCAGCAAGCGTTCGTGCTGCGCGGGTTCGCCCTGCCCTGGCTCGAGCGCTTGCTGCCGGCGCTGGAAAGCGTCTTGCAGGCGGCGCCGTTCCGGCAGATGGTCACGCCCGGTGGCTTTACCATGTCGGTGGCCTTGAGCAGTTGCGGTGCGCTGGGCTGGACCACCGACCGCAGCGGCTATCGCTACACCGCCCACGATCCGCAGACCGGCCACCCCTGGCCCGACATGCCGGCGGTGTTTCGCGAACTGGCCCAGGCCGCCGCCCAACAGGCGCACTTCGAGCATTTCGAGCCCGACGCCTGCCTGATCAACCGCTATGTGCCCGGCGCGCGGATGTCGCTGCACCAGGACAAGAACGAACGTTCCCTCGCCGCGCCCATCGTCTCGATGTCCCTGGGCCTGCCGGCGGTGTTCCAGTTCGGCGGCTTCGAGCGCAGCGACAGAAGCCTGCGCATTCCGTTGTTCCATGGCGACATCGTGGTCTGGGGCGGCGTGGACCGCTTGCGTTACCACGGCGTATTGCCGCTCAAGGAAGGCCAGCACCCGCGCCTGGGCGCACAGCGGATCAACCTGACGTTTCGCACCGCCGGATGAAGATGCGGAATTCAACCGCAAGACCCGGAGTGTCGTCACCTCGCAGGCTCACTACTGTAGCCAAAACGGGCCAATGGAATAACGACCATGAACAGCACTTCGAACAATCTCGCCCCTGAACTGGATCCTCGCTGGGCCGCCGTGCTCGCCCGCGATCCACGCGCCGACGGCACCTTCGTCTATGGCGTGAAAACCACCGGCATCTATTGCCACCCCAGCAGCCTGTCGCGCCTGCCCAACCCGCGCAACGTCGAGTTCTTCGACACGCCGGAACAGGCCCAGGCAGCCGGTTATCGGCCCAGCAAGCGCGTGGCCCGGGACCAGACCCAGATCGCCGCCCAACAAGCGGCACGGGTTGCCGCCGCCTGCCGGCAGATCGAGGCGGCCGAGGAACTGCCTGGCCTGAATGAACTGGCAGAGAGCGCGGGCTTGAGTCCCTTTCATTTTCATCGGGTGTTCAAGGCAGTCACTGGCCTGACCCCCAAGGGTTATGCCGCCGCCCACCGCTCACGCAAGGTACGCGAACGCCTGGCCGATGGCGGCACGATCACCGAGGCGCTGTACGACGCCGGCTTCAACTCCAACAGCCGCTTTTATGAGGCAGCCGACAAGGTGTTGGGCATGAAACCCGCCGACTACCGCGCCGCCGGGCAGAACACCGACATCCGTTTCGCCGTCGGCCAATGCTCCCTCGGGGCGATCCTGGTGGCGCAAAGCGAGCGTGGCGTGTGCGCGATCCTGCTGGGGGACGACCCGGACGCGTTGGTGCGCGACCTGCAAGACAAGTTCCGCCGGGCCAACCTGATCGGCGCCGACCGCGAGTTCGAGCAGTTGATCGCCCAGGTGGTGGGCTTCATTGAAGCACCGGCCCTGGGCCTGGACCTGCCCTTGGACCTGCGCGGCACCGCCTTCCAGGAGCGGGTCTGGCAAGCCTTGCGGGACATTCCCGCCGGCAGCACCGCCAGCTACGCCGAGATCGCCCAGCGCATCGGCATGCCCAAGGCCGTGCGCGCCGTGGCCCAGGCCTGCGGCGCCAACAGCCTGGCGGTGGCGATCCCTTGCCACCGGGTGGTACGCAGCGACGGCAACCTGTCGGGCTATCGCTGGGGCGTGGAGCGCAAGCGTCAGTTGCTGGCGCTGGAGCGCTCGTCCGGGGATTGAATGCCGATGTAGATCGCCACCGAGTCGGGGCCGCTGTAGACCTCGAAGTCGGTGGTGAAACGGCGCAATGTCTGCGGGTTATCCGCGAAGTACGCCCAGATCAGGCCCCAGGTCTGGATCACGCAGTCGGGCATCGGCCCCTTGGCCGCAAACATCAGGTAATCCCCGCCCTCGATGTCCACGGCGGGATAGCCGGCGCTGGTCGCATCCACCTGCACCCCGGCCGTCACATCGAAGTGGCCGGTGGCGTCGGACTCGTAATTGGAATACACCCCGTAGACGAACGACTCCGACTGCCGGGCCGGGATCGTGTCGAACAGCCCTTCGTTGAAGAACTGCTGCCACATCGGGCCGATCCGGGCGGTGTCGGACTGCTGCTCGTCGGTGTTGCGGGTGCGCACCTGCAAACCGGCCACGGTGAAGGGTTCGACGGTCTTGAGTTTCACGTCCATGGGTCGGGCTCCTTGATGTATGAAGCCCGCATGGTAACCCTCCCGTCGTCGGGATCAAGTTGCAGCGCTCGATTGAAAAACTCGACTGGCCCTCGCCGGCCCACACCTGCTAAAACCGCTGTTTCCTTCTGCCGTCGGAGACCCCGCACATGAGCCAGTGGCCAGACACTCGCATTCTTGACCTGCTCGGTATCGAGCTGCCCATCATCCAGGGGCCGCTGGCCGGAGTGACCGGGCCGGCCATGGTGGTCGCGACGTGCAATGCCGGCGGGCTGGGTTCGATGCCGGCAGCGATGCTCGATGTCGAGCAACTGCGCCAGGCGCTGACGACCATCGGCGAGCAGACCGACAAACCGTTCAATGTGAATTTTTTCTGTCACCAGCCGCCGGCCTTTGACGAACAGCGGGCCGAAGCCTGGAAGCAACGACTCAAGCCGTACTACCAGGAACTGGGCGTCGACTTCGACGCGCCAACCCCGGTATCCAACCGCACGCCGTTCGATGATGCCGCCTGCCGGGTGCTGGAAGAGATGCGCCCCAAAGTGGTCAGTTTCCATTTCGGCCTGCCGGAAAAATCCTTGCTGGATCGGGTGAAGGCCACTGGCGCGAAAATCCTTTCCTCGGCCACCACCGTCGAGGAAGCCATCTGGCTGGAACAGCATGGTTGCGACGCGATCATTGCCATGGGTTACGAAGCCGGTGGTCATCGCGGGATGTTCCTCAGCGACGACCTCAACACCCAAGTCGGGCTGTTTGCCTTGCTGCCGCAGGTGGTGGATGCGGTGAAGGTCCCGGTGATCGCTGCCGGCGGCATTGGCGATGCGCGGGGGATCGTCGCGGCATTCGCCCTGGGTGCCTCGGCGGTGCAATTGGGAAGCGCCTACCTGTTCACCCCCGAGGCGAAGATCAGCGCGTCGCATCACCAGGCGTTGCGCACGGCCAAGGAAAGCCAGACCGCTGTCACCAACCTGTTCACCGGTCGCCCGGCACGAGGCATCGTCAACCGGGTGATGCGCGAAGTGGGTCCGATGAGCCCACTGGCCCCGGCTTTTCCCCTGGCGGGCGGTGCGTTGATGCCGTTGCGCGCCAAGGGCGAAGCAGACTTCAGCAACCTCTGGGCCGGCCAGGCCTTCCCCCTGGGCCGCGAGCTGTCGACGACCGAGCTGACGCGGTGGCTGGCCGAAGAGGCGTTGGCCCGACTTCACAGGAAGAATGCCTGATCGAACGTCATCGCGAGCAAGCTTGGCTCCCACAGGGGATTGGGGGCAATCGGCACATCCAGGCACACCATCGGACCTGTGGGAGCTGAGCTTGCTCGCGATAGCGGTAGCCCATTCAAAATGGATGCACGCTGACCCACCGTCATCGCGAGCAAGCTTGGCTCCCACAGAGGATTGGGGGCAACCGGCACATCCAGGCACACCATCGGACCTGTGGGAGCTGAGCTTGCTCGCGATAGCGGTAGCCCATTCAAAATGGATGCACGCTGACCCACCGTCATCGNGGAGCTGAGCTTGCTCGCGATAGCGGTAGCCCATTCAAAATGGATGCACGCTGACCCACCGTCATCGCGAGCAAGCTTGGCTCCCACAGAGGATTGGGCGCAACCGGCACATCCAGGCACACCATCGGACCTGTGGGAGCTGAGCTTGCTCGCGATAGCGGTAGCACATTCAGAATGGATGCCAACTGATCCACCGCCATCGCGAGCAAGCTTGGCTCCCACAGAGGATTGGGGGCAACCGGCACATCCAGGCACACCATCGGACCTGTGGGAGCTGAGCTTGCTCGCGATAGCGGTAGCCCATTCAAAATGGATGCACGCTGACCCACCGTCATCGCGAGCAAGTTTGGCTCCCACAGCCTTGCACCTCACTCCCCAGGCAAAATGCCGCGTTCCGTTTGTCGGTCATTCGCTATATATTCAGGTATATAGCGAATCTGCCCCTACGGAATCTAACCTATGCGCCCCACCCGCTTCGCACCGTTGCTGCTGACCACGCTCTTTACCGTTGGCGCCGTCCAGGCCGAGGAGGTGCAGGTGGCGGTCGCTTCGAATTTCACCGCGCCGATCCAGGCCATCGCCGCGGACTTCGAAAAAGACACCGGGCACAAGCTGGTAGCGGCTTACGGGGCCACCGGGCAGTTCTACACCCAGATCAAGAACGGCGCGCCCTTCGAAGTCTTCCTCGCCGCCGACGACACCACCCCGGCCAAACTCGAAAGCGAAGGCGACACCGTCAAGGGCTCGCGCTTTACCTACGCGGTCGGCACCCTGGCGCTGTGGTCGGCCAAGGACGGTTATGTCGACAGCCAGGGCCAGGTCCTCAAGCGCAACGACTTCCAACACCTGTCCATCGCCAACCCGAAAGCCGCACCCTACGGCCTGGCCGCGACCCAGGTGCTGGACAAGCTCGGCTTGACCGCGCAGGTGAAAAGCAAGCTCGTCGAAGGCCAGAACATCACCCAGGCCTATCAGTTCGTCTCCACCGGTAACGCCGAACTCGGTTTCGTGGCCTTGTCCCAGGTGTACAAGGACGGCAAAGTGACGGGCGGCTCGGCGTGGATCGTCCCGGCCGAACTGCACGACCCGATCAAACAGGACGCGGTGATCCTCAACAAGGGCCGGGACAACCCCGCTGCCGTGGCCCTGGTGGATTACCTCAAAGGCCCGAAAGCCGCCGCCATCATCCAAACCTACGGTTACCAACGCTAAATGCCACTGACCAGCGCCGACTATGCCGCCATCTGGCTGACCCTGAAACTGGCGTCATTGACCACGGTGATCCTGCTGCTCATCGGCACACCCATTGCGTTGTGGCTGTCGCGCACCCGCTCCTGGCTGCGCGGGCCGGTGGGTGCGGTGGTGGCGTTGCCGTTGGTGCTGCCGCCCACAGTGATCGGCTTCTACCTGTTGCTGGCGTTGGGACCGAACGGCTGGATCGGCCAGCTCACCCAGGCCCTCGGGTTGGGCACTCTCACCTTCAGCTTCACCGGGTTGGTGATCGGCTCGGTGATCTATTCCATGCCGTTTGTGGTGCAGCCGTTGCAGAACGCCTTTGCCGCCATTGGCAGTCGCCCGCTGGAAGTCGCCGCCACCCTGCGGGCCGGGCCTTGGGATACGTTTTTCAGCGTCATCCTGCCCCTGGCCCGCCCCGGCTTCATCACCGCGGCGATTCTCGGCTTCGCCCACACCGTCGGCGAGTTCGGCGTGGTGCTGATGATCGGCGGCAACATCCCGGAGAAAACCCGGGTGGTGTCAGTGCAGATCTACGACCATGTCGAAGCCTTGGAATACGCCCAGGCCCACTGGCTCGCGGCGGCAATGCTGGTGTTTTCATTCCTGGTGCTGCTGGCGCTGTACTCCAGCCGCCGAACCCGTGCCGGTTGGAGCTGATCGATGATTCACGCGCGTTTGCAGCTCGACCACGGGGCTTTTTCCCTGGACCTGGATGTGCAATTGCCCGGCCGTGGCGTGACCGCTCTGTATGGGCCGTCCGGTTCCGGCAAAACCACCTGCCTGCGTTGCATCGCCGGGTTGGAGCGGCCGGCCCGGGGTTTTATCGAGGTCAACGGCCAAGTCTGGCAAGACAGTGAGCACGCTGTGTTCGTGCCGCCCCATAAACGGTCGGTGGGGTATGTGTTCCAGGAGGCGAGCCTGTTCGCCCATCTGTCGGTACGGGCCAACCTGGCGTTCGGCCTCAAGCGCATCGCGCCGGCACAGCGGCGGGTGGACATGGCACAGGCGACCGAACTGCTGGGCATCGGGCACTTGCTCGATCGGCAGCCGCACAACCTGTCCGGCGGCGAGCGCCAGCGGGTCGGCATCGCCCGCGCCTTGCTCACCAGCCCGCAACTGCTGCTGATGGATGAGCCGCTGGCGGCCCTCGATAGCCGACGCAAAAACGAAATCCTGCCGTACCTGCAACGGCTCCACGATGAGCTGGACATCCCGGTGCTGTATGTCAGCCATTCCCAGGACGAAGTGGCGCGCCTGGCCGATCACATCGTGCTGCTCGACGACGGTCGCGCGCTGGCCAGTGGGCCGATCGGCGAAACCCTGGCCCGGCTCGACCTGCCCTTGGCCCTGGGGGATGACGCAGGCGTGGTGATCGAGGGCAAGGTCAGCGGGTACGACCCGGCTTATCAATTGCTGACCCTGAATCTGCCCGACAGCCAACTGAACGTACGCGTGGCCCACACCTCACTGGCCCTCGGCCAGCCGCTGCGCTTCAAGGTCCAGGCCCGGGACGTCAGCCTCAGCCTGGCGAACGATGCCCAGACCAGCATCCTCAACCGCCTGCCGGTCACCGTGGTCAGCGAACAGGCCGCCGACAACGCCGCCCATGTGCTGATCCGCCTGGAAGCCGCCGGCACCCCGCTGCTGGCGCGCATCACCCGCTATTCGCGCGATCAGCTGAAATTGCATCCAGGGCAGGTGTTGTGGGCGCAGATCAAGGCGGTGGCGGTGTTGGCGTAGGGTCCATACCAGTGGATCACACTGTGGGAGCTGTGGGAACAAGCCTTGCTCCCACAGGTTTGCTCCTGCTGGTTTGCTCCTGCTGGTTTGTTCCTGCTGGTTTGCTCCTGCTGGTTTGCTCTCACAGGTTTCGGGGCAGCATCAAAATCTTGGCACGACCCGAACAGCCTGCGGTCAATGAATTCACAGGCCACCGGATTCGTTGCCAAGGACTCTTCTCATGCCCGACACCCTGCCGCCGGATGCACTGCCGGCCGACCTGCATTATGTCGATGACACGGCCCCGGGCATCACCCGTAAAAAGCGGCGGGACCAATTCTGTTATTTCGACCCGCAGGGCCAGCGCATCACCGACGCGGCCGAGATCCAGCGCATCAATGCCCTGGCGGTACCGCCGGCCTACACCGATGTCTGGATCTGCACCGACCCGCGAGGCCATCTGCAGGCCACCGGGCGCGATGCCCGCGGTCGCAAGCAGTACCGCTACCATGCGCGCTGGCGTGAGGTCCGGGATGCGGACAAGTATTCGCGGATGCTGGAATTCGGACGGGCCCTGCCGCGCTTGCGCAAACGCCTGGAAGCCATCCTCGCCACGCCCGGTTTCAGCCGCGACAAAGTCATGGCCACGGTCATCACCCTGCTGGACGTGACCCTGATCCGCGTCGGCAACAGCCAATACGCCCGGGACAATCGTTCCTACGGCCTGACGACCCTGCGCGACAAACATGTCGAGATCAACGGCAGCGCCATCGCCTTCCAGTTCCGTGGCAAGAGCGGCATCGAGCACCAGATCACCGTGAAGGATCGGCGCCTGGCGCGGATCATCAGGCGCTGCCAGGAGATCCCCGGGCAGAACCTGTTCCAGTACCTGGACGAACACGGCGAGCGCCACGCCATCAGTTCTTCGGACATCAACGCCTACCTCAAGACCCTCACTGGCGCTGACTTCACCGCCAAGGACTACCGCACCTGGGCCGGCAGCGCAGCCGCTCTGGCCGGGTTGCGGACGCTGCGCTGGGAAACCGAAAGCGAGGCCAAACGGCACGTCGCCGAGATGGTCAGGCAAGTCGCCCGACAACTGGGCAATACGCCGACCGTCTGTCGCAAGTGCTACATTCATCCTGCGGTGGTGGAGGGTTTCCTGCTCGGCGCCCTGACCCAGTTGCCCAAACCCCGGGCACGCAAAGGCCTCAGCGAGGAAGAAGCCGGGCTGACGCTATTTCTGCAGCGCATGACGCAAGCCGCCCGGAAATGCGAACAGCAGCAACCGGCTTGATGCGCTCACCGGCAGCCAGCCACGGATGAGGAACATCCGCAGACCGCTGGACTCCCAACTGTACGGCACAGCCGATCCGCAGGCACTTCAAAGGGTGAAGTCGACAGGAGTTTCAGATGTCCGAACACATTGTCCATTTTCATTGCCAGATCGATCAGGGCACCACCGAACGCTTTCGCGATAACTGCCTGGAGGCCATTGAGAAAGGCGCCGACTCGCTGATGCTCAATCTCTCCACAGTCGGTGGCAGCACCAACTTCGGGTTCACCCTCTACACCTTCATCAAGTCCCTTCCGGTACCGGTACGTGCGGTGAACGCCGGCAACATCGAGTCCATGGGCATCGTCATGTACCTGGCCGCCAGCGACCGCACCACCACCCCGCATTCGCGTTTCCTGATTCATCCGATGAACTGGTATTTCGGCCAGAAATCCGTGGACCACTCACGCTTGCGCGAGTACCTGTCCAGCCTGGACAACGACGTGGCGCGCTACGTGGAAATCTACGTCAAGGAAACCGCCGGCGCGGCGACGCAGTTGGATATCTTCAAATGCCTGTGCGCCGAAGAGCGGGTGATCCCGGCGGAAAACTCCCTGGCTTTCGGCATTGCCCATCGGGTCGAGCAAGTGGTTTTCCCCACGGATGCCAAGCATTGGAAAGTCAGCGGTGGCGAGGATTAGAAGTGAAATCGGGCGGCAAACCATTCGTCGCCGGCAAACGGTTTTTTTTAAACTTCCCTCGGCCATTTTCTTTCCCAACTAATGCGAGGCACGTTGCTCGCTCAACCAAAATGAGGATTCTCGAAATGGCCAGTAGCGGAAACAAAAACCCAGGCAACTTCGCCAATGATCGTGAAAAAGCATCGGAAGCCGGCAAGAAAGGCGGACAAGCGTCTGGCGGCAACGTTGCCAACGATCGGCAAAAAGGCACTGGAGCCGGTAACAAAGGTAGAGAACGCAGCCAAGGCGGCGGCAGAAAATCGTAACCATCCAGATCGTTGGGGCGCAGACGTACTGCGCCCCGGCGCTATCCACTCTTCCCCTCGCCACAAATACGAAATTCCATATATTCGATTGTCCGCATATACTCCGGCGCAGCCCACCCTTGCGCTTATCGGAGCCGATCGATGAAAGTCCTCTTCATGTGCACAGCCAACAGTTGCCGCAGCATTCTCAGCGAAGCGATGTTCAACCATCTGGCCCCCGCCGGGTTCGCAGCCGTCAGCGCCGGCAGTTTTCCCAAGGGCCACGTGCTCCCGCGCAGCCTGAGCACCTTGCAAGAAGCCGGTATCAGCGTCCAAGGCTTGCGCAGCAAGGGTTATGACGCGCTCGAGGGCAGCCAGCCGGACATCGTCATCACCGTGTGCGACAGCGCCGCTCGCGATGCTTGCCCGGTGTACTTCGGCCCCGCCATCAAGGCCCACTGGGGCCTGGTCGAT
Organism: Pseudomonas sp. Root401; assembly: GCF_001425105.1. NCBI lineage: Bacteria > Pseudomonadati > Pseudomonadota > Gammaproteobacteria > Pseudomonadales > Pseudomonadaceae > Pseudomonas > Pseudomonas sp. Root401. Next base: position 31,250 of record NZ_LMDO01000026.1, on the reverse strand, counting down.
CCATCGACCGTCAGAGGCAACGACGATCAGATCGGCCAGGCCTTCCATGCCACCCTGGATCGTATCGAAACCCGCTGCCGGGCGTTTTTCGCCCTGCCCTTCGACCAGCTCGATGCCCAGGCCCTGAAAGACGAGCTCGACCGCATCGGCACCCTCTGACCGATCAACCCGCGCGATAGGCCTGCTTCACCGTCTCGATCCAGCTCGGGTCAAGACGCGATTGCTCGGTGTCCAGGCCCAGCGCCTGCATCTTTGCCAGGTGCGCATCGGCCTCTCGTGCCAGGGAGCCCTGGGCGCTGGAGTTGGCGTCCAGCTGATGCATCTGTGCCAGCCCCAGGTGATAGAAACGCAACAGCTTCATGGCGATGGGGTCCTGGGCCTGCACGCCGGCAGTCACCTGGTGCATCACGTTGGTGATTTTCATCAGGCTGCGCTTGAGCTGCCAGCCATACACGGCGGCGGCCATCCACGGCTGCGACCAGAAATACACGCGCATCAGCGCAGCCATCGCCAGCACCGCGACAATCACCCCGCCAAGATTGAAACGAAAGTTATCGCCTCCAGGCGTGCCCAGCAGCATCACGGCCAGGCTGGACAGCAACATCGCCAGGGCCAGGAACACCACTGCGATGATCAGGGTGCTGCGGCGGGTCTGCTTGCGGTACGTGTCGCCATCCCACGGTTTGATCTCGAACATCGCGGTGCAATTTCCTTGTACGGCATCAAAAGAGTCACGCATTATCGCCTGCCCGGTCGAATTAGCTATGCTGGGGCTCATTTTGTAGCGCAACCGACTCGCCGGGTCCGGATCAAAGTCCATGGCGATAGCGCAAGGATCGTGCGATCTTTCTGCGTGGACGTTTTTTTCAAGATGCCGTCGTTGTGTGCATGGCATCGTTTTCAAGGAAAGCTGAATGACTCAAAGACATGTAATCAACGCCTCGGTAAGCCCCAAGGGCAGCCTGGAGACCTTGTCCCAGCGCGAAGTCCAGCAACTGAGCGAAGCCGGTTCCGGCAGTATCTATACCCTCTTCCGCCAGTGCGCCCTGGCCATCCTCAACACCGGCGCCCATGTTGATAACGCCAAGACCATCCTGGAAGCCTACAAGGACTTCGAGATCCGTATTCACCAGCAGGACCGCGGCGTGCGCCTGGAACTGCTGAATGCGCCGGCCGATGCGTTCGTCGACGGCGAAATGATCGCCAGCACCCGGGAAATGCTGTTCAGCGCCCTGCGCGACATCGTCTACACCGAGAACGAGCTGGACAGCCAGCGCATCGACCTCAGCTCGTCCCAGGGCATCAGCGACTACGTGTTCCACCTGCTGCGCAACGCCCGCACCTTGCGTCCAGGCGTGGAGCCGAAAATCGTCGTGTGCTGGGGCGGTCACTCGATCAACACCGAAGAATACAAATACACCAAAAAAGTCGGCCACGAATTGGGCCTGCGCAGCCTGGACATCTGCACCGGTTGCGGCCCTGGCGTGATGAAAGGCCCGATGAAAGGCGCCACCATTGCCCATGCCAAGCAGCGTATCCATGGCGGTCGCTACCTGGGCCTGACGGAACCGGGCATCATCGCCGCCGAGGCGCCGAACCCGATCGTCAATGAGCTGGTGATCCTGCCGGACATCGAGAAACGCCTCGAGGCTTTCGTGCGTGTCGGCCACGGCATCATCATCTTCCCGGGCGGCGCCGGTACGGCGGAAGAGTTCCTCTACCTGCTGGGCATCCTGATGCACCCGGCCAACCAGGACCTGCCGTTCCCGGTGGTTCTCACCGGGCCGAAAAGCGCCGCGCCGTACCTCGATCAGTTGCACGCGTTTGTCGGTGCAACCCTGGGTGAGGAGGCGCAGAAGCACTATCAGATCATCATCGACGACCCGGCCGAAGTGGCGCGGCAGATGACCCAGGGGCTCAAGGAGGTCAAGCAGTTCCGCCGCGAGCGCAACGACGCCTTCCATTTCAACTGGCTGCTGAAGATCGACGAGGGCTTCCAGCGCCCGTTCGACCCGACCCACGCCAACATGGCCAGCCTGGGCCTGAGCCGCGACCTGCCCGCCCACGAACTGGCCGCCAACCTGCGCCGGGCGTTCTCGGGGATCGTGGCCGGTAACGTCAAGGACAAGGGCATCCGCCTGATCGAAGAACACGGCCCGTACGAAATCCACGGCGACGCCGCCATCATGGAACCCCTCGACCGCCTGCTCCAGGCCTTCGTCGCCCAGCACCGCATGAAACTGCCGGGCGGCGCGGCGTATGTGCCGTGCTATCGCGTGGTGACCTGACCTATCTGAGGACCACAGATCCAATGTGGGTGCAAAGCTTGCTCCCACAGGGGATTTTTAGTGGCCGAAAAATCGAAGACCACCGCAGATCCAATGTGGGAGCAAAGCTTGCTCGCGATAGCGGTTTTAAAGCCAACAGAGGTGTTGTCTGTGACGACGCTATCGCGAGCAAGCTTTGCTCCCACAGGCGCGCTCCCACAGGGGATTGTGTGGTTAGGGGATTGTGTGATTACTGAATCCGCATCAACCCGGCTTCATCCACTTCAATACCAAGCCCAAGGTAATCCTTGATCTGCGGATGAAGGGTGACCACCGGGTGCGTATGCGTCGCCGTTACCACCGTCACGTCGGCGCCAGCGGCCTCGCCTGCCCGGATGCCCGCCTCGGCGTCTTCAAAGACCAGGCATTCCTGCGGCGTCACTTGCAGGCGCTCGGCGGCCAGGCGATAGCAGGCGGGGTTGGGCTTGCCGTCGCTGACGTCTTCGGCGGTGACCATCACCCCGGGACGCGGGATCCCCGCCGCTTCCATACGACGCAAGGCCAATGCCATGGGCGCTGAGGTGACGATTGCCCAGCGTTCTGGCGGCAGGCTGTTCAGAAAGGCCTGCGCACCGGGCACCTGCACCACCCCTTCGACGTCTTCGATTTCCTCCCGGGTAATCTGCTCGGCTTCGGCCTGGGCATCCACCCCTGGCAGGTGCTGGCGGGCGATGGTGTCGATGGCGCGCACGCCATGAATGGTCGGCAGGAACGTCGCCACGTCCACGCCGTGGCGCAGGGCCCAGCGCGTCCAGATCCGCTCAGCGGTGGCGATGGAATTGAGCAGAGTGCCGTCCATGTCGAACAGGAAGGCGCGGTAGGCAATGTGGGTGGGGAGACTGGCAGGCATCGGATCCTCGGTGGCGGCGTGGCGGATGACGGCCACTGTAACATCGCGAGGGCCCAATCCTCTGTGGGAGCGAGCCTGTGGGAGCAAAGCTTGCTCGCGATAGCGGTTTTAAAGCCAACAGGGGCGTTGCATGTGATGAGGTCATCGCGAGCAAGCTTTGCTCCCACAGGCTGACCCACTGCTGACCCAAAGGGGATTTGTGTTGTGTCAGAAAGCCCTGTTCTACACCAGCCGCTCGATCGGCTGATGCTGCCACACCCGCTTGTAGTACAGCGTCTGCAACAGCAGCATGCTCAAGTAGGCCACCGGGAACGCCATCCACACCCCTTGCAGCCCGAAGTGAGCGTCCAGCAGGTACGCCGCCGGCACTTGCACGGCGACGATGCAGAAGATCGAGATGGCGACCGGCACCAGCACCGTGCCGCTGGCGCGCATGATGCCGCCGACGATCGCCTGGAAGCCGAACACCAACAGGCTCCAGAGCATGATGTGCAGCAGGTGTTCGGCCTGGACCCGTGCCGCCGGGTCGGTGATGAACAACCCCAGCAGCCAGTGGGACAACAGATAACCCAGGACCACCAGCCCACCCGTAAGCCAGAGGTTGATCAACAGCCCCGTGCGCAGGATCGGCCCCAGGCGCTCCAGGCGTCCGGCACCGATGGCCTGGGCGCCGAGGATCGAGGCGGTGATGGCGATCGACAGCGCCGGAAACTGTACGTAGTTGACGATCTGCGTCACCGCGCCGTAGGCCGCCGTGGCCTGGGAACCATGGCTATTGACCAGCGTCAGGATGACCAATTCGGACAATGAGATCACCACCATCTGCAACCCTGTGGGCAAGCCAATGCGCAGCACTTTGCCAAGGATCTCCGTGTCCAGGCGCATCGCCGCGAACAACGCCCGGTCCGGTGCCAGGGCATGCTCGCGACGGTTCAGGCGCCACGCCAGCATGGCCATGGCCGAGGCCGTCCCCACCAACCCCGCCAGCGCCGCGCTCTGGATGCCCATCGGCGGCAACCCCAGCCAACCACGAATCAATACGGGCGTGAGCAGCAGCCCGACACTGGTGGAGATCAGCAGCGCCAGCATCGGTGACACCGTATCGCTCACCCCGCGCAACAGTTGGGTGAACAGCACAAATACCAGCAACATCGGCAGGATCCACATCATGACCCGGGCATAGGAAACGGCGTCCTCCAGCACATCGGCCGGCGTGCCGAGCCCCTGCAACGCCTGACGCGCAAAGACACTGCCGAGCACCGCCGCCGTCAGGCCGATGATCGCCCCCAGCAACAACGTCGAACCGGCAATCGCCTTCACCGTGCCGGTTTCTCCGGCGCCGTAGGCCTGCCCGATCAACACCCCCGCCCCCGCGCCGAGGCCGATCACCAATGCGATAAAGAAAAACACGATGGGAAACATGCCCGACACCGCCGCCAAGGCCTGGGTACCGAGCATCTGGCCGATGTAGATGCTATTGAACGTGCCAGACATGGACTGCAGGAAGTTGGACAGGACCATGGGGGCCAGGAACAGGAGATAGGTTTTCCAGAGGGGCTGGGTGGGCATGGGGACTCTGATGGCAGGTTCGAAAATCCGGGTGCCGGTAATTTAGCGCAATCCATACAACTCGTTTCAGAAGATTCAGCGCGGTTCGCTTTTGTGGCGAGGGCGCTCGCTTCCGTCGGGCTGCATTGTAGGAGCTGCCGAGCGAAGCGAGGCTGCGATCTTTCCAAGGACAGTTGAGTCGCAGGTGAACGATCAAAAGATCGCAGCCTTCGGCAGCTCCTACAGAGCCGCGCGGGAGCAAGCTCCCTCGCCACAGGGGTTCTATGTTGTGGCTTCTACCTTCGTCGGATGCATTCGACATTTCACAGACTGCGTCTAATCTGAAGTAGCACAGTGCCACGTACTGTGCATGCCAATGCCTATGGCAATACCGGTATCGGACAGCCGGTCTTAAAGTCCGAGTAGAGGTCGCAGATAACCAGTTATTCGCAAATAACCTGTTAGAAACTCTGTTCAAGGACCGAACCATGACGTCGTACCCACACGGTCATTCCTTCGCCCAACCACCTCGCATCCTCTGGAACACAGTGCTCGTCGCTTTTGTTGCTGCCGTTGGCGTCGTACTGCTCAACGGTCCAAGTGTTCAAAACATCATCCTGGCTGTTGCCCTCCTGGCCGTTGGCGTCGGCGCTGGCGTATGGGGTGCGCGTTCGCAACGTCAGCAGCTCGGCAGCGCCATCGCCGCCGCCATGGCCCGCCACGACCTGCAGGCCAGCGAGCACCTGGCCCATAAAACCAGCGAGCAACTCAACGAAGTCATTCTCGGTGCCATGCCGATCTGGGCCAAGCAGGTCGAAAGCTCCCGGCAGCAGACCGAAACCGCAATCGTCTCGCTGACCAGCCGCTTCACCGGCATTTCCTCGCGCCTGGAAGAGACCGTGCAAGCCTCGCAACTGGCCGCCGGTGAGTTGGCCGGCAGCAGCGGTGGCGGTGCCGTGCAGGTGCTGGCCCAGAGCGAAAGTGAACTGGTCAAGGTCATCGATTCCCTGAAGGCCACCCAGGCCAGCCGCGATGAAACCCTGGCCCAGGTGCGCAACCTGACGGCCTATACCGGCGAGCTGCGGACCATGGCCGCCGATGTCGCGGCGATTGCCGCGCAGACCAACCTGCTGGCCCTCAACGCCGCCATCGAAGCCGCCCGTGCGGGCGAGGCCGGGCGTGGCTTTGCCGTGGTGGCGGACGCCGTGCGCAGTCTCTCGAGCAAATCCAGCGAGACCGGCCAGCAGATGTCGGCCAAGGTCGACATCATCAACAACGCCATCACCCAACTGGTGCATGCCGCGTCCAGCGGCGCGGACCAGGACAGCCATTCGGTCAGTGCCTCCGAGCAAAGCATCCAGCAGGTGCTGGAGCGCTTCAAGAGTGTCACCGGCAGCTTGGCCGACTCGGCCGACATGCTGCAGCGCGAGAGCTACGGCATCCGCGATGAACTCACCGAGGTGCTGGTCAGCCTGCAATTCCAGGATCGGGTCAGCCAGATCCTCAGCCACGTGCGCGACAACATCGAGGACCTGCATGTGCACATGCAGCAGGCCCGCCAGTCGCCCGAACAGGCTGTCTCCATCGACGCCCGCCAATGGCTGGCGCGCATGGAAACCACTTACGCCACCGACGAGCAACGCCGCAATCACCACGGCGACTCGGGCGCGCAACAGGCTTCACAGGAAATTACCTTCTTTTAGGAGCGCCGTTCATGGCTAAAAGTGTATTGGTTGTCGACGACTCCGCGAGCGTTCGGCAGGTGGTCGGCATCGCGTTGAAAAGTGCCGGCTATGACGTGATCGAAGCCAGCGATGGCAAGGACGCACTGGGCAAGCTCAATGGCCAGAAAGTGCACCTGATCATCAGTGACGTGAACATGCCCAACATGGACGGCATCACCTTCGTCAAGGAGGTCAAGAAACTGGCCAGCTACAAGTTCACGCCGATCATCATGCTCACCACCGAATCCCAGGAATCGAAGAAACAGGAAGGCCAGGCCGCCGGAGCCAAGGCCTGGGTGGTCAAGCCGTTCCAGCCGGCGCAAATGCTGGCGGCGGTATCCAAACTGATTCTTCCTTGATAGCCGGAGGCTCCCATGCCGTTGCAATACGAAACACACGATGACACCGCCCAGGTGCACATCGACGGCGAGCTGACGATCTACACCGCCGCCGACCTGGCCGCGCAATGGTTGCCGCACCTGGGCGCAACACCGCGGATGGCCCTCGATCTGTCGCAGATCACCGAGATGGACGGCGCCGGCCTGCAACTGCTGCTGATGGTGCGGCGTGAGGCCGCCAGGGCCGGGACCCAACTGACACTGATCGGCCAGAGCAAAGCCGTCACGGAAACACTTGCCCTGTGCAACCTGGTTGCCTAGGACTGCAATACGTCGGACACGACAAAGGATATGAGCGTGAGCATCAATCTCGATCAGGCACAACAGACCTTCATCGTCGAGGCACGGGAACAGTTGCAGGCGATGGAAGAGTCGCTGCTGCAACTGGAAACCGACCCCGGCGACGATGACGCCATTGGCGCGATCTTCCGGGCGGCGCACACGATCAAGGGCTCGGCCGGGCTATTCGGCCTGGAACCGATCGTCAGCTTCACCCACATCGTCGAAGACGTGCTCGATCGCCTGCGCAACGGCAGCGTCGAAGTAGACGCCGGGCTGATCGCGGTGCTGCTCAAGTCCAGCGATCACATGCTGGAACTGATCAACGTGGCCGCCAACCAGGGCGGAGCGCTGCCGCCACCGGCCCTGCAACGGGAAGTGGAACTGTGCCAGATCCTGCAGGAGTACCAGGCGCCCTCGCCCGCTGCGGCCCCGACGCCAGCCCCTGAAACCAACACCAGTGAACCCGGCGAAACGCGCCTCTGGCACATTTCCCTGCGCTTCGGCCAGGACGTGTTCCGCAACGGCATGGACCCGCTGTCGTTCCTGCGCTATCTGCAAACCCTGGGTGACATCGTCGACCTCACCACCTTGACCGACGCCCTGCCCGCCGCCGATGCCTGGGACGCCGAATCCTGCTACCTGGGCTTCGACATCGAGTTTCGCTCGGCCGCCAGCCACGGGGCGATCAACGAAGTATTCGACTTCGTCCGGGAAGACTGCGAGATCGAAATCGTTGCCCTGGATGACGACATCGCGCCCCCGGCCAACACCGGCCTGGTTGCCACGTCGCCGGAGCCGGTCGAGGAAACCACCGCGTTGGTCGCCACCGGCGAGTTGCTGTCCGACCAACGCAAGACGCCGCGCGTGCCTGCCCAGATCGCCAGCGACAAACAGGCTGTGACCAGCGACAGCAAGGCCAAGGACGGCACCTACGTGCGAGTCAATGCCGACAAGCTCGACGAGCTGATCAACCTGGTGGGCGAACTGGTCATCGCCAGCGCCGGCGCCAGCCTGCTGGCCCGCACCTGCAACAACGATCCGTTGCAGGAATCCACCTCGACGGTGTCGTCACTGGTGGAGGAAATCCTCGACGGCGCCCTGCGCCTGCGCATGATCCCCATCGGCGAAACCTTCAACCGCTTCCGTCGGGTGGTGCGCGATGTCAGCCAGGAGTTGGGCAAGGACATCGACCTGATCATCAGCGGCGCGGAGACCGAGCTGGACAAGACCGTGGTGGAAAAAATCGGCGACCCGCTCATGCACCTGCTGCGCAACGCCATGGACCACGGCATTGAAACCGCCGAGGCCCGGCTGGCGGCCGGCAAACCGGCCAAGGGGCACCTGCACCTCAACGCCTATCACGACTCGGGCAGCATTGTGCTGGAAATCGCCGACGACGGCGCCGGCCTGAACCGCGACCGGATCCTGGAAAAAGCCCAGGAACGCGGCCTGGTAACACCGGGCGCGAGCCCGACCGACCAGGAAATCTACAACCTGATTTTCGAACCTGGCTTCTCCACCGCCCAGGCCGTGACCAACCTTTCGGGGCGTGGCGTGGGCATGGACGTGGTCAAGCGCAACATCACCCTGCTGCGCGGCACCGTCGACCTGGACAGCCAGCCCGGCAAGGGCACCGTGGTGCGCATCCGCCTGCCGCTGACCTTGGCGATCATCAATGGTTTCTTGGTGGGCATCGGCCAGTCGACCTATGTCATTCCGCTGGACATGGTCCAGGAATGCATCGAGCTGAGCGAAGACGATGGGCTCGCCAGCCGCGAACAAGGCTACCTCGACCTGCGCGGCGAGGTGCTGCCACTGGTCTACCTGCGCGATCACTTCAGCCATGAGGGCCCGGCCGCGCGCCGGCAGAACGTGGTGGTGGTGCGCTACGCCGAACTCAAGGCCGGGCTGGTGGTGGATGACTTGCTGGGTGAATTCCAGACCGTGATCAAGCCGCTGGGCAAGCTGTTTGGTGCCCTTCGCGGCATCAGTGGCTCGACCATCCTGGGCAGTGGCGCCGTGGCGTTGATTCTTGACGTACCGGCGCTGCTCACCCAGATCGCCCAAGTGGAAAACCGCTACACACCGACTCAATTACAACAAGCCAACGCTCGCTGACGCTTTAGCAATTCCATGGAGAGGTACTTCCCAATGAAATGGTTCTACGACCTTAGAATCGCCACCAAACTGATCACTTCATTTCTTGTGGTGCTGGCGCTGACCGCCGTCATGGGAGTGTTCTCGATCATTCAACTGGGCCAGGTGAATGGCACCACCATCGATATCCGGGAAAACTGGATGGTTTCGATGCGTGCAGCTTCGGGCATGCGCTTCTACGCAGCGAACTATCGCCTCAAGGAAAACCGCCACATTTCCGCCGACTCGGAGCAGGAGCGCATCGCCATTGAGCAAGAAGCGGACGAAGCCAAACAGGGTTTCGAAACACGCTTGGCGACCTATGAAAAACTGCTCTCCAGTGCCGAAGATCGCCAGTTGTTCGACGCCGCTCGCAGTGACTGGACCGCTTACCTGGTCGTTAGCAAAGACCTGTTTGCACTTTCCCGACAAAATCTGGCCAACGAAGCCCAGACGTTGCTCAGAGGCGAATCCAAACGTCATTTCGACCTGGTAACCGCCGACCTGCAAAAACTGGTCGAACTCAATGCCGCCGGAGCCGACTTGGCCAGCGCCCACGGCACGGAACTGTATGAGAATGCACGCCTGTCGATCATTGCCGTACTGGTTGCCGCCCTACTGGTAGGCCTGGGCCTGGCGCTGTTCATCTCGCGCATCATCTCCCGCCCATTGAAACAGGCCGCCGCCGTTGCCGAACAATTGGCCGAAGGCAACCTGAACGCCAAAATCGAAGGTGGCTCCAAGGATGAAACCGGCATGGTGCTCAACGCCATGCAGAACATGGTCGGCAAGCTCTCGCACATCATCGGCGAAGTGCGTAATGCCGCGGACAACCTGGCCAGCGCCTCCGAAGAAGTCAGCGCCACCGCGCAATCGATGAGCCAGGCCACCAGCGAGCAAGCGGCCAGCGTCGAGGAAACCAGTGCCTCCATCGAGCAGATGAGCGCCAGCATCAACCAGAACACCGAGAACGCCAAGGTCACCGACGGCATGGCCAGCAAGGCCGCCAAGGAAGCCACCGACGGCGGCGAATCGGTGCAGCAGACCGTGGTGGCGATGAAGAAAATCGCCCAACGCATCAGCATCATCGACGACATCGCCTACCAGACCAACCTGCTGGCGCTCAACGCAGCCATCGAAGCCGCCCGCGCCGGTGAACACGGCAAAGGCTTCGCAGTGGTCGCCGCCGAAGTGCGCAAGCTGGCCGAACGCAGCCAGGTGGCCGCCCAGGAAATCGGCGAGCTGTCGTCCAGCAGCGTCGATATGGCCGAGAAGGCCGGGAACCTGCTCAACGAGATGGTCCCATCCATCAACAAGACCTCGGACCTGGTGCAGGAAATCAGCGCCGCCTCCGAAGAACAGGCCGCCGGTGTGGCGCAGATCAACACCGCCATGACCCAGCTCAACCAGGTGACCCAGCAAAACGCCTCCAGCAGCGAAGAACTGGCCGCCACCGCCGAGGAAATGAGCAGCCAGGCCGAACAGCTGCAACAGGCCATGAGCTTCTTCACCCTGGACACGCCACCCAAGTCTGCCGTGCAAGTTGCCAGGGTCGATAACACCCCAGGTCCGTCCGGCCGCAAACCGGCCCGGACTCCGGCACCGGTCATGCCCAAGGCGTTTGCCTACAACATGGCCAGCGCCCCGGACGAATCGGAATTCACCCGGTTCTGATGGCCCGGTTCCACTGGCTTGCTTAAAGGAGAAAAAGCAATGGGCGCCATCGCCACCACACGTCAAACCGCCATCGCGGTCGAGGAAGAAGCGCAATACCTGACGTTCATGCTCGGCACGGAGATGTTTGCCATCGGCATCCTGTGCATCAAGGAGATCATCGAATACGGCAACCTGACCGTGGTGCCGATGATGCCGGCCTTCGTGCGCGGGGTGATCAACCTGCGCGGCGCGGTGGTGCCGGTGGTGGATTTGTCGGCCCGTTTCGGCCGGCCGAATTCGGCGATCAGCCGGCGTTCGTGCGTGGTGATCATCGAGGCGTCCAGCGCCGACGGCCTGGCCCAGGACATTGGCCTGCTGGTGGACACGGTGTCGGCGGTGCTGGAAATCCCGGCCTCGCAGATCGAGCCGCCACCGAGCTTCGGCGCGAAGATCCGTGCCGATTTCATCAGTGGCATGGCCAAGGTCGATGGCAAGTTCGTCATCGTGCTGGAGGTGGACCGCGTGCTGTCCATCGACGAGATGTCCCTACTCGCAGAAGCCAGCCCGAGCGCGCTGGAAGTGGATGCCCCGTGAACGCCGATACCTGCAAGGAACGCACGCTGAACGCACAGGCGCTCACTGACCGAGAGTTCGGCCAGTTCCAGTCCTGGCTGTACCAGGCCGCCGGCATCAGCCTGTCCGAGGCCAAGAAAGCCTTGGTGGCCGGGCGTTTGTTCAAGCGCCTCAAGCACTATGGGCTGGACAGCTACGGCGAGTATTTCAAGCTGATCATGAACGGCCAGCGCACCGATGAGCTGCAGGTAGCGCTGGACCTGCTCACCACCAACGAGACCTATTTTTTTCGCGAGCCCAAGCATTTCGATTTCCTGCGCCAGCACGTGCTGCCCCACGCGACACCGGGCAAGACCTTTCGCTTGTGGAGCGCGGCCAGTTCATCGGGGGAAGAGCCCTACAGCCTGGCCATGACCCTGGCCGAAGGATTGGGCACCACACCCTGGGAAGTCATCGGTTCGGACATCAGCAGCCAGGTGCTGGCCAAGGCGCGCGCCGGGCATTACCCGATGGAACGTGCCCGCACCCTGCCCCAGCCGCTGCTGGTGAAATATTGCCTCAAGGGCACCGGCAGCCAGCAAGGCACGTTCCTCATCGACCGGGCATTGCGCAACCGGGTCAACTTTATCCAGGTCAACCTCAACGACACCTTGCCGGAGCTGGGGGAGTTCGATGTGATCTTCCTGCGCAACGTCATGATCTATTTCGACCAACCCACCAAAAGCAAAGTGGTTGCCCGCTTGCTCCCCCGGCTCAAGCCCGGCGGGTATTTCATCATCAGCCACTCGGAAAGCCTCAACGGTGTGTCCGATGCATTGAAACTGGTGGCGCCATCGATTTACCGCAAACCATGAGCGCCGCGATCAGGGAAGTGGCCGAGGTGTACCTGGCGCCGGGGGAGTTTCGTTTCGCCACCTGCCCGACCCGCCTGCGCACGATCCTCGGTTCTTGCGTGGCGATCACGCTGTGGCACCCGGAACGCAAGATCGGCGGCATGTGCCACTTCATGTTGCCCAGTCGGGTGCGCTGCTCCACCGCACTGAACGGTATCTATGCCGACGAAGCCATCGAACTGTTCATCCGCCAGGCCCGGGCCCACCACACCGAACCCGAGGATTACCAACTCAAGCTGTTCGGCGGCGGCGAGATGTTCCCCGAACTGCAACGCCACGTGCCCTATGGCGATGTGGCGCGGCTGAACGTCAACGCCGCGCTGGAAATGGCCGCCCTTTATCGCCTCGACCTCATCGCCCACGACATGGGCAGCACTGGCCACCGCAGCATCATCTTCGACCTTTGCAGCGGCGATGTGTGGGTCAGGCACCAACCTATAAGGACCCGGCACTGACTATGTCAAAAAAGATCAATGTACTGCTGGTGGATGACTCTGCCGTGGTTCGCCAGGTGTTGCTGGCGATCCTCAGCGACACACCGGACATCCACGTCATGGGCGCGGCGTCCGACCCGATTTTCGCCATGGACAAACTGGCCAAGGAATGGCCCGACGTAATCGTGCTGGACGTGGAAATGCCGCGCATGGACGGCATCACCTTCCTGAAAAAAATCATGAGCGAGCGCCCCACTCCGGTGGTGATCTGCTCGTCCCTGACACCCCGGGGCGCGGAAACCACCTTGCAGGCGATGGCCGCTGGCGCAGTGGAAATCATCACCAAGCCCACCACCGGCCTGAAGAACTTTCTGTTGGAGTCGGCACCGGAACTGGTGTCGGCGATCCGTGCCGCCGCCCAGGTCAACGTGCGCAACCTGGGCAAGCGTCCCGCCCCGATCGCGCTGACGCCCGCCACCAAACTCACCGCCGACGCCATGCTGCCCGCCGCCAACGGCCACGCCATGGCGCAGACCACCGAACGCATCGTCGCCCTGGGCACCTCCACCGGCGGCACCCAGGCCCTGGAAGCGGTGCTCACCGCCCTGCCGCGAGTGTGCCCGGGCATCGTCATCGTCCAGCACATGCCGGAAAAATTCACCGCCTCGTTTGCCGCCCGGCTCAACAGCCTGTGCCAGATCGAAGTGCGCGAGGCCCGCAACAACGACCGCATCCACCCGGGCCTGGCGCTCATCGCACCAGGCGGCAAGCACATGATGGTGACCCGCAGCGGCGCGTTCTATCACGTGCAGGTGGTGGACGGCCCACTGGTCAACCGCCACCGCCCTTCAGTGGATGTGCTGTTCCGCTCCGTGGCCAAATTCGCCGGCCGCAACGCCACCGGCATCATCATGACCGGCATGGGCGACGACGGCGCCCGCGGCCTGAAGGAAATGCTCGACGCCGGCAGCACCACCGTGGCCCAGGACGAAGCCAGCTGCGTGGTCTTCGGCATGCCCAAGGAAGCAATCAAACTCAACGCCGCACAACGGGTGATGGGGTTGCAGGAAATTGCGCAGGTGATTTTGCATCGGTAACAACGACCGTCCCTACAGCGGAGCTTGATCTGGTGAACGATCGTTCCTCACGCTCCGCGTGGGAATGCCGCCAGGGACGCTCCGCGTTCCGCTTCTGGAAGGTGACGCAGAGCGTCACGGGATGCATGCCCATGCAGAGCGTGGGAACGATCAGGTGGCGGGGCGGTGAACGATCGTTCCTCACGCTCCGCGTGGGAATGCCGCCAGGGACGCTCCGCGTTCCGCTTCTGGAGGGTGACGCAGAGCGTCACGGGATGCATTACCACGCAGAGCGTGGGAACGATCNGCCGCCAGGGACGCTCCGCGTTCCGCTTCTGGAGGGTGACGCAGAGCGTCACGGGATGCATTACCACGCAGAGCGTGGGAACGATCGGGGCGCAGAGGCTGTGAAGATCGTTCCTCACGCTCCGCGTGGGAAYGCCGCCAGGGACGCTCCGCGTTCCGCTTCTGGAGGGTGACGCAGAGCGTCACGGGATGCATTACCACGCAGAGCGTGGGAACGATCGGGGCGCAGAGGCTGTGNGGACGCTCCGCGTTCCGCTTCTGGAGGGTGACGCAGAGCGTCACGGGATGCATTACCACGCAGAGCGTGGGAACGATCGGGGCGCAGAGGCTGTGGAGATCGTTCCTCACGCTCCGCGTGGGAATGCCACCTGGGACGCTCCGCGTTCCGCTTCTGGAGGGTGACGCAGAGCGTCACGGGATGCATGCCCACGCAGAGCGTGGGAACGATCGGGGCGCAGAGGCTGTGAAGATCGTTCCTCACGCTCCGCGTGGGAAYGCCGCCAGGGACGCTCCGCGTTCCGCTTCTGGAGGGTGACGCAGAGCGTCACGGGATGCATTACCACGCAGAGCGTGGGAACGATCGGGGCGCAGAGGCTGTGAAGATCGTTCCTCACGCTCCGCGTGGGAACGCCGCCWGGGACGCTCCACGTTCCGCTTCTGGAAGGTGACGCAGAGCGTCACGGGATGCATGCCCACGCAGAGCGTGGGAACGATCAATTGGCGGAGGGCGGTGAACGCCGCGGTCAATACCATCGCTGAATCTCAATCAACCCTTCCATCCCTGCATAATTGCGTGCACTGGAGTAGCGCCAATGCTCCGGTAACTCCACATACCCGCGCTTCACTGGGTTGAAATGGATGTAATCCAGTTTCTGGCGCATGACCGCTTCGCTATAGATTTGCTCCGCATGCGAGCCTTCTTGCCAGAGCTGATAGACCCTGTCCTGCTTATGCGCTCGCTTGCTGAACCGCAGGCGTTGCAATGCCCGCTCAGCACCCTTGTTTTGTAGGTCGTTGATGATCTGGCGCGCCGTAAAGGATTTGAACTGAAGCAAGCACTTGCTCAGATTCGGCGCTTGGGCAACGAAATGCAGATGGTTTTCCAGAACGACATAACCGAACAGCTGCAAGTTCTGATGGGTTTGCTGATAGCGCCAGCACCCAAGCAGGTGATCAACGAGATAAGGCCGTATGAACAGCGGCAGCCACTCCATCAATGTGCAGGTGAGAAAGTGCGGTTTTTCGGGTTCGGTGATGACGTAGCGGCTCCGGCCCATGGGATGCCTTCCTTTGCGGCGTGGGGAATGGACCATGCTGCCGGTTTCGAGGCGTTTGGGGATAGATGAATAGGGCTCGGAGCACGTGGGAAGGGTCGGTAAACCCTTGATGATCGTTCCCACGCTCTGCGTGGGAATGCAGCCTGGGATGCTCTGCGTCCCTTCAAGAGCCGAACGCGGAGCGTCCGTGGAGGCATTCCCACGCGGAGCGTGGGAACGATCGACCGCAGTGGAGTTGTCGCTACAGAGGCTTTAGCAGCGTGTGCCTATACAGGCGAAATCGTCGCCAGCACGCCGATCAAAATAGTCAGCGCCAAAAACCCACCTAAAAAAATCGCCATCTTCGCCATGAGCACTCCTGGACCAAAAAATTGCAGTACACGGGCCGTCCGATAGGCAAACCGCGTGGTTATTCTGGGGTGGGGGCCGGGTTCATTACAGAGGCACCTGACGCAGGAAAATACGGATCAGATGAACGCCCTCCCGCCCCCGTCGCGCAACTTTCAATAGGCGACAAATACCGCGAAGTTCTTTCACCGAAGGGGAACGGATATACCAAAGTATATTTTCATGTCCCAAGTCAGCGTGGTCTTCAGCCCAGGCAGCCCCTAATCTTGCCGGGCATTTAACGCCCCCGTTCAAGTGCGCTTCAACTTCATGACATCCAATGATCGCAAGTGTGGTCGCAGCCCTGGTTTTCAAAGAGTAATAGAGGTGATCCATGCGCCCTTCTTTCCTTGCACCTGTATTGACGCCCTTCAAAAACCGGGAACAACTTCCTGCTAATTCCTGGCGGGCCGATATAGCGCTGCTGGGCCTCCTGGTGCTCTTGGCTGCCTTTGTCTTCCATGGCCTGGATCAAATGAACCAGCCCCTCGGCGTGCTTGATGCTTCACCGCTGTCCCTTGATCTGGTGCACCTGCCGGAATATACCTTGCGCACGACTTTGCGCATGTTCATCGCCTTGTTCGCTTCGTTTGTTTTTTCCTTGGTCGTCGCCACGTTGGCCGCCAAAAGCCGCAAGGCTGCAATCGTTATCCTGCCCGCCTTGGATATTCTCCAATCGGTGCCAGTCCTTGGCTTTCTTACGTTTACCGTTGTGTTCTTCATGGGGCTGTTCCCGGGCAAGGAAACCGGTGTGGAGTGCGCGGCCATCTTCGCCATCTTCACCAGTCAAGTCTGGAACATGACTTTCAGCTTCTATCAATCGCTGAGAACCGTGCCCAACGATCTTTACGAGGTCAGCCGACAGTTCGCCTTTTCGCCATGGCAACGCTTCATCAGGCTGGAACTGCCCTTCGCCACGCCGGGCCTGGTGTGGAACATGATGATGTCGATGTCCGGCGGCTGGTTTTTCGTGGTCGCTTCCGAGGCCATCACCGTCGGCGACACCACCGTCAGCCTGCCGGGGATCGGCTCATGGCTGGCGCTGGCGATCGAGCAGCAAAACATCGCCGCGATTGCTTGGGCGGTGCTGGCCATGGTCGCGGTGATCATTGCCTATGACCTGTTGTTTTTCCGGCCTATCGTCGCCTGGGCGGACAAATTCCGCTTCGAGCAGACCGCCTCCCAGAAGCGTCCACGGTCCAGGGTCTACGACCTGCTGCGCTCGACTCGCCTGGTGCCCTTGGTGTTGCTGGCGCTGGGCAGCATCAAGGCCTCGTTATTCCTGGAGAAGCTCCCCCGGCTGCCGTCCATCCGCTTCAAGACCAGTGCCCGCGTCAGCCGCACAGCCGACCGGGCCTGGCTCGCCCTGGTCGCCGCTGCCTGCATCGCCGGCATCCTGCAGTTGTCGCGGTTCATCGGCAGCACGTTAGGTTGGGAGGACGTCGCCAGTACGTTTGGCCTGGGCCTGATCACCCTGGTGCGAGTCAGCGTACTCATCGTGCTGGCCAGCGTGGTGTGGGTGCCCATCGGCGTCTGGATCGGCTTGAACCCGCGCTGGGCCGAGCGCCTGCAACCCATCGCGCAGTTACTGGCAGCGTTCCCGGCAAACGTGCTGTTTCCGTTCGCGGTGATCGCCATCGTCGCCCTGAAACTCAGCCCCGATGTCTGGCTTTCGCCGCTGATGATCCTGGGCACCCAGTGGTACATCCTGTTCAACGTGATTGCCGGTGCCAGCGCCCTGCCGACCGATTTGCGCGAGGCGGCGCGCAGCTTCCACATACGCGGCTGGCAGTGGTGGCGCCAGGTCGCGCTGCCGGGCGTCCTCCCTTACTACGTCACCGGCGCCCTCACGGCTGCGGGTGGCTCATGGAACGCCAGCATCGTCGCCGAGGCGGTGTCCTGGGGCGACCACCATTTGTACGCGTCCGGCTTGGGCTCGTTCATTGCCCAGGCGACCACGGCCGGGGATCTGCAACGAGTGGCGCTGGGCGTTGTGGTCATGTCGATTTTCGTGGTGGGTTTCAACCGGTTGCTGTGGCGCCCGCTGTACGGTTTCGCCGAGCGTCGGCTTCGAATTGATTGAGGGGTGATCCAATGCAAGTGATGGACAAACGCTGCCTCGTGGATGTGCAGCAAGTCGGCCACGTCTACGGCACGGCTGGSGGCGCCGAGCGCCGGGTTCTGGACAATGTCTGCATGCGCCTGGACGAGGGTGAAATCGTCGGCCTGCTCGGGCGCTCGGGCTCCGGCAAATCGACCTTGTTGCGCTCCATCGCCGGGCTGATTTCGCCCACCTCCGGCGTGGTGGATTTCCCAAGCAATGCCCAAGGGCTGGCGAGCTCGGTGCGCATGGTGTTCCAGAGCTTCGCCCTGTTCCCCTGGCTGACGGTGCTGCAAAACGTCGAGGTCGGCCTCGAGGCCCTCGGCGTGGCGGCACCTGAACGACGTCGGCGAGCGCTGGCCGCCATCGACATGATCGGCCTCGATGGTTTCGAAAGTGCCTTCCCCAAAGAGCTGTCAGGCGGCATGCGCCAGCGCGTCGGCCTGGCCCGTGCGTTGGTGGTCAACCCGGACGTGTTGTTGATGGACGAGCCATTCTCCGCATTGGACGTGCTGACCGCCGAAACCCTGCGCACAGACCTGCTGGATCTGTGGCGCGAGGGGCGCATGCCGATCCGGTCGATCCTGATGGTCACCCATAACATCGAAGAAGCCGTGCTGATGTGTGATCGGATTCTGATTTTCTCCTCCAACCCGGGGCGGGTCATGAGTGAGATCAGCGTGGACCTCAGCCAGCCGCGCAATCGCGCCGACCCGGCGTTCCAAGCCCTGGTCGAGCACATTTACGTGCAGATGGCCGGCGGCGCGAATGTCGGCGCAGCACCCCAGGGCACCTTTGCCGGCAGCGGCGTGGGTATGGTCCTGCCGTCGATTTCCAGCAATGCCCTGGCTGGGCTGATCGAAGCGGTGCAGGACCAGCCGTTTGCCGGCCAAGCGGATTTGCGCGAACTCGCCAGTGCATTGCGCTATACCGCCAGTGATCTTTTGCCGGTCGCCGAAGTGTTGCAACTCATGCGCCTGGCCGACCTGCAGGACGGCCACATCACCCTCCTGCCGGCCGGGCAGCGCTATGCCGAGTCGGCGGTGGATGAACGCAAGCAACTGTTTGCCAAGCACCTGCTCAAATATGTCCCGTTGGTGGGGCATGTGCGCCGGGTGCTGGACGACCGCCCTACCCGCACCGCACCGGCTAGGCGTTTCCGTGACCAACTGGAAGATTTCATGTCCGAGCACGACGCCGCCATTACGCTGGACTGTGTCACGCAATGGGGCCGCTACGCCGAGTTGTTCGCCTACGACGAAGTGGCCGATCAGTTCAGCCTGGACAATCCATCCTGAGACGCTGCGGTATAGACTGCGTGGATCAGGCCCGGTCGTTGGAGCAATGCGCGATGGACATTCAATGAGAAGAACGACGTTGACCCTGCGTCTACTGCTCCTGCTGGGATTGGCCCTGGGCATCGCGGCGATCGATACCGTCACCGACCTGGAAATCGCGGTCGGGGTCTTCCAGATCGTGGTGGTGCTGATCGCCGTGAGAATCCTGCCGGCGCGCGCCGTGGCCGGGGTCTCGGTCATCTGCATGGTCCTGACGATCCTCAGCTATCGCTTCACCCGTTTTGGCGACACGGAGGCCGGGCTGATCAACGTGCTGATCAGCCTCGCGGCCATCGCCGGCACCACGTACCTGGCGCTGCGTCTCTCGGCCGCCGTGCGCACGGTGCATCAGACCCGCGCCCACCTGGCGCACATCGCCCGCATCAACATGCTCGGCGAACTCGCCGCCTCGATTGCCCACGAAGTCAACCAACCCCTGGCCGCCGTGGCCGCCAGCGGCAGTGCCAGCCTACGCTGGATGGCCACCGAGCCGCCCAACCTGCCCAAGGCCCGGCAGGCGGTGGAGCGGATTATCGCCGACACCCATCGGGCCAGCGACATCATTGCCCGGCTGCGCGGCATGGCCAAACATCAAGCACCAACGAAGCAATGGCTGAACGTGGCCGACACGGTCCATGCCGCGCTGCGATTGTTGGCCGGAGAGCTGAACGAGCAGAACATCACCTTGCGCGTACAGGTCCAGGAAGGCCTGCCGCCGATGCTCGCGGATGAAGTACAAATCCAGCAAGTGATCCTGAACCTGGCGATGAACGCGCTCGACGCCATGCGCCAGGTTGACGTCGACCAGCGGGTTCTGCAGTTTCATGTGACGCTTGAGTCGCCTCAGCAACTGCTCTTTTCGGTATCCGACCAGGGCAATGGCTTGTCGGCAAGCGACCGGGAACGGGTGTTCGACGCCTTCTACAGCACCAAGCAAGACGGCATGGGAATGGGCTTGGCCATCAGCCGCTCGATCATCGAGGCCCATGACGGGCGGATCTGGGTCGCTAGCAATCCGCAGTCCGGCTCGACGTTTCACTTCACCCTGCCAGCCGTTACAAGGGAATCCGATGAGCCAAACTGACGTGCATGACCTGGCCGATTCGATGGTCTACATCGTCGACGACGACCACTCGGTGCGAGCCTCACTGCAAGACCTGCTGGCCTCCGTGGGCCTGGCAAGCATGGCATTCGGCTCGGCCCGTGAGTTCATCGACGCCCAGCGGCCGGACGTCCCGGCGTGCCTGATTCTGGATGTGCGCATGCCGGGCTTGAATGGGCTGGACTTCCAGCAGGAAATGGCGCGCTTGAACATCCTGGTCCCGGTGGTGTTCATCACCGCTCATGGCGACATCCCCATGTCCGTCAAAGCCATGAAGGCCGGGGCGCTGGAGTTCCTGACCAAGCCATTTCGCGAACAGGACCTGCTCGATGCCATCACCCAGGGCCTGAACCGCGACCAGGAACGGCGCAAGACCGCAGCGAGCATGGACGCGTTGAAACGCCGGCATGACACCCTGACTGACGGCGAACGCGAGGTGATGGAACTGGTCGTGTCAGGGCTGCTGAACAAGCAGGTGGCCGGCCAACTGGGCTTGAGCGAAGTGACCGTGAAAGTGCGCCGCGGGTCGTTGATGCGCAAGATGAATGCGGACTCGTTGGCAACGCTGGTGAAGATGTCGGAAAAACTCAAGGAAGCAGATCGCTAGGGGCCCATGATCACGGCTATCATTGCCGCTCGCCCTGTTGACGGGCGATGTCGCAGCCCCTCAAGGACTCAGGTATGAACCTTCTGCCGTCACGCTCCACCCTCTTCGTCTCCAGCCTCCTGCTCAGTTCCCTGTGCTTTGCCGAAGGCGAGCCAACCGACGGCAGCCTCATCAAGGACTCGACCAAAGCAGCCGTCTCAACGTTCATTACCGCCGGCAAAAACCTGCTGGGCGGCGTCAGTGAAGGCGTGCTCGATGGCCGCGAGTCGGCCCAAGGCACCGATGGCGCCGCGATCATTTCCTCCGGCGAGCAAATGAAAGACCGCATCGCCGTTGAAGTGCTGAAGCTCGAACCCGGCGACGACAACGTCAGCATCACCCTCGGCTTCAAGAACAGCACCGACACCCAACTGCGCGTGGTCAACCTCGGCCAGACCGGCGTGCTGCTGGCCATCGACCAGGCGGGTTACTCCAACCGCCTCACCGGCCTGGACAACCCGGATGAAGTCACCATTCCGCCGAAGACTGCCGTGCGGCAGAAGTTCGTGTTTGAAGGCATGAACGAGGCGGTCAGCACGGTACGGGTGTGGGGGCAGGATTATCCGGTCAAGAAATAGTGCGGCAGCGCGTCTGGCTAACGTGCCTGGTTCTCGCCATGTGCACGCTTGCGGCTTGCGAGTACGGCTCAGAGCCGGACCCGCTAAAAAACGCCCTGCTCGACGCACCACCCGAGCTCGTCTTCAAGGGCCAGCTTGCAGGGCAGTTTACTCACTTGGTTGTTCACGATTGTGCGGTTTACAAGATCGAAGGCCAGTCTGCGAAAGACATGACCTGGACCGTGGTGCTGGAAACGGAGCCCTACCCTTTTTTCACCAGTTGCGATCGGCAGTCGCTGAGCAAGGGAAAGGAGAGTGTCACGGTTGAGCTGGGGCGTATGGCATTTGGAGCCGGTGGATGCTGCGCCACTGGGGGAACCTACCGCACGAACGATGGACGTGGATGGAAGAAGTTGTAGGCTTGAGACGCAGCCTTACGTTCACTTAACCAATCGCGTATCCAGGCCAAACCTTTCCTGCGAGACAAGCCTGAACTGATCCGCCGCCAAATCGCAGCTCACCAGTAGATTCCAGGAGTGCCGAGTCACCGCCGAAGGAATCAGTACAAAGGGATGCTGCGCCAGCAGCTCGTCAGCAAACTGCTGCTGATTGGGCGACGGTCGAGCCGGAATCAGCCAGTTGGGGTTTGGCACGTCTTCGACCTGAATCACTTTGATAAGCGCCGGATCCAGCACCTCAAAACATGTCAGTAAGTAAGGCACCCTGTCCAACGCGTCGAATCCCAAGTGGGCCGCTACTTCCAAAATGGCCGTAGACGGGTCAGCCGAAGCGTAGATAACCCGCCGTCCGGGCGGATTCCAACGGCCACCGGTTCGTTGCGCCCCGATGCCGCTGTCCCATGTATCCTTGTAGACCTCCCGGTCAAGGCGCCAAGCGTGCCATCGTCCGTCCCAGGGCAAAGGATTCATTGATAAACCCCATGTTCAATCCGGGTCAGGTAATCCTCCACCGCCTGGAAGCCCAGCGAGTTGTCGATCAGCTCCAATGGCACGTAACCGTCCAGGTACTTGCAGGGTTTCTTCAACCATTCCTCAGCCAGTTGCTGGCTGCCAAAGACGTTGGTGGCGTGCTCCAGGGTCTGAGCATACTGAAAGGCAACCGTACTCTGCTGCTGGTTCAGGCGTATTGGCTTGGTCTCCTTCGCCAGACGCTGGACGGTCCTGACGGATCTCCCGGTAATGCGTTGAACCAGATCCTGCTCCATGTACAGAGTGGACGTAGAAAGCATGTCCTTGACGTCGCTCAGGTAAAAACCTTCCTGCGCATACCGGATAATCAGCAAACGCTCATCACCTTTACGGCCATGCAACAGCACCTCCGTAGGCTTTCTGGTTACCCTTGCCTCCATACCAGTTTTTCCGGCGGATTTAGCAGCCGGCTTGTCTGCTTGCTTCGCTAGGGACATAACATTGACCTCCGTACGACATCTGACGCAATCATAGCGCCAAATGTCGCGATAGCGGCAACTCAGTTCGTCAGCCTTGACGTATAGGGTTTCCGGCATCGATCTGTCCTCACGATATAAAACCAAGCTGAGCGCGCCGGATGCCACGCTGAGCACTGAGACAATCCAGATCGTAAGGCTGGTACTTCCGAAGGCCAACCCTAAAAAGTTGTCAGAGACTTCTGTGATTTATCCCAAAGCGATCGCCTGTCTGTAGGACGGTGTTCCATGGCACTCCGTGTGGCGACAACATCCAACGTCATTGCCGACACCCACAACAGAATCAACCGACTTTTACCCCACTCCCCGACTCAAGCCTCAACGCCAGCACGCTCATCAACACAATCACCGCCCCAACAATAACCATCGCTGACGGGCGCTCAGCCAACACCAAAGAAGCCATCAACATCGCCGTGGGCGGTATCAGGTAAAGCGCCATGGAAGCGCGGCTCACGTTGCTGTGCGCCAGCACGTAAGCCCAAGCAAGGTACGCCAACGCGCTGGGAAAAATACCGAGAACCAACACCGCCAGATTCACCGAAACCGAAGCCTGCCGCGCCGCGCTCAACATCCCCGGCGCAAAAATGAACAATAAAACTGTGCCCGACCAAACGGTGTAGCAAACCAGGGTCAAACCGTCATAACGATGGGCATGGCGCTTTTGCAAAGCGAAATACAAACTCCAGGACAGCGCCGCCAACAGGATCAATAGTCCATGAGCGTCCATGTCGCCCAAGCCACGATCCCCCGCAACGACCACGCCAGCGCCAAGCAAGCCGCACAGCACACACCCCCACTGCCAACCGCTGACTCTGTCCTTGAAGACAAAATGCGCCAGCAGCGTGCTGAACAACGGCGTGGACTGGGCCAGCACACTGGCCGCCCCGGCGCTGACGCCCCGCTGACCGTAATTGAGGGCGATGTGATGCAGGCTGACGGCAAAGAAACCCAACACCGCCAGCAACGGCAAATCCCTGAGACGCGGCCAGGAAATACCCCTCACCATCGCCACAAGGGCCATGAACACTGACGCGATGAGAAACCGCACCAACGCCAATTGACCCGGCTCATAAGCCTGCAAGCCAATACGAATACCAATCGGCGAATAGGCCCAGCAAACAATCACCAACATCGTTGCCAGAATGACTTTCGCACCGGTTTTGCCGGAGGAACCTTCAACCCGCGCAAAACGCATTTCCATCTAAAGTTCCTGCTCACTGGCCGATTTGCCTCGAAGTATCGAAACCACCCCACCTCAGCACAAGTGACTTAAACTCAGTCAACCATTCACTTTTGGTGAGCTATGGAACTGTCCCAACTGCGCATGCTCAAGACAGTCTGCGACACCGGCAGCATCGCCCGCGCCGCCGAAGTGCTGCACTGCGTGCCGTCCAACATCACTGCACGCCTCAAGTCCCTGGAACGGGAACTCGGCACGCCGCTGTTTTTCCGCGAAGGTCGCGGGCTGCAAGTCAGCCCGGCGGGCGAAGTGTTTCTGGAGTACGCGATCAAAATACTGAGCCTGACGGAAGAGGCCCGCCGCGCAGTCGCTCCCACCCGCGCCCCGAGTGGCCCACTGCGCATAGGCGCGATCGAGTCCAGCGCCACCGGGCGTCTGCCGCAGTTGCTCGCCAAATACCACGCGCAGTATCCGCAAGTGTCACTGGAACTGAGCACCGGAACCTGGGCGCAGTTGCTGGACGATATCCAACATCACCGGCTCGATGGCGTGATCGTAGCGGTGGACATCCAACGGCCTGGACTCAAGCGAGCCGTGATGTACCGCGAAGACCTGGTGCTCATCGCCTCCGAGTCCCACGGCCCGCTGCGCAGCGCCGCCGATTTGCAAGGCAAGGCGATCTTCATGTGGCCCACGGGCTGTCCGTACCGCTTGGCGCTGGAACAGTGGCTGCTGCGTCATGACCAAGTGCAACCGATCACCAGCATCGCCAGTTATGGCGCCATTGTTGGCTGTGTCAGCGCGGGTGCCGGCGTCTCACTGGTGCCCCGAGGGATCTATGAGCAATACCGCCAGAGCGCTGGTTGGACGGGGTATGAGTTTCCTGAGCTGACGGGGATCGATAACCTTTTTTACTGGCATGAAAACGCTGGGAAGCATCCTGCCAGAGAGGCGTTTTTGACGATGCTGCAAACGGAGTTCGAAGGCTAATTGCAACACTCTCCCCTGTGGCGAGGGGATTTATCCCCGCTGGGCTGCGAAGCAGACCCAATACCCGATCATCCTGATAAACAAAGATTCCAATCATTAACAAGGAGTCCGCTTTGGAATTACTCCCCCACTTCATCCTCCACGAAACCACCCACTGGATAGTCAACCACCACCTGGCCTCCTCCCTGCCCGGCTACCTCATGCTCGGCTCCAAGCATCACGTAAATTCACTGGCGCAACTGCCCGAACCCGCACTCGCAGAGCTGGGCAGCCTGATGGCAAACATCCAGAGCGTTCTTGAAACACAACTGAACCCCAAATGGCTCTACATCAGCCGATTCGGCCACGATCCCCGCTACCCCATCCACTTCCATTTCATCCCGGTGTACAACTGGGTCGAGGCACTGTTCTGGAAAGATGCGCGGTACAGGCTGCTGGAGACCTTTGGCACTCAAGAAAACGCCCAGACATTGACCGATGGCGCAGAGCTGACATTGTTCATCTGGCGTGAGTTTGGTGAGAGCCCCACTCCGCCGACGATCCAAGGGCCCTCTATCAGCCAGGTAATTGAAAAGTTGCGGCAAGCGTTCAGGACTCAGCCAATACCAAACCTTCCTCCAGCGCATTGGCCATGATGTCTGCTGCTGATGCGTTGACCCAGGTCGAAATATCAGTTTCGCCCCTCGACGCAAGCCAACGTCCGACCATTTGATAGCCCAACGAGTAACCGAGCCATTTGGGTTTGTCGCCAAAACCAAAGAACCACTCGTTGTGATCGTAATATCGTGATTCGAGAATCTGCAGCCCAACCGGTGAGCGCAATAGATCGGCAGATGCGATGGCATGCTCCCAAGGCTCCGGATCGCTACCAAGCACATGCCGAACAAACTGACCGGCAAGCCCTTCGCTGACCAACGCCTCGCCTAACGTCCAACCATAACCAGGACCGCCCATGCGCAGGCAATGGTGAACCTCATGAACAACATGGCGACGCAGTGCGCCGGTGCGCAGGCTGGAAAAGAAATTCGGATTGTCGGGATCAAGGGTCATGGTAAACATGGAACTGCGATACGCCCGTCCTACCAAGCCCATTTCCGGAATGGTTTCGCCCGGTAGCCGCTGAATCAGAACATCGAGTCGCGGTGGGGGCATCAGGCGAGCAATAGCCTCGTAAGCGGCGTCAAACTCATCAACCAGCTCGCGGCGAAACTCGGCAAGACTCCCCGAGGCCTCCAGCCAGTGCAGCGTCCATTTCTCCATTTCCCCTCTCCTTTATTAATCAAATCACCTGGCTCGATGACTCCGGGCCGCTCGCGACGGTAGATCCCCGCCGGGCAACTGTCCAGTATCGATCAGGTTTGACTGCGCCTCTGTCTGCCCGGTTATCTCTGGCAAAAAACTGTCTCGATTCCTACAAGGCTCTCGGAAGCAGGTGTCTTGCCCGTCGTGTCTGGTGAAATCTATAGTCATTCCCATCGCCGCAGAATGGCGATCAGGTTTGGCGACCTGAGGATCGAGTGCAAAAGTACTGCGTTTTTTGCAGAGGCTTTGGCACACTTGCACGGCTGCCCGTTACGGCAGTTGTGCGTGGGAGGCCTTCGGGTCTGCCGGTTTCCGATCCCGGTTCGCCAACCTGCGTACAACTGCCACCCAATTGTTTGGCGACGATTGAGTGGCTAAAACCTCATTAGATCGGAGTTTTGAACATGGAAAGATATGTCCCCATCACCGGCATCGACTGCACCCCTGCTTCCCTCCTCATTGATACTCAAGCCCCGCTGGACGTCCTGCATGCAACCGCTGATTACCGCATCCGTGTGGTGACTCAGGTACTGGAGAACATCGCGTTTCGTTCTGAAATCACCAGCGATACAGTGGTGCTTTCGGACTTCGCACAGCTTTTGGTGATTCCGTTACGCGATGGGTGTGATTTGCTGGAGGTGATTGGTCGGCGGCTTCAGGCGCAGGTTGAAAGCTAATGGAATGACGGGCGCCTAAAAGCGCCCGTTTGACGTAATTAGAGGTGGTATCTGCACCGTGCATCAGATCTGACGATCTAGTTTAAAGGCCCCAACCGGCAGAGGGTAGCCAGAAACGACCAATGAGATGTGTCTATACAGCCAAGGGTGATTGCCTACTTCGGTGAAGAACGGATCTTAACCAAACTTCATAGTAATCACTTCTAATGCTCGGCCAAATGCCACACAATGGCCACCATGAGTAATGCAGTCATTCAGTAGGATTGCTCGGACATCATCTGCTGGAAACTACTCCGTGAGTAGGCGTATTTATCGATCTGAAAGGAGATGCACGCGTGCTGGGCGAAAAGCATAAAGCTGTAGTCAGTTGGCTCGTAAATGAATGGAGCTCTAACAACCATTGCGTTTGCGTCATAGAAGGCTTCTCCGGGGTTGGTAAAACCGAGGTTGCATTCGAGTTCGAGCAACAGGTTTCGATTGATGCGCGGATAGACGCACCGGAGTCAGGAGAGATTGATGACCTACTACTCGATCTATCTGAGCAACTGGCAGCAAGAGGACATATGGAGCTAGCGAAAGCCATTGACGAGGGTTTATCGGCTGAGACGGCTCTAGTATCACTGCTTTTGAAACCGGTTCGCATTGTAATCGATGAGTTCCAGAGAATGGTTGACACAGGTGCTGGCGTTCCATTTCCTCGTGTCGCGGCTTTCATAGAACGTGTTTCCAAGCGAGCAGCGCCTGGAAGATTGCTGCTGCTTAGTCACCATAGTCTAGACAGGACATTTCGATGGGGCGAGCGAGTTGCGTTTAAGACGCTGGAGGGACTATCGCCAGAAGAAGGTGCTCATCTGCTAGGGCAGTTACTGGAAGACTCCAGGCGCGAAGGAGATATCTCCCCCGAGCGACGACCTGAAATATCGCGCTGGCTAGGGGGAAATCCGCGCGCGATCCGTGTATTGGTTGGATGTCTGGAACAGGAAGCGCTCGATGACTTGACCGGAGTAGTTCCTGAGGCGTGGGAGGCGCGCGATCAAGATGTTTCTCAAAGTCTAATCTCCAAACTTGAGCGCGAATTACTCGTACGCGCACTGGAAAATTTAGATGGTGCCAGTGCATCGGCACTTGAAGGCTTAGCCGTTTATCGAAAGTCGATGGACCTTAATGGTATTTCTTTGCTTTTGCCCTCTGAACTGAAACTGGCGGTTTTTTTAGCGGCGCTTAGCTCAAGGTTTCTGCTTCAACAGAGAGGCGGTTGGTACACCCTGAATCCCGTCGTTCGTGAGATATCCCTTCATAGGCTGAAAAGCAACACACGGGCAACACATAGCGCGCATACCGCCGCTGCTGGTTACTACACACGGCACTTTACGGCAAAACAAATTCAAAACGCTGGCAAACTTGGCGGGGCTTTTGTAGAAGCTCGCTATCATCTTGTACAAGCGAATCGGATGGAAGAGCTATATGAGATAGCGCAGCGCTTCGGCCATCATCTGTGTTTGCTGTACGGTTGGTCTACTCCAGAAGCTCGTGACGTAGGACGGCGTGATGAGATCATCGCTGTATTGTCTGCCTATCTGCAAGAGGGTGGCCCCAAGTCAATGGAGTACTACCTGGCGCGCTTGCTTTACAGTCGCCGACGTCCTGAAGACCTCCAACGTGCGCTCGAGCACGCACGAAAGTGCACAGGCCCACAATCGCCAGCCGCTGCTTGGGTACTGCGCCTACGACTAGAGGCCGATGTGGACGGTATTGAGGCCATGCTAATGGCGGCAAATAGCGCTTTTGAAGCAGTTCCCGCAGATGCAGCCTTAAGTGAAATCTATTTTTTAACCGCAGAACAGCTGACATTGAACGGACGCTCCTCAGAAGCCATAAACCTGCTGGAAGAAGGCATCACTAAAATCCCTCCCGAGAAGGGATTGTGTGACATTTTTCTCGCACTAGCGGAGCTTCTTACAGATAAAGGCGAGATAGATAACGCAATCCTTTTACTCAGAAATGGACTCGTGACCATTCCGGCACAAAATAATTTGTTCACGATTTACATTCGAATAGCAAAGTTATTCGTGACCAAAGGTGACGTGATTACTGCGATCGAACTACTTAAGGACGGCATTGATCGAATCCCACCAAGTAAAAATCTGCATAGTATTTTCATCGCTCTTGCGGATACGTTCGCTGATGACGAACAGATAGATGAGGCTGTAAAAGCCCTAGAGCTGGGACTCCAAAAAATCCCTACTGGACCTAACCGAGAGGAACTTCGATTAGCCCATAAGCGTTTATCCGATGCAGCTTCAAACTTCAATTCTGCTGTACTAGCTAACCAAACCTTGGAGAGTCTTACTATCCGCTCGGAAGCAAAACCTATAAACAATACTGAAGCCAGTAGACGCCTTTGCATTATCGCGGTAGGGACTGAGTGGGAATCACGACATGGCGGTTTGTCCACGCTCAACCGAAATCTTTGCATTGAGCTCGCTGCTGTAGGTCATCGCGTAATATGTATGGTGCCTGAGGCATCTGAGCAAGAGCGTACCGAAGCCGAACAGGCTGGTGTCCACCTATTAACGCCAGACGCTGAGCCCGGTCTCAGCGGCACTGACAGATTGCTGTTAAATATGCTGCTTCCTGAAAACTTTGTTCCCGATTTGATCATAGGTCATGACCGGAAGACGGGCCCGCATGCAAAAGTACTTACGCAAAAATATGATAGGGCGAAATTCGTTCTGTTTGTTCATACCCGTCCTGAGAGCATTGAGTGGTACAAAGACAAGCTCGGCCCTGACGATCAAGCATACTCGGCTGAAGAGCGCAGAGTCCTGCAGACGAATCTTGCATCCAGCGCAGCGATTGTTGTCGGTGTGGGACCGACACTCACTCTTGCCGCTCGATCACTCGTCTATCTAGCAGAACCAACGCCTTTAGTGCACCAGTTAGATCCTGGATACCGTGCTGTTACACGCCCGTCAAATTTACCTCCAGAAATTGTGTGCCTGTTGTTAGGTCGCGCAGAAGATTACACGCTCAAAGGCCTAGATATTGCCGCCAAGGCGCTGGGAGAAGTCACCCGACGCGGCAAGCTTCCGATGCCCCCAAAATTAATAGTCCGTGGCGCCCCTGCTGGCACCGGTCAAGAGCTAAGGAATCTGCTTGTCCAATTCGGTGGCGGCAAATTAGACGTGGAAGTGCGTAATTACTCGCACGATACGAATCTTCTACTGAAAGACATCCAGATGGCATCGCTTGTGCTAATGCCATCTCGAAGTGAAGGATTTGGTTTGGTAGCACTTGAAGCCGTTGCAGCGAAAACCCCTGTACTCGTGAGTGATCGCAGCGGTTTTGCGTCGCTATTAAAAGATAAGCTTGGCCAGAGTGCTCAATACATGATTGTCGACACTCACGATGATCTGGATGAGTCGGCGAAAGAATGGGAGCGTTCAATTGAGTATGTACTCCTTGACCGAAAGTCTGCATTCGCTCGAGCAGAAACCCTGCAAACAAAGTTAACCGAAGTACTTAATTGGACGGAGGCAGTTCGTCAGCTAGAGGCGGCATGGAGCCCGTTATTTGACTGAGGCTTGATTATGAACTCCTTCGGACGGCTGTCTTTGGTCCCCAGCGGTCATCGCTGGCTGTCCGCTTTCGGACGATTCTGTTGAAAAAGTCGGCTTCAGTTTCCCCGGCGGAAAAGTACGCGCCTGAGATTGAAATCGGTGTTTTGCGCAGAAGTTTCAGGACTCGGTTTTCACGTAGCAGCGTGCAAAAGAGGTGTTTTCCCCCGTCAATATTCGAGCGTTTTGGGCAACCCGACTTTTTCAACAGAATCGGACGCTGAACACTTCTGGACGCAATGTTTTCCGCGTGTGTAACAAGGATTCATTAAAGCATTGATGCTAAATGCCTGCATTGATAAGCCCCCTACGTAAGCGTCCGCCCGACACCCTCTTGTTGATCAGACCTTCACCTGCTTCTTCAGCCATTGGTTGACCCAATCGCAGTCAAACGCTGTTGGATCAAATC
>NZ_LMDO01000025.1:108929-123669 GCF_001425105.1 Pseudomonas sp. Root401 | reverse complement strand
ACGGTGCTGCTGAACCCGGATCGGGAACAGCAGACCGAGAAAAAAGCGGCATAGCAAAACGGTTGACGCGACAACTACCTTGAAAAACGCCGGGTGCCAAGTGGTGGGGCATATAGCGTTTTGCTTACTTTTGCGCTTCTCAAAAGTGAGCCGCCGTCAGGGCGGAACCCTAAGCAGCCGTTACCGCAGCAATGGATATGTACCCAGCCAACAAAACCCTGGCCGGCTGTCAGACCGCCATCGCGAGCAAGCTTTGCTCCCACAGGTCCTGCTCAAACAACAGATCTGACAGGTGTACGACCAGGAGAGCAGGTCGGCCATGAATGGCCCTTCACGGCGGGCCCACGGAGCAATGCCGGAGTGAGGGCACACAGCTCCTAGGCGAGGTGCCGAGTCGTGGGCGCATGTAGCGGTTTGGTTACTTTTCCGCTTCTTGCCTTAAAATAATCTTTGACATGACAAAAAACAGCGCGCAAAAATTGTCCACGTTTTATGGAATGTGGACAAGAAGAGTTCTAGCAGTCGTGAAAAGTCAAGATATTTTGCTCATGTACAAAATGACCAGCCTTCACGCGCAGGAGGAAGTGTCTCCGACAGGCAGCCAAACAGTGGCATGGGGCGGCTTATCCCAGATTGACTTGCTGCCGGATGACTACAGCCCTGAGCCAACATTCATCACCGCCCCGCCGCCTGAAAAACCCTGGGACAACTTAGAGTTCGCCATAAAACGCATCATCGACGCAGACTCGTTCCAGTGGGAAGGCTGGGACGCCGACGATAATCTCTCCCAGAAAAGGACCGCCGCCAAATGGGAAGACCGCTACACCCTCAGAGCCCTGGCCGAATCCTTGGGCTTGAGCAAAAGCGAGATATCGAACTCGATCGCCCGGTGCCGGGAGGCTGGACTGGTAACAAACGACTATGAAACCTCCTTGCCCAAAGTGAATCGCCTGGCGCTTTTAAAGATTACCGAGCACGCGCTGAAGTACTTTTTCCCCGTCAAACCCGGCGCCTTGGCACGCGGAATTCCAACAGGCTTTGCATCACCGGTGCTGTCCAAACACCTGAAAAGCGCCGGCGGGAATATCCACGTCTGGCCCGACCCGCACGGCACAGAGCGCGGCCAAACCATCGAACCGATTTACAAAACAGTGCCGGAAGCCGTGAAGAACGACCGAACCCTCTATCACTACTTGGCCTTGGTGGACTCGATACGGTTGGGCGGACCTCGCGAAACCAGCGTCGCCATTCAACTGCTTAAAAAAGGTATGGGCCTTTGAGCATTGCCTCAGATCACAATTACGAGATGTTGAGTGCCGTCGCACAGGGATTGGGTGAAGAGCTTTTAAAAGAGGTCGCCTTCGTTGGCGGCTCAACCACCTGGCTTCTATGCACTGACGAGATTGTGCTGGACGATATCCGCAGCACTGACGACGTTGACCTGGTGATTGAGCTAGGCGGCATCGCTGACTGGCAAAGACTGACAGAGCGCTTGGCCGATAAGGGTTTCAAGATTACCGCCGAGTACAGTGACGTAACGTGCCGATTCAAGTTCAACGATGTGATCGTCGACGTGATGCCCTCCGTGAAGGAGGTGCTCGGTTATGAAAACCGCTGGTTTGTGGACGGCCTGGCGAACGCAGACACCTTCACACTGCCCAGCGGGGTTGCAATCAAAATTTTCAAACCCGCCTACTTTGTCGCGACAAAGCTCGAAGCATTCAAAGGCCGCGGCAACGGCGATGCCTACCATAAAGATGTCGAGGATATCGTTCTCGTTGTAGACGGCCGAGAGAGTTTGCTGGAGGAGGTTGGCCAGGCAGATCAGGCACTACGAACGTATATTGCGACCGGCATCACCGAGCTGCTGGCACTCAATTCACTGGATTACGTAATACAAAGCTTCCATTCCGTCAGTGCAAACCCAGGCCGAGACAAACTGATTTATCAGCGCCTGAAACAGTTGGGCGACAGCCAATGATTCACTCAACCAGGTCTGTCAAAGGGCGGACAAGGGATGAGAACCGAGACGGTGTAGGAGCAAGGTTCGACGGAACACGAGGGCTGTTTGTCGTCGTAGACGGCACATCAAGACCAGGCAGTGGCCTGCTCACACAGGCGCTGGTCGATCAAAAGTGACCGCCGTCAGGGCGGCCCCCTAAGTGGCCGTTACCGCAGGAATGGATATGTACCCAGCCAACAAAACCCTGGCCGGCTGTCAGGCCGCCATCGCGAGCAAGCTTTGCTCCCACAGATCTGACAGGGGTACGGCCGGGAGAGACAGCCCTCGCCACCGAAACAACAAGGCGCCACCCAGAGAAGCCGCAGGTTGCGCCGAGTACCACCCTCAACTCATGGGCAATGACGGTGCAACGCGCATCCCCCCGAACGCACGAATGCCAGCACAAATGCTCCAGCAGAATTGGATCAAGACCATCGTCAGCATGAATGAAGCAAGCACATCAAGCGCGCAAAAAATGGCGAACATGCTGCAATGATTTACATCTGCCCCCGATAACCGACAACTGACTGGAGCGATAAACAGGGTTTTCAAACTCAGCCCATCAGTCCACATACCCTTCTACGGCGCGGGTTTGAAGAGGTAACACCCGCCCTTTCCCGGTGCACCACAACCGAAAAACGCCCCTGAAAAGAGCGCGATTTACCCCGAAAAAACACGCGCAAACGATC
Source organism: Pseudomonas sp. Root401 (assembly GCF_001425105.1). Taxonomy (NCBI): domain Bacteria; kingdom Pseudomonadati; phylum Pseudomonadota; class Gammaproteobacteria; order Pseudomonadales; family Pseudomonadaceae; genus Pseudomonas; species Pseudomonas sp. Root401. Next base: position 120,978 of record NZ_LMDO01000025.1, on the reverse strand, counting down.
AAATGCGTCGAAAGTTACACAGATGCGACATTAAGGTACGTACGTGCCACTGTTTCGGACTTGTGACCGCTCTGGATCTTGCATTGGGTATGGGGCCTGCATAAGTATCCGCAGGACGACTCACGAGGTCGCCCTCAAATCCAAAAATGACAACAAATCATGAGGCCAACATGCTTAAACAAGCGGTCATTCCGTTTTTAGTCGGCGCAAGCTTATTAGCCAGCGCACCTTTCGCCCAAGCCGCGACTAACCTGGTGTTCTGCTCCGAAGGGAGCCCGGCCGGTTTTGACCCTGGTCAGTACACCACCGGAACCGACTTCGACGCCTCTGCTGAGACCATGTTCAACCGCCTGACCCAGTTCGAACGTGGCGGCACCGCCGTGATTCCTGGCCTGGCGACCAAGTGGGATATTTCCGAAGACGGCCTGACCTACACCTTCCATCTGCGTGAAGGCGTCAAGTTCCACACCACCCCGTACTTCAAGCCGACCCGCGAATTCAACGCCGACGACGTGCTGTTCACCTTCAATCGGATGATCAGCAAGGATGACCCGTTCCGTAAGGCCTACCCGACCGAATTCCCGTACTTCACCGACATGGGGATGGACACCAACATCACCAAGATCGATAAAGTCGACGACCACACCGTCAAGTTCACCCTCAAGGATGTCGACGCCGCGTTCATCCAGAACATGGCCATGAGCTTCGCCTCGATCCAGTCCGCCGAATACGCCGCCCAGTTGCTCAAGGAAGGCAAAGCCTCCGACATCAACCAGAAGCCGGTCGGCACCGGCCCGTTCGTGTTCAAGAGCTACCAGAAAGACTCCAACATCCGCTACACCGGGAACAAGGACTACTGGAAGCCTGACGACGTGAAGATCGACAACCTGATCTTCGCCATCACCACCGACCCGTCGGTGCGCATGCAGAAGCTCAAGAAAAACGAATGCCAGATCACCCTCTTCCCACGCCCGGCCGACCTCAAGGCCCTGAAGGAAGACAAGGCACTGAAGATGCCTGACCAGGCGGGTTTCAACCTGGGCTACATCGCCTATAACGTGATGGACAAGATCAAGGGCAGCAACGAGCCGAACGTGCTGGCCAACCTGAAAGTCCGCCAGGCGCTGGACATGGCGGTCAACAAGCCGCAGATCATCGACTCGGTGTACCAGGGCGCCGGCCAGCTGGCTGTCAACGCCATGCCGCCGACCCAATGGTCCTACGACACCACCATCAAGGACGCCAAGTACGACCCTGAAAAAGCCAAGGAGCTGCTCAAGGAAGCCGGCGTCAAGGAAGGCACCAACATCATCCTGTGGGCGATGCCGGTTCAGCGTCCGTACAACCCGAACGCCAAACTGATGGCCGAGATGCTGCAGTCCGACTGGAAGAAAATCGGCCTGAACGTCAATATCGTCAGCTACGAATGGGGCGAGTACATCAAGCGCTCCAAAGGCGGCGAGAACCAGGCGATGATCATCGGCTGGAGCGGTGACAACGGTGACCCGGACAACTGGCTCAACGTGCTGTTCGGCTGCGACTCGCTGGCCGGCAACAACTTCTCCAAGTGGTGCGACAAGAAATTCGACGGTCTGGTCAAGGAAGCCAAGCGCACCACCGACCAGTCCAAGCGCACCGAACTGTACAAACAGGCACAACACGTCCTCAAGGATGCCGTGCCAATGACACCTATCGCTCACTCGACGGTGTATCAACCCATGCGCGCCAACGTGCAGGATTTCAAGATCAGCCCATTTGGCTTGAACTCCTTCTACGGCGTCAGCGTCAGCAAATAAAGATAAGCAACGGCGACGTCTTCAACGTCGCCGTTGCTGTATCTGCCGAGACCAAGACTCAGGAAACCGCCTGCATCCAAACGCACTGCATACCGCAGCAGTTGTTTAGGAGGTATCGCCCTTTCCCAGAAGTCTTTCAGGCATTACGCATTCACCGCCTGACCCACGGCTCCTAACGTCGGGGCCTGGACGGCTTGCTGATCCTGCGGCATCGCGACGCAATGGAATGAGCTCAGTGCTCCGGGTCCCCGGAAGGATACCGGTTCACTGTTAAAACACCCCGAACGAGAGAGGGAGCGTCATGCGCCATACCTTGGTTTTATCCGCATTGCTGGGCACCGGCCTGCTGGCCGCGACATCCGCAGCCCAGGCCGCTGGCAGCAGCCTGGTGTTCTGTTCCGAAGGCAGCCCCGCCGGTTTCGACACCGCGCAATACACCACGGCCACCGACAACGATGCCGCCGAGCCGCTGTACAACCGCCTGGCCGAGTTTGAAAAAGGCGCGACCAATGTCGTCCCAGGCCTGGCGACCAGTTGGGACATTTCCGAAGACGGCCTGAAGTACACGTTTCACCTGCGCGAAGGCGTGAAGTTTCATACCACCGACTACTTCAAACCGACCCGGGATTTCAACGCCGACGACGTGCTGTTCACCTTCAACCGCATGCTTGACCCGCAGCATCCGTTCCGCAAGGCCTACCCCACCGAGTTCCCGTACTTCAACGGCATGAGCCTGAACAAGAACATCGCCAAGGTGGAAGCGACCGGGCCGCTGACCGTGGTCATGACCCTCAACAGCGTGGACGCCGCGTTCATCCAGAACATCGCCATGAGTTTTGCCGCGATCCTGTCGGCCGAATACGCCGACCACTTGCTCAAGAACGGCAAGCCGAGCGACATCAACCAGAAGCCGATCGGCACCGGGCCGTTCGAGTTCAAGAGCTACCAGAAAGACTCCAACATCCGCTATGTCGCCAACCAGCAGTACTGGGCGCCGGAACGGGTCAAGTTGAACAACCTGATCTTCTCCATCAACACCGACGCGTCGGTACGAGTGCAGAAGCTCAAGGCCAACGAATGCCAGGTCACCCTGCATCCGCGTCCGGCCGATGTGCCAGCCTTGAAGAACGACCCCAAGTTGCAGTTGATCGAGAAGCCCGGTTTCAACCTGGGCTACATCGCCTATAACACCCGCCACAAGCCGTTCGACCAGGTCGAAGTGCGCCAGGCATTGGACATGGCGGTAAACAAGCAAGGCATTCTCAATGCCGTGTACCAGGGCGCGGGGCAACTGGCGCAGAACGCCATGCCGCCGACCCAATGGTCCTACGACGACACCATCAAGGACGCTCCCTACAACCCGGAAAAAGCCAAGGAATTGCTCAAGGCCGCCGGGGTCAAGGAAGGCACCGAAATCACCCTCTGGGCCATGCCCGTACAACGCCCGTACAACCCCAACGCCAAGCTGATGGCCGAAATGCTCCAGGCCGACTGGGCCAAGATCGGCCTGAAAGTGAAGATCGTCAGCTATGAATGGGGCGAGTACATCAAGCGCACCAAGAACGGCGAGCACGACATCAGCCTGATCGGCTGGACCGGCGACAATGGCGATCCGGACAACTGGCTCGGCACGCTGTACAGCTGCGACGCCATTGGCGGCAACAACTACTCCATGTGGTGTGACCAGGACTACGACAAGCTGATCAAGCAGGCCAAGGTCGTCACCGACCGCGACCAGCGCACCGTGCTCTACAAACAGGCCCAGCAGTTGCTCAAGCAGCAAGTGCCTATCACCCCTGTTGCCCACTCGACGGTCAACCAACCGCTGAGTGCCAAAGTCGAGGGGTTCAAAGTCAGCCCCTTCGGTCGCAACGTGTTCTCGGGCGTCAGCCTGAACCCATAACCATATAGCCACACAGCGAGGGCTTCCTCTGGAAGCCCTCACGCAGGCGTCTTGCCTGAATTCGTCGATCAGGCGCCATGCAAACGTTTGCTAGCTGTGAATGAGTTGTAAAAACCATAGCCGTATCACCTAAAAAGACCGGCATTAAAAAAGAAAGAAAAGGAGCTTTACCCATGAAACTAAGCAGCACCGCGATACTGGCCCTGGCCATCAGCAGCATCACCGCCACAGCCTATGCAGAATCCCAGAGCCAGGCGGTCACCCCGGTGACCCTCAAGACTACCAGCGAGCAAAGCGAAGCCAAGGGCTTCATCGACGGCCAGTCCATCAGTGGCAGCACACGCAACTGGTACGCCAACGAGCAATTCAAGCGCGGCGCGAAACTCACCTATCGCAAGAACGGCGAAGCACGCGAGACCGACCGCCGGATCAACTGGCTGCAAGGCACCATCATCAAGTACAACTCGGGCTTCACCGAAGGCACCGTGGGCTTCAGCACCGAACTGGCCGCCTACAACGCCATCGCCCTCGACCAGGATCGCAAGGACCTGGCGTCCAACAATGGCGGTGCCCCGACCACCCGTCCTGGCGCCGGCAACAACCGTACCCTGACCCGCGAAGGCGGCGACGCCGTGGGCCAGTGGAGCAAACTGGGCCTGGCCAACGTCAAGGCCCGTGTTTCCAACACCACCCTGACTGCCGGCCGCCAGAACTTCAGCAGCCCGATGGTCGACGTCATCGGCAACCGTGCCCTGCCCTCCAGCTTCCAGGGCGTGAGCCTGCACAGCGAAGAATTCGAAAACCTGGCGTTTGACATCGCCACCTTCGACCGCAACTCGCCGCGTACCGAAGAGAGCCAGCGCAAGTTCCGCTCCGAATACGGTGACAGCAGCGTCGAGACCGATCACGTCAACACCGCGGGTATCACCTACCAGCCTCTGGCCAGCCTGAAGACCAGCCTGTGGGCGACCCAGGCTGAAGACATGTGGAACCAGTACTACTTCGGCGCCACCCACGAGCTGGGCGACAGCTCGGTGCTGAGCCTGACCACCGGCCTGAACTACTACAAGACCGTGGATTCGGGCAAAAGCAAACTGGGCGAGATCGACAACGACACCTACTCCCTGTCGTTCGGCCTGACGCACCAGGCCCATAGCCTGACGTTCTCGTACCAGGAAGTGAACGGTAACGAGTACTTCGACTACCTGCACGAAACCAACGGCATCTACCTGGCCAACTCCCTGCTGTCGGACTTCAACGGCCCGAACGAGAAATCCTTCCAGATCGCCTACGGCTTGAACATGGCCGAATACGGCGTGCCAGGCCTGAAGTTCAACATCTACCAGGCTCGCGGCTGGGGCATCGACGGTACTCACTACAACAGCACCGGCTATAGCGATGTACGCGCCATGGACGGTGAGCACCACTACGAATACGGCATCGGCGCATCCTATGCCGTACAGAGCGGCCCACTGAAGGCCACCGCAATCCGTGCGACCTACACCGCGCACCGCGCCAGCGAAAACCAGGCCGACGGCAGCCTCAACGAGTTCCGCCTGGTCACCACCATTCCGTTCAACATTCTCTAAACTGCCACCGGGCGGTCGACTCACAAGGTCGCCCGTCCGGTCTTTTGCCATTTACCCGATTGCAGAGGATTGACGATGAATATGATCCCCCTACGCGCAGCCATCGCCGCTGCGCTGCTGAGTGTCGCCGTTGGCGCCACGGCCAAACCCCTGGTGGTTTGCACAGAAGCCAGCCCGGAAGGCTTCGACATGGTCCAATACACGACTGCAGTCACCGCCGACGCCGTGGCGGAAACCATTTTCAATCGCCTGGCCGATTTCAAGCCCGGCACCACCGAAGTGATTCCGGCCCTGGCCGAATCCTGGGACATCAGTGACGATGGCCTGACGTACACCTTCCACCTGCGCAAGGGCGTCAAGTTCCACACCACCGAATACTTCAAGCCGACCCGCGACATGAACGCCGACGACGTGGTCTGGAGCTTCCAGCGCCAGCTGGACCCGAATCACCCGTGGCACAAACTGTCGAGCGTGGGCTTCCCGTACTTTGAAAGCATGGGCTTCAAGGAACTGCTCAAGAGCGTCGAGAAAGTCGACGAGCACACGGTCAAGTTCAGCCTGACCCGCCGCGAAGCGCCGTTCCTGGCCGACATCGCCATGGCCTTTTCCTCGATCTACCCGGCCGAATACGCTGACCAGCTGCTCAAGGCAGGCAAGGCCGGCGACCTCAACAGCAAGCCAGTCGGCACCGGTCCGTTCGTCTTCCAGCGCTACAACAAGGATGCCCAGGTTCGCTTCAAGGCCAACCCGGACTACTTCCGTGGCAAGCCGCCGGCCGACGCGCTGGTATTGGCCATCGCCACCGACAACAACGTGCGCATGCAGAAACTCAAGACCAACGAGTGCCAGATCGCGCTGTACCCCAAACCCGATGACATCCCCAGCATCAAGAAAGACCCGAACCTGAAGGTCGCCGAGCTGGATGCGATGACCGTTTCCTACACCGCCCTGAACACCAGCCACAAATACATGAGCGACGTGCGGGTGCGCAAAGCCATCGACCTGGCCTTCGACAAGGAAGCCTACGTCAACGCGCTGTTCGGCAAGGGCAACGCCACTGTCGCGGTCAACCCCTACCCACCGACACTGTTGGGCTTCAACCACGACCTGAAGAACCCGACCCGCGACCTGGACAAGGCCCGTCAGCTGCTCAAGGAAGCAGGCGTGCCGGAAGGCACCGTGTTCACCCTGTTCACCCGCAACGGCGGCGGACCGACCAACCCCAACCCGATGCTCGGCGCACAGATGATGCAGGCGGACCTGGCCAAGGTCGGGATCAAGGTCGACATCCGCGTGATGGAATGGGGCGAAATGCTCAAGCGCGCGAAAAACGGCGAGCACGACATGGTGTCCGCCGGATGGGCGGGCGACAACGGCGACCCGGATAATTTCCTGACGCCTATGCTCAGTTGCGAGGCCGCCAAGAACGGCGAAAACTACGCGCGCTGGTGCAACGAGAAATTCCAGGCACTGATCGACCAGGCTCGCGCCACAGTGAACCCCGAGGAACGCGCCAGGCTCTATGAACAGGCCCAGGTGATCTTCAACCAGGATCAACCCTGGATCAGCATGGCCCACACCCGCATGTTCACTGCAATGCGCAACAACGTAGAGGGCTACGTGATTAGCCCGCTCACCACCAACAACTTCGCCACCACCCAGGTGAAGTAGATAAGAAAACGCCCGGCAGCTCTTGACCCAAGGGCTGCCGGGCACGCCTAACCGGCTGATGAGGTACACCTGAAGATGTTTAGTTTTATTGCCCGCCGACTGGGATTATTGATCCCCACGTTCTTCGGCATCACCTTGCTGACCTTCGCGTTGATTCGCATGATCCCCGGCGACCCCGTGGAAGTGATGATGGGCGAACGTCGGGTCGATCCCGAAATGCATGCACAGGCAATGGAACGCCTTGGCCTCAACAAACCGCTGTATGCCCAGTACCTGGACTACATCGGCAAACTGGCCCACGGCGACCTCGGCGAATCGCTGCGTACCCGTGAAAGCGTATGGACCGAGTTCAGCTCCCTGTTTCCCGCGACCCTGGAACTGTCCATGGCCGCGCTGTTGTTCGCCGGTATCCTGGGCCTGCTGGCCGGGGTGATCGCGGCACTCAAGCGAGGGTCCCTGTTCGACCATGGGGTGATGGGCATCTCCCTGGCGGGGTATTCGATGCCGATCTTCTGGTGGGGCCTGATCCTGATCATGTTCTTCTCGGTGTCCCTGGGCTGGACGCCGGTGTCGGGACGGATCGACCTGCTCTACGACATCGAGCCGAAAACCGGCTTCATGCTGATCGACACGCTGCTGGCCGATGAGCCCGGCGCGTTCCTCGATGCGCTGCACCACCTGATCCTGCCGGCCATCGTGCTGGGCACCATTCCGCTGGCGGTGATCGCCCGCATGACCCGCTCTTCGATGCTCGAAGTGCTGCGCGAAGACTACATCCGCACCGCCCGCGCCAAAGGCCTGTCGCCTTCGCGCGTGGTGTTCGTGCACGGCCTGCGCAACGCGCTGATCCCGGTACTGACCGTGGTCGGCCTGCAAGTCGGCACGCTGCTGGCCGGTGCGGTCCTGACCGAAACGATCTTCTCCTGGCCGGGCATCGGCAAGTGGCTGATCGAAGCCATCGGCGCCCGGGACTATCCCGTGGTGCAGAACGGCATCCTGTTAATCGCCTGCCTGGTGATTCTGGTCAACTTCGTCGTGGACATCCTCTACGGCTTTGCCAATCCACGCATCCGTCACCAGCGCTGAGATCAAGACCATGAGTACTCCAACTACCGCGGTAGCAGTCGATCAAAGCCTGCTGTACCCGTCCCCGTACAAAGAATTCTGGCAGGCGTTTTCCCGCAACAAGGGCGCCGTGGCCGGGCTGCTGTTCATGACCTTGATCGTGTTCTGCGCGATCTTCGCGCCCTGGGTCGCGCCCCATGACCCGAGCGAGCAGTACCGTGACTTCCTGCTGACGCCGCCGGCGTGGCTTGAAGGCGGGCAGATCCAGTTCCTGCTGGGCACCGACGAACTGGGCCGCGACTTGCTCTCGCGCCTGATCCAGGGTTCGCGCCTGTCGCTGCTGATCGGCTTGTCGTCGGTGGTGATGTCGCTGATCCCAGGCATCCTGCTGGGGCTGTTCGCCGGGTTCTTCCCGCGCCTGCTCGGCCCGACCATCATGCGTTTGATGGACATCATGCTGGCCCTGCCTTCGCTGTTGCTGGCCGTGGCGATCGTCGCCATCCTCGGCCCAGGCCTGATCAACACCGTGATCGCCATCGCCATCGTCTCGCTGCCGTCCTACGTGCGCCTGACCCGTGCCGCCGTGATGGGCGAACTGAACCGCGACTACGTGACCGCCGCCCGCCTGGCCGGTGCCGGCCTGCCCCGCCTGATGTTCATCACCGTGCTGCCCAACTGCATGGCACCGCTGATCGTCCAGGCGACGCTGAGCTTTTCTTCGGCGATCCTCGACGCCGCCGCCCTGGGCTTCCTCGGCCTCGGCGTCCAGCCGCCCACCCCGGAGTGGGGCACCATGCTGGCCTCGGCCCGCGACTACATCGAACGCGCCTGGTGGGTCGTGAGCCTGCCTGGCTTGACCATTTTGCTCAGCGTGCTGGCAATCAACCTGATGGGCGACGGGCTGCGCGATGCGCTGGACCCGAAACTCAAGAATGCCGCCTGAGGAGATTCCCATGTCACTGCTAGAAATCAAGAATCTCAACGTCCGCTTCGGCGACGCCACCGCCGTGCCGGTGGTCGACGGCCTGGACCTGAGCGTGGAAAAAGGCGAAGTCCTGGCCATCGTCGGCGAATCGGGCTCGGGTAAATCCGTGACCATGATGGCGCTGATGGGGCTGATCGAGCACCCCGGCATCGTCACCGCCGACGCGCTGAACTTCGACGGCAAGAACATGCTCAAGCTGAGCAACCGCCAGCGCCGGCAGATCGTCGGCAAGGACCTGGCGATGGTCTTCCAGGACCCGATGACCGCGCTCAACCCCAGCTACACCGTGGGTTTCCAGATCGAAGAAGTGCTGCGCCTGCACCTGAAGATGTCCGGCAAGGCCGCCCGCAAGCGCGCCATCGAATTGCTGGAAAAAGTCGAGATCCCCGGCGCCGCCAGCCGCATGGACGCCTACCCGCATCAACTGTCCGGCGGCATGAGCCAGCGCGTGGCGATTGCCATGGCGATTGCCGGCGAGCCGAAGCTGCTGATCGCCGACGAACCGACCACCGCCCTGGACGTGACCATCCAGGCGCAGATCATGGACCTGCTGCTGGCCCTGCAAAAAGAACAGAACATGGGCCTGGTGCTGATCACCCACGACCTCGCCGTGGTGGCTGAAACCGCCCAGCGCGTGTGCGTGATGTACGCCGGCCAGGCCGTGGAAGTGGGCAAGGTGCCCGAACTGTTCGACATCCCCGCTCACCCGTACAGCGAAGCGCTGCTGGCGGCGATTCCGGAGCACAGCATGGGCGCCGAGCGCCTGGCGACCTTGCCCGGCATCGTCCCCGGTCGCTACGACCGTCCGCAAGGTTGCCTGCTGTCGCCGCGCTGCCCGTACGTGCAGGACAACTGCCGTCAACAACGCCCGGCCCTCGATCCGAAATCCAACAGCCTCGCCCGCTGCTTCTACCCGTTGAACCAGGAGGTGGCGTGATGGCCGTCGTACTTACCGCCCGTGACCTGACCCGTCATTACGAAGTGTCCCGCGGCATGTTCAAGGGCCATGCGACCGTGCGCGCCCTCAACGGTGTGTCGTTCGAACTGGAAGCCGGCAAGACCCTGGCCGTGGTGGGCGAATCCGGTTGCGGCAAATCCACCCTCGCCCGGGCCCTGACGCTGATCGAAGAGCCGTCCTCCGGCTCCCTGAAAATCGCCGGCCAGGAAGTGACCGGCGCCAATAAGGCCGAACGCAAGCAATTGCGCAAAGACGTGCAGATGGTCTTCCAGAGCCCGTACGCGTCCCTCAACCCACGGCAGAAAATCGGTGATCAGCTGGCCGAGCCGTTGCTGATCAACACCAGCCTGTCAGCCACCGAGCGGCGGGAGAAAGTCCAGGCAATGATGAAGCAGGTGGGCCTGCGCCCCGAGCATTACCAGCGCTACCCGCACATGTTCTCCGGTGGCCAGCGCCAGCGCATCGCCCTGGCCCGCGCCATGATGCTGCAACCCAAGGTGCTGGTGGCGGACGAACCGACGTCGGCGCTGGACGTGTCGATCCAGGCCCAGGTGCTGAACCTGTTCATGGACCTGCAGCAGGAATTCAACACCGCCTACGTGTTCATTTCCCACAACCTGGCGGTGGTGCAACACGTGGCCGACGACGTGATGGTGATGTACCTCGGTCGCCCGGTGGAAATGGGCCCCAACGAGTCCATCTACAGCCGCCCGCTGCACCCGTACACCCAAGCGCTGCTGTCGGCCACCCCGACCATTCACCCGGACCCGAACAAGCCGAAGATCAAGATCGTCGGCGAACTGCCCAACCCGCTCAACCCACCGTCCGGCTGCGCCTTCCACAAGCGCTGCCCGTACGCCACCGAGCGCTGCAAGACTGAAGAGCCGGCCTTGCGCTTGCTGGATAACCGGCAGGTGGCGTGTCATTACGCCGAGCAGTTCCTCGAAGGCGCGGCATGATCGAGGGCTGATCACCCATAGGTTCAACCCTTGCCCTGGGTAATGCATCAGGCATGAAAAACCCCTCCAGCCCCAACTGATGTTCAGTCGGGGCTGGAGGGGTTTTCTTCAGGTCAGAAATCTACGTCTGGGTATCGCCTTCACCCTCCGCATCCTCATCGTCATCCGGCGTATCAATTGGCGAACCATCATCATCCTCGCCATCGTCCGGATCACCTGCATCCGCATCGGTCGCGGCCAGCATCAACTCACCTTGAACCACCGAGCCACTCGACGCGTGCTTCTCATGCTCATCGCATTCGGCCCACGCAGCCGTGGAGCCCAGGGACAGCATCACCAACACCTTCAGCAAAAACATCATGCGTAGAAGCTTGTTCATAGCCACTTCCTTCTTTTCCGGATAAAGCCGGGGCCTGACGGCGCTCAAGAAAATCTAGTTCTGAACAGACCGGTTCACCAGATAGGACGCTCCAGAACAGACAGAAATGCCACAACCCGACAGATTGGTTTCGAATAAGCGTTATCTCCAAACCTACTAACGCCGGGAACCTATGTGGGAGCAAGGCTTGCCCGCGATGGCGGCGGCACGTCCAACATCCAGGTAAGATGACCCGCCGCTATCGCGAGCAAGCTTTGCTCCCACAGAGGGATCTGTGCCGAACACAAGTCTCTTGCCCACCGAAGATCCAGTGTGGGAGCGGGCTTGCCCGCGAAGAGGTCGGCACATCCAACATCCTGGCAAACTGACCCACCGCTATCGCGAGCAAGCTTTGCTCCCACAGAGGAAGCTGTGCCGAACACAAGTCTCTTGCCCACCGAAGATCCAGTGTGGGAGCGGGCTTGCCGCGAAGAGGTCGGCACATCCAACATCCTGGCAAACTGACCCACCGCTATCGCGAGCAAGCTTTGCTCCCACAGAGGAAGCTGTGCCGAACACAAGTTTCTTGYCCACTGAAGATCCAGTGTGGGAGCAAGGCTTGCCCGCGAAGAGGTCGGCACATCCAACATCCWGGCAARCTGACCCACCGCTATCGCGAGCAAGCTTTGCTCCCACAGAGGAAGCTGTGCCGAACACAAGTTTCTTGCCCACTGAAGATCCAGTGTGGGAGCGGGCTTGCCCGCG